>NZ_JBIBGL010000006.1:126844-520942 GCF_042956465.1 Embleya sp. NPDC008237
CCTGTCCGCTCCCGCTCCGCCGTTCCCTCCGCCTGTCCGCTCCCGCTCCGCCGTTCCCTCCGCCTGTCCGCTCCCGCTCCGCCGTTCCCTCCGCCTGTCCGCTCCCGCTCCGCCGTTCCCTCCGCCCGTCCGCCCCGCGCTCCGCCGCTCCCCGCGCTCCGCGCTCCGCCGTGGGCGTCGGGCGCGCGTGGGTTTGCTGGAATGTGACGGTGGGTGGTGGGTGCTTGACGTGGCGCCGGGGGGCTGTGAGCGTTTCGAGCGCTCGGGCGACGAAAACGGCTCGCGTGGGGGCTGTTCGTCCCGGACGGCGGGGGCGGCGGCAGTCGGATTCGTGGTCGGGGTCCGCCTTCGATCCGAGGAGCCTCGATGCATCGCAGAATGCTGACGTTCGGGACCGTCCTGGGCGTCCTGGTCGGCGTGTTGATCGGCACGACCACCCAATCCGGCGCGGCCCGACCACGGCCGGTCCTGGCGACCGACTCCCGGGCCACGGCCATCGCCGCGGCCGACCGGGCGATGACCGGCCCGAACGCCCCGGCCGGGTCGCCCGGTGAGCGCTACGTGCGGCAGAGCGTGTCGGCCTGGGTCGGCGACACCTACTCGATCTCGTACGCGCGCACCTATCGCGGCCTGCCCGTCGTCGGCGGAGACGCCGCGGTGCTCGCCGACGGCAGCGGCCGGGTGCAGGCCGTGCAGACGGCCGACGTCGTGCGCATCGACGTGCCGACCCGGCCGACCGTGGAAGGGCCCGCGGCCGAGCGCACCGCTCGGACGCGGCTGCGCGTGGTCGACCGGGTCGACAGCCGCCGCCTGGTGGTGCGGGTCGACGCGAACGCGGCGCGACTGGCCTGGGAGAGCGTCCTGGTCGGGCGCACCGATTCCGCGCCGAGCAGGCTGCACGTCTACATCGACGCGTCGACCGGTGCCGTACTCGACTCCGTCGACGAAGTGCGTGCCGGGGCCGGCCACGGTGCGTGGAACGGTCCCGATCCGATCACCATCGACACGCTGCACTCCGGCTCCACGTACTCGCTGCGCGACCCGCTCCGGGTGAACCTGAGCTGTGCGAAATACGGCGGTGGCGCGGTGTTCAACAAGCCCGTCGACGACTGGGGCAACGGAAACCCCACCAACATCGAGACCGGCTGTGTGGACGCCATGTGGGCCGCGCAGAAGCAGTTCGACATGCTCCGCACCTGGCTCGGCCGCAACGGACAGAACGGCAACGGCGGCGCCTGGCCGCTCCAGGTCGGCCTGAACGACGTCCGGCTCCACTGGGACGGCACCAGGATCGTGATCGGCCACAACCCGAACAACCAATGGCTGACCTCGATGGACCTGGTCGGCCACGAGTACGGGCACGCCATCGATCGCATGTCCCCGGCCTGGCCGTTCACGGAACCGGGTCTGGCCGAGGGGTTCGCGGACATCATGGGCACCCTGACCGAGGCATATGCCGACGAGCCGGCGCCGTTCGACACCCCGGACTACACGATCGGCGAGACGATCGACCTCCTCGGGAGCGGACCGCTGCGCTTCATGTACGACCCGTCGCTGCGCGGCGACGCGAACTGCTACAGCTCGGCGATCCCGACCATGGACGAATACCGGGCCGCGGGCGT
This sequence comes from Embleya sp. NPDC008237, assembly GCF_042956465.1. Classification (NCBI taxonomy): domain Bacteria; kingdom Bacillati; phylum Actinomycetota; class Actinomycetes; order Kitasatosporales; family Streptomycetaceae; genus Embleya; species Embleya sp. NPDC008237. Next base: position 128,467 of record NZ_JBIBGL010000006.1, read on the forward strand.
GTTGAACCACTGGTTCTACCTGCTCGCGGAGGGCTCCAACCCCGGCGGGGGCAAGCCCGTCAGCCCGACCTGCATCCCCACCTCGGTCACCGGCGTGGGGATCCGGATGGCCGCCAAGGTCGTCTACCAGGGCCTGATGTTCCGAGCCGGCGGTACGAACCACCGCCAGGAGCGCCGGCAGACCCTGTACGCGGCCAAGGCCCTGGACCCCACCTGCGACGTCTTCCGCAAGACCAGAGCCGCCTGGGACGCGGTCGCCGTCCCGGCCGTGGCCGGCGAACCGACCTGCACCTGAACCGATTCCGCGCCGCCGACCGCCACCCGTCGGCCGCGCCGGAACACCCGCCCGCCGCCGTCTCGTCGGAGGCGGCGGGCGGGCAACCGGGCCCGGCCGGACCGACACTCGCGCGGCCGGCCCATCCCGAGGCCGGGTCACGACGACGCCTCGGCGGACCTCGCATTTCGGCCCGTCGGAGTGCTCCCTACGGGATGTCCTGTTCCGCCCAGACGATCTTGCCGTTGGGGGTCCGGCAGGAACCCCAGCCCCGGCACAGCATGTTGATCAATTGCAGGCCCCGGCCGCCCTCGTCGCTCAACGAGGAGTGCTGGATCTGGGGGAGGTCCGGGCCGGTGTCGGAGACCTCGACGACCAGGCGATCGTGCCGCAGCAGGCGCAGTTGGCCCGGCGCGATGCCGTAGCGCAGCGCGTTCCCGACCAGTTCGCTGACCACGAGTTCGGTGACGTCCGAGAGATCGCTCAGCTCCCACACGTCGAGCTGCTCCCGGACCAGCTTGCGGGCCACCCCCGCCGCGGAGCCGCTCGCGGGCAGGTCCCAGGTGTGCAAGTCGGTTCCCAGCAGGGGTTCTTCGGTGGCGGCGACGAGCACGACGGCCTCGTCGAAGCGGGTCCCGCCGCCGGGTGCGAGGTCGCCGAGGGCACCGGAGTCCAGCCCGACCGGACCCATCCCGGCGGCCAGGGCGCGCAGTCGGGCCAGTTGTACGTCGATGTCCTCGGTGCGCGACTTGACCAGGCCGTCGGTGTAGAGCACCAGTCGGCTGCCCGGCGGGACGGTCAACCGCAGCGGATCGTAGGGGATGACGCCGGCACCGATCGGCGCACCGACCGGCACGTCCACGAACGACGCCTTCCCGTCCGGGGTGACCAGCAGCGGCGGTGGGTGGCCGGCGCTGACCAGCGTGTAACTGGCCTCGGCCGGGTCGTAGACGGCGCACAGACAGGTGGCGACCTGGTCGTCCTCCAGGTCGCGGGCGGCCAAGTCCAGGCGGGCGAGCATGCGTTCGGGTGTCATGTCCAGGGCCATCAGGGTGCGCGCGACGGCGCGCAGTACGCCGGTGGTGGCCGCGGCCGACATGCCGTGGCTCATCACGTCCCCCACCACGAGGGCGGTCCGCCCGCCCGGCAGTGGTGCCACGTCGAACCAGTCGCCGCCCACCCCGAGCGGATCGGCGGTCGGGATGTACCGGGAGGCCACCTCCAGGCCCGGAGTGCGCGGCGTGACCCGGGGGAGCAGATTGCGTTGGAGTCGGGCCACGTGCTCGCGCTCGCGCCCGTACAACCGGGCGTTGTCCATGTCCACCGCGGCCTTGGAGGCCAACTGCACGGCCAGGGCCAGGTCCGCCTCGGTGAAGCCGGGCCGGCCGCCCGCGCGGATGAAGTCGGCATGGCCCAGGAGCACTCCACGGGCGATCAGCGGCACCATCAGGTACGTGTGCACGCCGGCCTGGCGCAGCTTGGCGGCGGCACTGGGGGTGGGCGCCAACTCCTCGTAGTCGTCCGGTCCGAACCTGCCGATGAGCAGCGGTCGGCCGTCGGCCAGGGCACGGGTGAAGCGCGAGTCCCGGTCCGGGGCGGACGTGGACAGCTCGCCCACCTCGTCGGGTTCCAGGTCGGCGAGTCGTTCGATCGCCGCCACGGCCATCGCCCGACGGACCGGTCTCCCCCGGCCGCGTGGCCGTTGCCCCTCCTCGCCCTGAAGCACCGACTCCAGGAGATCGACGGCGGCGGCGTCGGCCAGGCGGGGAACGGTGAAGTCGGCCAGCTCCTGTGCGGTGGTCTTGAGGTCGAGGGTGGTGCCGATCCGCAGGCTCGCCTCGTTGAGCCAGTTGAGCTGATCGCGGGTGGCACGGGTGGCGCGGTTTCGGGGGATCGGTCCCTGCGACGTCGCCGCACTGCGTCGACGCACATGTCTCCGACCGTGACCGCCATCCACTCTCCCGCTCACCCGCACCTCTTCCCTCGGCACCGGATCGTCGCACGCGACGCTGCCGTCCGTAGACCGTCGCGACCCACTCTATGAGCGGTTCGGTCGGATGACGTGTGGGATGCGACTGTACCCGCGCCGTGTTGCGATTGCATGGAATCGATCGAGGTCGAGGGCTGGATCGAGGGCCCCCGCGACGTCGACGACGATTGCCGGCCATTCCCGAACCGGCCCCGAGCACGCACCGGCCGACGCGGGACGGGAGCGCCGGGGGCGGTGCGGGCGAACCGGACCGTGTCGTTCCGCGATGGGCACGGCAGCGCGTGTCCTGGGCGGATGGTGGGCCAAGCGCCGAACCCGCGGCCGACGACGACGGTCACCGCCCAGGACTCCGGCGGCGCGACCAGCTCCCCGGTGCGGGTGTCGAGGACGTCGACCCGGGTGGCGAAGCGACCGTCGTCGGCTGGACCAGAACCGGCATCCGAACGCCGCCGCCCCGCGACCTCGGGTCGCGGGGCGGCGGCGGAGGGAACAGGCGGGCGGTCTCAGGCCGTTGCCGGGCGTCGGCGGCGGATCACCCACGTGCCGACCCCGAGAACCACGGCACCGGCCGCACTCCCCGGCAGGACCAGATCGGACCCGGCGAACCCATCGTCGTGGGTGTCGGCGGCGGGAGTTCCGTTCGACGTGAAGCCGCCCACCTTGCCGGATCGTCGGTAGTCCGAGCCGGGGAGCTTGTCGCCGTATCGGCCGTGCACGAGTTGCCGATATGCGGCCACGGTGGTGCCGTTCGCGCCGACCGACTCCCGGGCGGCGGGGTTCAGCGGCAGTACCCGGCCGTCCCGCACGTGATACCAGGCGGCGATCTGCGGTTCGGTGAACACCTGGTCGCCGGCCGCCTGCCGGGCGTAGCCGACCTCGTCGGCTCCGGAGAGCACGTTGGTGACGCGCCACGCCTGCGTGTTCCGGTCGCGGACCGTCCACACCGTCGCCTCGACTCCGGCCGCCGAACGGGCCTCGGTGGCCAGATACGCGAAGTCGGCGACCGGCGCGGACGTCCTTCCGCGGACGAAGTCCGCGTTGAGCGAGTAGACCGGGACCGGGGCGCCCACGAGTTGCGGGGCCTGTGCCGCGGCGGCCTCGGGGGCGACCTTCGACTGTACGACGGCACCGGATCGGCCCGCGGTGCGCTGGTCGAGGTGGACGAAGAACGCGGCCAGTCGGCTCGTGGTCGCGGGGGCGGCCAGCGTCTGCTGGGCCGCGCTGCGGTCGGCGGCGGTGGGCGCGTCGCCGCCGACGAGGGCGGCATTGTCGGATGCGGAGCCGGTCGGGGCGGCCGACGCCGTCGGGGCCAGGAACAACAACGCGCCGATACCGACGGCCGCGAGCGCGCCGCCGCGGCGGCGCAGGGTGTGCGAGCGTACGGTCCGGGGCCGGAGGGGGTGCGAAACGCTCCGGGGGGAAGGGTGGTTGTCGGTCATCACGCTCACGCCTCTCCGTACAGGGACTCGGCCCACTGGAACTCGTAGTTGCTGACGTACGAGTCGTAATCCATCTCGCCGTAGCGCGGGCTGGCGGGCCACGGGTCCGCGTACATCAACGTGCCGTAGTCCGAGTCGTAGCCGTACAGGACGTTCGCGTGGCCGCCGCCCGAGGTCCAGTAGATGCCGACCTCGATCGGCGAGTTGGCGTCGATCGAGGAGGCGACCGTGCCGAAGTCCAACGTGCCGGTGATCCGGCCGGGGGTCAGGCCCAGGCGGGTCCAGGCCCGTTGCACATCGCTGAGTTCGCCGGGCTGGTTGGGGCAGGGGTATCCGGCGGGCAGACCTCGGGCGTAGTCGCAGAAGGTGTTCTGGGAGGTGCTCAGCCCGCGACCGAGATAGCGGGCCACGGACAGGCCGGTACCGGCCCAGCACCACTGATTCTGGACCTGCGTCAGTTCGGTGAAGGCCAGTTGCGCCGAGCCGTAGCCGGCGTGCGACGCGGCCGGGGCGTCCGGGGTCACCTTGAGCGGCGCGGCGACGGACGGCTTCGTGGCAGCCGTCGGGGTACCGGTCGCCGACGCGGTGCCGGCCATGGGCGCGGCGAGGCACAGCGCGGCGGTCACACCGGCACACACGCTCCGCCAACGCCGAGGCGGGGCGGGTGATTCGGCTGCGGCGGGCCGGGACGTACCGCGATTCCGCAGAATCATCGTGTCTCCTTCTCGTCCGGCACCTGGGACGCCGGACGGAGATCGAGGGGACGCGACCGGCGAGGGCACACCGCGGACGGGACGGAGCACGCGGTGTCGGACAACCCGGACGACATGGGCGACATGGCAGGCACGGCACGACGTCCGGGTTGCGGAGGAAGCCCCTCGCCGGCCGGCGGAGGGAACACGTGCAACGTTGATCCACCCGACGGCGACCGGGAACCCCCCGACCACAAAGCAGGGGGTTTCCCGGTGGCCCCCCGCGCGGTCGAGGCGGCGGGCGGCGGGGTGCCGGGGCGGTGGGGCGGCCCGGTGGTGGGGTGGTCGATTGGTCGGGTGGTGCGTACGTCTGCCGGGCCGGCGCGGGGCAGTTCGGAAAGTGCGTGAGTCGCCGGGTGTTCGGAAGGTGCATCCGTCGTCGGGTCGGCGAGGTGCTCGGGCCCATCGGTCCGTCGGGGCGTTCGGTGTGCCCGGGCGCTGCGTACAGTCCGTCGGGCCCGCGTCGTACCCGGGTGGCCGTTGGGCCGGTGCGTCGTAGCCGGTGGGGCGTTCGGTTCGTCGGGCCTTCGGTCTGCCCGGGTGGTGCGTTCAGTCCGTCGGGCCTGTGGGGGCGTGCCCGGGTGGCCCGTTCAGGCCGTCGGATCCGGTTCGCCGGATGCGCCGAGGGAAAGCCTGATCAGGTCGGCGCGGGAACGGATGCCGAGTTTGCGGTATACCCGGGTCAGGGTGGACTCGACCGTTTTGGCGGACAGGAACAGGCGCGTGGCGATCTCGCGATTGGTCGCGCCGTCGCCGACCAGTTCCGCCACGCGGTGCTCCGCGGGCGTCAACGCGCGCGATCGCGCCTCGTCGGACAGGTCCCCCGGCTCGGGATCGTCCACCCGGGTGAGGCGGGCGAGTTCGGCCCGGGCCTGGTCGAGCCAGGGACGTGCGGCCGCCTCCGCGAACGCCGCCTCCGCGGCCCGCCACGAGGCCAGCGCAGCGGCCGGATGCCGCCGCCGCAACTCCACCGCACCCAGCGCCAACAGGTCGCGGCCGTGTTCGACGGGCAGACCGAGTTCGTGGTGCCGCGCGGCGGTCTCGCGCAGACACGTGGCCGCGCCCACCAGGTCGCCGGACTCGCCGCGCACCATCGCGTCCGCCCGGGCCAGCGACGCCGCCACCCCGTCCCGACCCAACCGCATTGCGGTGTCGCGCACTTCGTCCACGACCGCACGGGCCTGCGCATGGTCGCCCAGCGCCACCAACGACTCGGCCAGGTCCACCGACCACGGGATGGCCGCCGGATCGACAATGCCGCGGCGCGCGGCGATGGCGCGGGCCCGGCTCAGGCAGCCCACGGCGCCGACCGGATCGCGCAGGCGCCGCTGGATCTGGCCCAGTACGCACAACGCGAGCGGCAGGTATACCTGCTCCTGGTCGGCCCGCGCCGCGCGCACCCCCTCGCGGGCCAACTCCGCGCCACGTTCGAGGTCCCCGCCCGCGGCCTCCGCGACCGCCGCCGCGTAGTACACCTGGCCGAGATAGGCGCCCATGTCCCGGGCCAGGCCCAACACCTCGTGGGCGCCGGCCATCGCCCGATCGCAGCGCCCGGCCCGTACGTCGACGTCGATCCTTCCGCAGAGCACGAAGACCCGTTCCTCCGCGTCGTCGGACTCCTCGGCCCGGCGCAACATGCGATCGAGTTCGGCGCCGGCGTCGACGAGGCGGTCGGCGAAGAAGTCGAGCCGGGCCTTGACCGCCCGGGGCCCGGCGTGGCGTCCGGTGGGCCCCGCGTCCTGCGGGCGGGCCAATGCGCGGGTGAGCGGGTCGCGCGCGTCCGGGCGACCCTGGAGGGTGCCCACGAACGCCTGGAGGGCGAGCGCCACCTGCTCGGTGGTCAGGTCGTCGGCCTGCCGCGCGAGCGCCGCGGCACGCGCCGCCTCGGCCCAGGCGACGGCGGAATTGCCGTCGCTGATATGGGCCTTGCAGGCCCGTAGGTAGTGCAGTCGGGCCCGACCGCACAGATCGTCGCCGACCTGCGCGAAGGCCTCGGCGAACACCTCGTCCAGGTCGTGCAGGGCCTGGTTGGCCGCGTTGATGATCTGGATGCAGGCCCGGACCCGTTGCCCCGGGGTCGAGCCGAACGTGAACACCCGCTGCGCCAGTTCCCGCGAGAGCTCGTAGTCGGCCGCCGCATACGCGTGACCGGCGCCGTCGAGGCAACGTTCGCAACGGCGGTCCGCGTGCTCGTCGGGGGTTCGGGCCACGGCGAGACGGGCCAGCGCTGCGGCCTCCTCGGGCATGCCCCTGCGGCGAGCCTGCGCGGCGGCGGCCATCAGCGTCGCGGCGACCCGCTCGTCGGGCCATGGAGAGGCCAACGCCAGGTGTCGGGCCCGGTCGATCGGCTCGCCCGACAACTCGGCGAGCGCGGCGTGCGCGGCCCGGCGCTCCTGCGGTGCGCCGTCGGCGTACAGCGCGGCGGCGAACAGCGGGTGGGTGAACCGGAGTTGCTCGCCCTCCTCGCACACGTCGAGGATGCCGGCTGCGGCGGCGCCGGCCACGGTACGCCGGACGAGTTCGGCGCCCGCCCGCTCGGTCGTGGCGGTAGGGGCGTCGAGCGCGCGGTAGGCCAGGCCGGCTGCGGCGCGCAGCAGTGCGATGGTGGGTCTCGCGGTGGAGCCGACCAGCAGGAGCAGCCAACGGGCCTCGGGAGGCAGCCCCTCCAGGCGCGCGGTGAGCAGTCGGCGCAGCCGGTCGGGTACCGGCAACGGCTGGTCCCGGGCCGGGAGATGCGGCAACCGGCGCAGCGCACGGTCGAGTTCGAGCGCGTACATCGGGTTGCCCGCGCTCGCCTCGTACACCTGCCTGCTCAGCCAGTGCGGCAGCGGCCGGTGCTCGCCGTCCTCCGGGTCGTGGCCGTGCGCGTGCGCGACGCGGTGACGGTCGAGGAGATCGCGGGTCTCCGGCAGTCCCAGCGGCGGCAGTTCGAGTTCGAAGGGGGTGCCCGGGCAGAACCGGGTGCCGTGGACGGGGCCGGCGGGCGGATCCGCGGTCTCGGCGACGACGACGCGCACCCGGGTCGGGTCCAGCCGCCGGGCGGCGAAGGCCAGCACCTCGGCGCCGGCCGCGTCCACCCACTGCGCGCCGTCGATCCCGACGAGTATCGGGCCGCGCGCGGACAGCGTGCGCAGCACCGCGAGCACGCCCAGGCGCAGGGCGAGCGGGTCCGGGCCGCCCGGCGGGGGCGGTTCGCGACACAGCACGACGCGGAGCGCGGAGCGCTGTGGTGCGGGCAGTGTCCGGAGCACCTCGTCGTCGACCGGGCCGAGCAGGTCGGCCAGCGAGGAGAAGGACACCTCGCGATCGGCGGCCGCGGGTTCGGTGACCAGGACGACCGCCTTGGGATCGCCCGTGTCGACGAGCGAGCGCAGCAGGAAGGTCTTGCCGATCCCGGTCGGACCGTGCAGCACGACGCCGCCGCCGGCGAGTCGGCGCCGGACCAGGAGCATCAGGTCGTGCCGCGTGGGATCGGTGTGCGCCACGAGCGGTCCTCACCGTGCCGAATGCGGTTCTCTCGAATCGAGAGCGTGGAGCGGGCCGCGACTCATCGTCACGCCACGACGGGGCGACGTCAATGGGCCGGCTCGGATCGGCTCGTTCCGGCGACGGCACCCGATCGAGGTGCAATCCTCGGGTTGCACCCGAAGGATTGATGTGCAACTCTGGGGTTGCATTCAAGGATGGCGACGACGATGAAGGAGTCCCTCGTGAGCGAGGACCGGATCGAACGCGAAACCCTGATCGAGGCATCCGTGGAGCGGGTCTGGTCGCTGGTGGCCGAGCCCGGGTTCTGGGTGGCGGACAAGGCGAGCCTGCCCGGCACGGTGGCCAGGGAGGGGGAGTCGATGGTGGCGAGGCACCCGGAGCACGGCGACTTCCCGGTGCGGGTGGAGAAGGTCGAGCCGCCGACGTATCTGGCCTACCGCTGGGCCAGTGCGTTCCCCGGCCGGGAACTGCGCGACGACAACAGCACCCTCGTGGAGTTCACCCTGATCGCGGAGGGCGACAAGACCCGGCTTCGGGTGGTCGAGAGCGGGTTCGCGGCCCTGGCCGGGTCCCAGGAGCTGCGCGGCAACGCGCTGCGCGACAACTCCGACGGCTGGCCGCAGGAGCTCGACGCCCTCAAGACCCGTGCCGAACAGGCGGCCGCGTGACGGACGAACCCGGCGGCGTCGACCGGGAGGTCGACGACGTCCTGGTCGCATTGGCCGACCCGACGCGCCGCCGACTGCTCGATCTGCTCGCCGCACAGGGCGAGGCCACCGCGACCACGCTCGCGGAGCGGTTGCCCGTCTCGCGGCAGGCGGTGGTCAAACACCTCTCCGTCCTGGACGCGGCCGGGCTGGTCTCCGGCGGCCGGGTCGGCCGCGAGGTGCGGTACACGGTGCGGCCCGCGGCGCTGGACACGACGGCACGCCGGCTGGCCTCGCTCGCGGCCGACTGGGACCGGCGGTTGGCGACCATCAAGCGGGTCGCCGAGGCGGGGGAGGACGACTCGCGCTAGCCGCGCGGGGCGAGAGCGGGCCCTACGCCACGGCGCGGGTGCGCGGCACCTGCGCCAACGGGAGTCGAGACCGGGGCGGTGATCGAGGCCGGGCGGAGGGCCGGAGCCGGGGCGGAGGCGGGAGCCGGGCACGGGGCCGGCTCCCGCCCCCGGCCCGACTCCGGCCGTACGGAGCGGGTCAGCCGCCGAGTTGGGACCTGACCTTGTCGATCTGGCCCTGGACCAGGTGGTCCGGGAAGGTGGGCGGGGTCGTGGTGCCGTCCTCGCCGGTCGCCCGCAACTGCACCACGGTCGTGCCGACTCGGGCGACGGCCTGGGTGAACGGCGCGGTGGCGCCCTGGACCCGCAACATCGAGGAGATCTCGACGCTGCCCGGGCCGTACGCGTCGATCCGGACGCCGAGCACCTGGTACTCGACCGTGCCGCGGTCGACGTCGAAGGTGAACCGTTTGCAGGTCTTGGCCGCCGCGATGTAGGTGGTCCACTGGCTTTCGAGCAGGTCGAGCGGGTAACTGCTCAGGACGAGATCGGTGTCGGGTCGGGCGATCCCCTGCGGGTCGGTGCCGCCCACGAGCTCGCGTTCGATTGCGGCGACGCTGGTTCGACGTTGGCCGATCAGCGGCTGGCACCGGGGCTCGGAGGCGCTCGGCGTCTCGATCTCCTCGGGCGCGGCGGTCTTCTTGATCGTCAATCCGGCCGGGAGTTCCTGGGCGTTCAGCAGCGCGGTGGTCAATTGTGCCTTCGTCGCCGGTGCCTTGGCCTGCGGCGCCTTGGGATCCGCGGACGTGTCGGTGGGCCGGTCGGCGGGCGGCCTGGTGCCGGCCGTCCCGGGGGCACTCGGTGTGGCGTCGCCGGATGTGCCCGGCAGGGTCGAGGAGGCCTTCGGATTCGCCTTGTCGGCTTCGCCGCCGTCGGATTCGCAGGCGCTGAGCCCCGCGACGAGGACGAGTGCGGTGAGCGGCAGCGCGGCGCGCCGTACGGATCGACGGACCGTGCGTGTGGACTTGACGGAGTTTCGCACCGTGTTCCCCCCGGATTCGGTGTTCGGACGAAGACGGGCCGCGGACCTGGTCCCCCCGGACCACTCCACGTGCGAAACGCCCTGCGGCGGCCCGTCGTCCCAGGAAGCTAGCCGCCGGAGCGGGCCCCGACTTCCGCTGTTACCTGTTCCGGACAGACTCGGGACCACGCCCGGAAGTGTCACCGCCCGATTCCCCTTCGCGCGGCAGCGGGATCGGCCGGCTGCGCGGGTGGTGTCGCCTGTCGGTGTGGTGCGTCGCCGGTGCGCGGGGGCACGCCGAAGGCGGTCAGGACGGTGTCGATGTAGGCGGACGCGTCGTCGTCGGGGGCCGCGTCGACCCGGCGCAGCGCGGCCGTGCCCAGGTAGACGGCGTAGGCCGCAGTGGCGATGTGCCGGGCGTGCTCGGGGGTCTGGCCGCATTCGACGAGGGTGTCGCGGATCGCGGCCAGGCGTCGACGGGTGACCCGCTCGGCCACCTCGCGCACGGCGGGTTGGTCGGATTCGACGAGCAGCAGCAGGGCGAGCGAGCTGCCCTGCGTGGATGCGAACGCGTGGTGGATGAGCACGCGCAGTCGGTCCGCCGGGTCGGGGACCGCGGCGAGCCTGGGCAGAACCTCCTCGGTCTGCACCCGCTCCCACCGTTCGAGGGCGGCGGCGAGGAGTGCGTCCCGGTTGTCGAAGAGCCAGTAGAAGCTCGACTTGGACGCCTGGAGCCGGGCGGCGACGGGCTCGACCGCGACCGCGGCCGATCCGCCCTCGGTGAGTGCGGTCAGCGCCGCGTCGGCCCAGTCGTCGCGGGTCAGTCGGGCGGTACGCGGCATGGGAACCCCTTGCTGTGATCGGCGCTGCGTTCGGTGCGTGGTCGGCGGGTGTTCGGCGGGTGTTCGGTGGGTGTTCGGCGGGTTCGACGCCGCCGTTCGTCTCGTGTGCGAGTCCGCGCCCCGTCGGTTCTGGACGGTGCCGTATAGTCTAGGTCTGTACGGCACCGTACAGAACGGGAGAGTCGTGATGATCAACACTCATCGGCGCACCGTCGCCGCGTCCCCCGAGCGGGTGTGGGAAGTCCTCGCCGGGGTCGGCAGCCCGGGCGACCGGCTCTTCCCCCGGGAGTGGGGCAGCGTCGAGGCGCCCGAGGGACTTCGGCCCGGCGCGCCCTTCCACCATCGGGGCATGCACTGTCGGATCGAGGCCGTCGAGCCCGAACGCCGGTTGTGGATCGCCTTTCCCCCGGAGCACGGCGGCGAGCACGGCTTCACCCTCACCCGAGCGCCCGGCGGCGGAACCACGGTCACCCACACGCTGCACACCCGCCCGCGCGGCATCGACCGCGTGCTCTGGCACCTGGCCGTCGGGTCGATACACAACGCGGTGATCGAGGCCGTCCTGGACAACCTCGAACGCACCGCCGGCGACGGCACGCTCGTCCGGACCGGTCACCACCGGCACCGCTACGCCCACCTGTTGCGCAAGGTCGCGGGGCGCAGCCGGAAGCGGGCGGCGAAGGTCGGCGGCGCACCCGACTCGGCGCTGCAACGGCTGCTCCCCGTCTACGACTTCCGCAGCGATCAGCGGCGCCGCATCCACGCCGATCCGGAACGGGTCTGGGCGGCCCTGGAGTCCCTCACCCCGGACGAACTCCCGATCACCCGCGCGCTGCTGCGCCTGCGCTCGGCCGGCCGTCCCCGCAGCATGGCCGCCCCGTTCGCCGGCGACGGCCCGATTCCCACCCTGGTTCGCGAGGAAGGCCGCGAGGTGGTCTGCGGCAAGGTCGGCCAACCCTGGCATCTGCACCCGGTCACCGCGCCGATCCCGGTCCGCGACCCGGACGCGTTCGCCGCGTTCGCCGATCCCGGCTGGGTCAAGGCGGCGATGAGCATCCGCGTCGACCCGGACGGCGACGCCACCGTGCTGTCCGCGGAGACCCGGGTCAGGGCCACGGATGCCGCGGCGCGCCGAATCTTCGCGTGGTACTGGCTGTTCATCCGGATGGGCGGCGCCGGCTTCATCCGCCTGGAGATGCTCCGCGCCGTGGCCCGTCGTGCGGAACAGGCCGCCCCGGCGTGAACCCCGGGCCGGCGAACCCGAGTCGGAGCCGGGGCCGGCCGCGCCGAACGGGCCTGAACCGGGGGCCGGGCCCGGCCGAGACGGTACGGTCCGCCGGGCCGCGAACCCCGGGCCGCGAACCGCGCCGGGCGCGGCCGGTCGGGGGCGGGCTCCGTCGCCCGCCCCCGACGGCACCGACTACGGACGCACGTACGGCCGGGTCATGATCTCCATGTTGTGGCCGTTCGGGTCCTCGAAGTACGCACCGCGGCCGCCGAAGAGGTCGTTGGTCCCGCCGGGCCGAGTGTGGTGCGGATCGGCGTAGTAGGTGACCCCGAGCGCCTCCAGTCGCGCGATCATGCCGTCGAACTGCTCGTCCGGCACCAGGAATGCGTAGTGCTGGGACTGGATCGGTTCGTCGTTCTTCTCGTAGTAGTCGAGTGTCACGCCGTTGCCGAGTTCGACGGGCACGAACGGTCCGAACGGGGCGCCGACCTTCAGGCCCAGGATCGTGGCGAAGAACTCGGCCGCCGCGTGCCGCTCCTTGGCGTAGATGGCGGTGTGGTTCAACTGCACCGTGGTTATCGAAAGTTGCGGTTGCTGCTGCTGGGCGTGCGTCATCGTCGGGAGCCTCTCCAGGTGTCGAAATCCGTGCGGACGGGCGCCGCACAGGGGCGCCGGAAGCGAGGAAACGGAGAGGGAAGGGCGGGGCTCTGGCCCGCCTCGGACTCACGCCGAGGCCGGGCGCCTCACTCGTGAATGGCCCATGGCCGACCCGGCAGTCACCCGACCGACGTTAGTGCCGGGACCGTCCGGAGGCAACCATCGGGTCCTCGGTCGCGTCCCGTGCGGCCGGATGGCCGCGGCGCAGCACCAAGGCGCCGGCGAATCCCGGGACCGGCGGCCGGCGCAGTCCGGGTGGGAACCGGGGCGGAACGCACGCCACGCCGGCTGATTCGCCCGATTTGTCGCGCGAGCAGGCTACATTGGCCCGGAGGAGGCGGATCTCCGCAGCGGACCAGGCGCCCGGAGATCCGACGTCGACGTTGCCCAGACTGCTGTTCGCCACCAAGGATCCGGTCGGCCGACGGCTGATGGTGCTCGGGCTGCTCCGCGGCGCGTTCACCGCAGCCCTGTTGCTGGTCCTGTACTACGTGCTTCCGTTGGACCGTCGACTCGACCTCGTCGCCGGCCTCGGGCTCGCCGCCGGGCTGTTGGTGTTCGGCGGCATCGTGGCCTGGCAGATCGACGCGATCATGCGCGCCGACCGGCCGCGACTGCGGGCCGTCGAGGCACTGTCCGTCTCGCTGCCGTTCCTTCTGGTGCTCTTCGCCGCGACGTACTACCTGATCGGGTCGGACCGCGCGGACGCCTTCACCGAAACGTTGAGCCGTACCGATGCGCTCTACTTCACGATCACCGTCTTCTCGACCGTCGGCTTCGGCGACATCGCGCCGTCGTCCGAGGTCGCGCGCGTGGTGGCGATGATCCAGATGCTGGTGAACCTGGTCGTGCTGGGCGTGATCGGGCGGGTCGTCCTGGGTGCCGTGCAGATCGGCCTGCGCAGACGGTCGAGCACACCGAGGCCCGACATCGACGGCACCACCGACACTGCCGACGCCCCCGACTCCGATCCGCCGGGCACGTTCTCGGATCCGACCCGGCCCGACGGCTAGACCGTCCCGGCGACGGCCGGGCGGTTCCCGAGTGGGCGCATCGCGCGGCCGGCGAGCGGGGCCGACACACGACGGATCACCGGGGCGGCGCCCGGGTGTCCAGGCGCCGCTTGGGTGGTTTACGAATGTAAATCGAACCGCTCGAACGCGTTGCGTTCGTTACTTCCGACCGGCTTCCTTCCGTGTGTCGGCCATTCCGGAAAGATCTCGACCGGCACAAGATGGTGCCCGTCGTTTCCGGCTCGTCGGAACGGTGGACAAGCCCGCAAGGAGAGGAAGCGACGATGAACGACGCCCAGGTCACGTACGGAAGCTATCTGCGCCTGGACACGCTGCTGTCCTGCCAGGAGCCGAGGACCGAAGCGCACGACGAGATGTTGTTCGTCGTCATCCACCAGGTCTACGAACTGTGGTTCAAGCAGATCCTGCACGAAGTCGCACTGCTCCAGCGGCAACTGGAGGGCGGCAACGGCGCGGGCTCCCTGCACACGGCACGGCGGGTCGCCAAGATCCTGAAGACGGTCGTCGGCCAGTTGGACGTCCTGGAGACCATGACGCCCCGGCAGTTCGCCTCCTTCCGCGACGCGCTCGGCACCTCCAGCGGGTTCCAGTCGGCGCAGTTCCGCGAGTTGGAAGCCGTGCTCGGGCGACGCGAGTTCGGCGGATACGAGACCGGCGAGGACGAGGGGCTCAAGGCCGCCGCCCACCGCCCGTCGGTGTTCGACTCGCTGCTGCGGCACCTCGCGGGGCTGGGATACGCGGTCCCCGAGCACGTCCTGGCGCGCGACACGAGCATCGCGTGGCGACCCGACCCGGACGTACAGGAAACCCTCAAGGCCGTGTACATCGACGAGACCGGACACGGGGCACAGGTCTGCGAGGCCCTCGTCGACATCGACGAGGGCCTCCAGGAGTGGCGCTACCGGCACATGAAGATGGTCGAGCGCACCATCGGTGCCAAGATCGGCACCGGCGGCTCGGCCGGCGCCGCCTATCTGCGCTCCACGCTGTTCTCCCCGGTCTTCCCGGACCTGTGGGAGGTCAGGTCCCAGGCCTGAGCCGCACGCGACGACCGGGCCGCAGCCGCCGCGCGCCGCCGACGCCGGGCTACTCCGTGCGCAGTGCGGTCGCGGTGCGTGCCCGAGCCGCCCAGCCCGCCGGAACGGCCGCGCCCAGGACCGCGATCACCACGCCCGCGAGTCCCAGCAGGATCAGTTCCGGCGGGCTGTACACGTCGAGGATGCTCGGCGGCAGGTTGGTGCCGGCGGCATGTCCCATCACCGGGAGCACGTAGGCGTGCAGCGCGAATCCGGCGGGCACGCCGATCAGCCCGCCGAGCAGACCGATGCCGGCCACCGAGGCGAGGACCAGGCCCAGGGTCTGCCTCGGCGTCATGCCCACGGCCTTGCACACACCGATGTCGTGGACCCGCTCGCGGGTGTCCAGGACCACCGAATTGAGCACCCCGAGCGCCGCCACGGCGACCAGCATCAGGGTGAGCAGGGCGGCCATCGCATCCAGGATCAGGATCAGGCCCTCGGCCTCGGACGGGGAGTTGACCAGCACCTCGCCGCCCGCCGGACGCAACACCGCGCCCAGTTGTTCGGCGTATTCGGCGGGCCGCACGCCCGACTTCGGCTCGACCAGGTACACGTCGGGACGGGCCGCGGCGAAGCCGGCGAGGTCGGCATGGATGCGCTTGCCGTCGTCCGAGGTGTCGAACGCCTCGCCGACGATCCGAAGCGTCTGCGTGTCGCCCCGATACGTCACCCGAACCGTGTCGCCGATCCGGGTGCCGGTGCGGTCCAGGAAACGGGTGGGCACCACGGCCTCGCCGGGACCGCCGAGCCAGCGCCCGGAGATCATCTCGTAGCGGCCGGATCGCGCATCGCCCTGATACAGGTTCGCCCGGACCGAACCGGCGATGCCGGCCACGGTGACCTCCGTCTGGGCCAGGCCGTAGTACGAGGCGGTGCCCGGCTGCGCCTCGATCGCGGCGCGGACCCGGGCCGGATCGACGGCGGGTCCGGCGGCGCCGCCCTCCCCGGGAGGCGGCCCCCCGCCCGGTTCACCGGGCCCACCGTGTGCGGCATTGCCGATGACGGTGATCGCGGCGCGGTCCTCCGGATCCTGCGCCTTCGCGACCGCGTTCAGGGACGACGTCAGCCCCACCGCGAAGGTCGCCGCGACCGTGCCGAAGGCCACCGCGAGCAACATCGCGATCATCCGCACCGGATGCGCGAACGGACTCGCGAGCCCGTACGTCACCGCCCGCGGCAACGGCAGCCTGCCCGCCGCGCGGTGCGCCCACCGGCCCCGCCCGGTACGCGGCGCCCGGCCGATCGCGATGGCCTCGACCGTACGCAGCCGACCGGCCCGCAGCGCCGGCACCAGCGCCGCGACCGCGACGACGAGCAACGCGGCGGCGGGCACCACGACATCCACCCACCAGGCCACCGACAGCGAGGTGTCCCCGTACACCTGCTCGGTGTCCGCCAGCAGCGGCAGCGCCATCAGGTTGCCCAGCGCCACGCCCAGCGCGATGCCGACGCCGGCCGGGATCAACGCCTGGGCCACATAGGCGCGGACGACCTCGCGCGGGGTGAACCCGATCGCCTTGAGGATGCCGATCCGGCGCAGCCCGGTACCGACCGCGCCGCTGACCACGCTGCCGACGATGATCACCGACATCGCGATGCCGAGCGCGCCGAACGCCATCAGGAACGGGATGGTCGGCGCGGCGTTGCGATCGGCGGAGCGCTTGGTGTCCAGGTACGACTGGCTGCCCAGCAGTGCGCCGGCGGGGACCGCGGCGGTCAGGCGAGCCCTGGCGGCGGCGATGTCGCCGCCGGTGCCCGCCGCGGCGAAGCGGTAGAGCATCTGCGTGGTGAGCGGGCCGGCCGCCGAAGCCAACGCGGTGGCCTGCTCGGGCGTGGCCCACGCGTCGGCGGTCCGGCTCGCGGACATGGCGATCCCCACGACGGTCAGGGTCGGTGCGTCCGCGGCGTCCGATCCGCGCAGCGTGGCACCGAGGTCGATGTCGGGGCCGGTGAAGGCGGCGGACAGGACGATCTCGCCCGGGCCGGTCGCCCATCGGCCGGACCTCAGGTCCAGGTCGTCCACCTCGGCCGCCGGCCCGGACCGCCCGACCACGGTCAGCGCCGGCAGATGCCCGCCGTCGCGGACCACCGGATGGATCGTCGTCGCCGGGAACGGGCCCGCGGAAGCGGTGACCCCGCTCGACCGCCCGGTGGCGCGCAGTTGCGCGGCACCCACCGCGGCCGGGTCGAACTGCACGCTCAGGTGCGCGCCGTGCTGGTGCGCGAAGGCGTGGTCGAAGGGTGCGCTCGCGGCGACCATGAGCGATCCGGCGACCACGGCCGAGGCGACGGCCATCATCGTGGCCAACGCGACCACCAGGGCCTGCACCCGCCGCCGGCCCACGCCGGCGCGTACCACCCGGCCCAGCGCGCCGGTGCCGAAGCCGCTCATCGCAGGGCCTCCGCATTCGTGTCGAGCGCGAGGTGTCCGTCGACCAGATGGATCGTGCGGCTCGCACACGCCCGGGCCAGCGCCAGGTCGTGGGTGACCAGCACGATGGTCTGGCCGTCCCGGTGCAGATCCACCAGCAACTCCCGTACGTCGTGCCCCGATGCGGTGTCCAGCGCACCGGTCGGTTCGTCCGCGAGCAGCAGCGCGGGCCGATTCACCAGGGCCCGGGCCACCGCGACCCGCTGGCGTTCGCCGCCGGACAACCGGCCCGGGTAGGCGCCGGCGTGCCGTGCGATGCCCAGTACCTCCATCAGCTCGCCGGCGCGGGCCGCCGCCTTGCGTCGGGAGGTACCGGTCAACTGGGCGGGGAGGCGGATGTTGTCCTCGACCGTGAGGTCGTCCAGCAGATTGAAGAACTGGAAGACCATGCCGATGTGTTCGCGGCGGAAGTGGGCCAGCGCGTGCTCGCTCAGTTCGTCGATGCGGCGCCCGGCCACGGTCACCGTGCCCGCGCTCGGCCGGTCCAGGCCGGCGACCAGGTTGAGCAGCGTGGACTTGCCGCTGCCGGAGGGGCCGGTGATCGCGAGCGCCTCGCCCCGCGCGACGCCGAGGTCGAGCGGTCCGAGCGCGGGCGCGCCGGCGCTGTCGTAGCGCTTGGCCACGCCCGCCAGTTCGATCACGTGGGTCATGGGATTCGTCCGTCCTTACCGTCGGGAGGCGCCGTGTCCTTGCCGGCCCAGCGAACGTAGGGGCGGCAGCCGGGCCGGCGCGTCGGCCGGCCAACCGACATTCGGCCCTTCCCGCGGAGGACCCGGGCGCGGGGTCATCCCTGCGAAGTACTCCGCGAAGACCGGACCTTGGTCGCGCAGACGGATGCGGCCCGATGTGGGCCGGTCGCACAATGAACCGGTGGATACGCAAGAGGAGCCGGCGGTCCGGCGCGGATGGCGGGCGCGACTGGCGATCGCGCTGCGCCAGGAGCCGGGGCAGGGCCCGCTCCCGCGCCGGGCGGTGCGCGTCGACGCGGTGTTGGCGGTCGGGCTGACCGTGCTCGCCCTGATCGTGGCGGCCCGGTACCCCGACAGCGGGCCGATCCAGGACGCGCGGCAGGTCGATCCCTTCGAACCTCCGCCGCCGCCTCCGCTGCCGCGTGAGATCTGGATGCCGGATGAACGCTCGCCGGTGCCCTGGCCGTTGGTGCTGCTCTCCGCGCTGCCGCTGGTGATGCGACGTCGATACCCGCTGACCGCGTTCGCCGCGGTGTTGTGTGGGGCGGTGGCCATCGGTGAGGACGACGCGTCCTGGATCAACGTGCTGACCTGCGTGATCGGCGCCTACAGCGCCGTCGTCTACAGCCGCTACCGGATGCGTGCGATATGCGTGTTGGTGGGCGCAGCCGTGCTGGCGGGCGTCGCGTTCCGGGACTCGGCCCCGATCCTGCCGGGCTGGTCGAGTCCGGGCTTCGTGCTGCTGGTCGCGGGGGCGATGGCCGGGCTGGTGCTGTTCTGGCAACGGGAGTTGGCGGCCGGCCGGGATCGGTACAGCCGGCTTCAGCAGGCCCAGCACGAGGCCATGCGCCGGGCCGTCGAGGAGGAGCGCTCCCGGATCGCCGCCGAATTGCACGACGTCGTGACGCACAATGTCAGCGTGATGGTGATCCAGGCGGGCGCGGCGCGCAAGGTGATGGACGCGGCGCCGGAACGCTCGAAGGAGGCGCTGCTCGCGGTCGAGGCCGGCGGGCGGGCGGCGATGGCCGAACTGCGCCATGTGATGGGGCTGCTCGCCGCCGACGAGCACGAGCGCCCCGACGACCTCGAACCCCAGCCCGGACTCGACCGGTTGCACGAGCTGATCGAGCGGGTACGCGCGGCCGGGACGCCGGTGCGCGTCGCGATGTCGTTGCCGCCGGACCCGCTGCTGCCCGGGGTGGACCTGGCCGCGTATCGCGTGGTGCAGGAGGCGCTGACCAATACGATCAAGCATGCGCCCGGCTCGTCCGCGAGTGTCGTCCTCGGCTACGCCGACGACTGCCTGGAGATCGAGGTCACCGACACCGGTGGTGCAGCCGGTGGCCCGACGATGGACGGCAACGGCCGCGGGCTGATCGGCCTGCGCGAGCGGTTGGCCCTCTACGGTGGCGAGTTGACCGCCGGCCCGACGCTCACGGGCGGGTATCGGATCCGGGCCCGAGTCCCGTGGCGGACCGCGTGAACCGGCCCGCGCTGCGCGTGGTGATCGCCGACGACCAGGCACTGGTGCGGACCGGATTCGGGATGATCCTGGCCTCGGACGGAATCGAGGTGGCGGCCGAGGCGGCGAACGGCACCGAGGCGATCGCCGCGGTGCGGCGCACCCGGCCCGACGTGGTGCTCATGGACATCCGCATGCCGCAGATGGACGGCATCGAGGCCACCCGGCGCATCCTGGCCGACGGCGGCTCGGCCGGCACCCGGGTGATCATCCTGACCACGTACGATCTGGACCACTACGTCTACGCCGCGCTCACCGCCGGGGCCAGCGGCTTCCTGCTCAAGGACGTCACGCCCGAGCAACTGGTCGCCGCCGTGTGCCTGGTGCAGGCCGGCGACGCCCTGCTCGCGCCGACCATCACCCGCCGGCTGATCGAGCGCTTCGCGCACCGCGACGAGCCGCGCGCGACACCGCCGCGCGACCTGTCCGAATTGACCCCGCGCGAACTGGAGGTGCTGCGGCTGCTCGCGACCGGCCTGAGCAACGCCGAACTCGCGGAGCGCCTGTCGCTGAGCCCGACCACGGTCAAGACGCACATCGGCCGCATCCTGTCGAAACTGAACCTGCGCGACCGGGTGCAGGCGGTGGTCCTGGCCTACGAGACGGGACTGATCGCGCCGGGCGGCGGCGCCTAGCCTCGCCGGGCGGTCCGGCGGTCCGGCGGTTTGGCGGTCGCGCGGTCGGGCGATTCGGGGGTGGGTCGGGTGGCCGGCCGCCCGACCGATCCCGGCTGCGCCGGCCCGTGCGCCCCCTATGCTGCCGATCATGGGCAGCGTTTTGCGAATACCCGCGTGGGTGCCGCGCGGTCGGACCTCGGACGTGGCGCTCGCGGCCGCCGTGGGCGTGCTCGTGGTGGCGTTCACGCTCGTGGACATGGTGCCGATGGACAACACCGACCTGGTGGGCCTGGTGCCCGTCGTCGCTGCGTGCGCCGCGTTGTTCGTGCGCCGGGACCACCCGATCGCGGTGCTGCTGCTGACGCTGCTGGCGAACGCGGTGTACTACCCGTTCGTGGTGACCGACGGCCCGATCTTCGTGACCTTCGCCGTGGCGCTGTACAGCGCGGCGGCCGAGGGGCACCTGGTGATCGGCACGATCGTGGGCGTCGGGTTCGCCACCGCGATCGGCATCTCGGAATACTCGAGCGGCGAGAACCACCTCGCGGATGCCGCGCTGTTCCTGCTGTACGGCTGGATCGTCGCGGTGATCGCACTCGGCGGCATGCTGCACAACCGCAACGCCTTCCTGGCCGAGGCGCAGCGCCGCGCCGCCGAGGCCGAGCACACCCTGGAGGAGGAGGCCCGACGCCGGGCGGTGGAGGAACGTCTGCGGATCGCGCGGGAGTTGCACGACGTGCTCGGCCATCACCTGTCGCTGATCAACGTGCAGTCCGGCGCCGCCCTGCACGGCTTCGCGCGCGCTCCGGACCGGGCCGAACAGGCACTCGACGCGATCAAGCGAACCAGCCGCGACGCGCTGCGCGAACTGCGTGAGACCCTCGGCGTGTTGCGCCAGGTGGACGAGGAGGCGCCGACGGCACCCGCGCCGAGCCTGGCCGCCCTGGACGAGCTGGTCGCCCACCTGGGTCGGGCGGGAGTCCAGGTGCGCCTGGAACTCCCGCACGGAATGCGACCGTTGCCGCCGGCGGTGGACCTGGCCGCGTATCGGATCGTGCAGGAGGCGCTGACCAATGTGACCCGACACTCGGGAGCGGCATCGGCCGTGGTGCGGATCGAATTCGAGGAGAGACGAGTGCGGGTGCGAATCGACGACGAGGGACGCGGCGGCGGGACGGGATTCGCTACCGGTTCGGGGGAACCCGCCGGGAGCGGCCGCGGTTCCGGCAGTGGGGTCGCGGGGATGGGCGAGCGGGCTCGGGCGCTGGGTGGGGAGTTCGACGCCGGGGCGCGGCCCGGCGGCGGGTACCGGGTCAGCGCCTCGCTGCCGCTGCGTCGGGAGGGCGTGGCGTGATCCGGGTCCTGCTCGCCGACGATCAGGCGCTGGTCCGGGCCGGCCTGCGCTGGATCCTGGACAACGAGGACGACCTCACCGTGGTCGGCGAGGCCGGCGACGGCGCGGACGCGGTCCGGCTCGCCGGCGAACTGCGCCCGGACGTGGTGCTGATGGACATCCGGATGCCGCGCGTGGACGGCCTGGAGGCGGCCCGACGAATCATCGCCGACGCGCGGCTGGCCGAGGTCCGGGTGGTCATCCTGACCACGTTCGACCTGGACGAGTACGTGTACGGTGCGCTGCGTGCGGGCGCGAGCGGCTTCCTGGTCAAGGACACCGAACCGGTCGAACTGATCCACGGCGTACGGGTGGTCGCGCGCGGCGATGCGCTGATCTCGCCCACGATCACCCGCCGGCTGATCGCCGAGTTCGCGGGCCGGGTCGCGCCGCCGGAACCCGACCCGCGGGTGGGGGCGTTGACCGATCGCGAACGCGAGGTGATGGCGCTGGTCGCGGCCGGACTGTCCAACGACGAGATCGCGGCGCGGCTCGGGCTGAGCCCGGCGACGGCCAAGACGCACGTGAGTCGCATCATGTCCAAGACCGAGGTCCGGGACCGGGCCCAACTGGTGGTGCTGGCCTACGAGTCGGGAATGGTGACGCCCGGCTGGCTGGGCTGACCCCGACTCGGATCCCGGCCCGGCGCTCGACGCGGGGCCCCGCCTCGACCCGGGTCGGTCGGGGCCCGGTCGGAGGTCGATCACGGGTGATTCGGCGGGGTTTCGGCGGCGTTCGGGAGGCGACCCACAACCGGGGGTGTACACCGGTCGCAACCGTGGGGGTATGCGCCGATCCGGCGGGCTCACCGGGGGCGTCCGTGCGTACCGTGCCTGGGCAGGACGTTCGACGGCGGTTCCGCCGAGAGGCTTGTGGACAGCGCAACACCACGTCCCCAAGCCCTCCGGCGGGAGCACATCATGTCCGAGTCCCCGGTTTCATATCCTTCGCCCGGCGTCGACGCCGATCCACCGCCTTCGCGACGCGCCCGCCGCCCGAGCGTGTTCGAGCGCATCGCGACCTGGGCCCACCGGCGTCGCAAGGCGGCCCTGCTGGTGTGGGTCGCGGTGCTGATCGCGGTGAGCGGCATCGCGATGGCGGTGGGCAGCGACTACCACAACGACTTCTCGCTCCCGGGCACCGAGTCGCAGCACGCCGCCGACACGTTGAAGCGGCACGGCGCCACGCAGGCCGGCGACAGCGTGCAGATCGTCCTGCACGACAGGACGCCGGTGTCCGCGCCGGCGACCCGCGATCGGGTCGAGCGCATGCTCGGCGCGGTGCGCGACCTGCCGCACGTCGCGGAGGTACGCAGCCCGTACGCCGACGCGGGCGCGGTCTCCCGGGACGGACTGACCGCATACGCGACGGTGACCCTGGACGGAGTGGGCACCGACGTACCCAAGGACGCGGTCCGCAAGATCATCGACACCGCCCAGGACGCCGAGACGCGCGACGCGACGTTGCGGGTGGAACTGGGCGGCGACCAGATCCGGGGCGCCCAGGAGGGCGGCGGCGGTGCGGCCGAGGGTGTGGGCATGCTCGGCGCACTGATCGTGCTCGTGTTCCTGTTCGGTTCGCTGGTGGCCGCGGCCGTACCGTTGTTGACCGCGATCTTCGCCGTCGGCAGCACCCTCGGCGTGGTCGTGCTCGCGTCGCACCTGGCCGCCATCGCCGACTTCACACCGCCGGTGATGCTGCTGGTGGGCCTGGGCGTCGGGGTGGACTACGCGCTGCTCATCTTCTCCCGCTACCGGGCCGAACTGCTGCGCGGCGCGGACGCCGAGCAGGCGACCCGGCGCGCCCTGGACACCGCCGGTCGGACCGTGTTCTTCGCGGCCTGCACGGTGATCATCGCCCTGCTCGGCCTGGTCACGCTGGGCCTGGGCTCGCTGCGGGGCGTGGCGCTCGCGGTGGCCCTGACCGTACTGATGACCATGCTCGCGTCGTTGACCCTGCTGCCCGCACTGCTCGGCCTGTTCGGCAAGCGCATCAAGCGCAACGTCGAGCGGCGCGCGGCGAAGGCGAAGGTGGCCGAGGGCACCAGGTGGCGTGCCTGGGCGGCAGGGGTGCAGCGGCGCCCGTGGATCGCGCTGATCGTCCCGGTCGTCGCACTGGTCGGGTTGAGCGCACCGGCGGTCGACATGCGGCTCGGCTTCGCGGACGCGGGCAACGACGCGGCGGCCAAGACCAGTCGGCAGGCGTACGACCTGCTGGCGAAGGGGTTCGGGCCCGGCTTCAACGGGCCGCTGTTCGTGGTCGTCGAGGGCGACGGCGGCGCCGCGGAGCGTACCCGGGCGACCCTCGAAGGCACGCCGGGCATCGTCGCGGTCAGCCCGGTCCTGCCGTCCGGCGACCCGAGCGTGTCCACGGTGATCGCCTACCCGAAGTCCGCACCCCAGGACGAGGCGACCACCGAACTGGTCGAGCATCTGCGCCGGGACGTGATGCCGACGGTGGAGCGGGGCACCGGCGCGACCGTCCTGGTCGGCGGCGGCACGGCCGCGGTCGAGGACTTCGCGGCCAAGGTGGCCGACCGACTGCCGCTGTTCGTGGCGATCGTGGTGGGCCTGTCGTTCGTGCTGCTCCTGCTGGTCTTCCGGTCGATTCTGGTGCCGCTCAAGGCGGCACTGCTCAATCTGCTCAGCATCGGCGCCGCGATGGGTGTGATCACGCTGGTCTTCCAACACGGCATGTTCGGCGTGCAGGAGGGACCGATCGAGGCGTTCATCCCGGTGATGATCTTCGCAATCGTCTTCGGACTCTCGATGGACTACGAGGTCTTCCTGGTCGCCCGCATCCACGAGGAGTGGCAGCGCACGCAGGACGCCGGGCACGCGGTCCGCGAGGGGCTGGCGACCACGGGCCGGGTGATCACCGCCGCGGCGGCCATCATGATCGTGGTTTTCGGCGCCTTCGTCCTGAGCGAGGACCGCATGCTGCAACAGTTCGGCTTGGGCCTGGCGGTGGCGATCCTGCTCGACGCCCTGGTGATCCGCTGCCTGATCGTGCCCGCGGTGATGCGTCTGCTCGGCCGCAAGGCCTGGTGGCTCCCCAAGTCGCTGGAGCGCGCCCTGCCGACGATCGCCCTGGAACACGGCTGACTGCCACCGCGCCGACCCCGACGGCAACCCCGTCACCCCCGGCGGTGCCGGCGAAGGAGCCCCCTCCTCCGCCGGCACCGCCGCCGCATGCGCGGATTCGGCGCAGTCGAGCCGCGACACCGCCGGACCCGGCCCCATGACGAACCGTGCGACCCACAACGCCGACTCCGGGTCCTGGGATCGTGAGTCCGTCGCCCGCCGGTTCCGATGTGGTGCCCGTACCGGGAGTACGGCACACCCCGTGTGGATCGGCCGGCGGCTCGGGCGGAGAATCACGACTCATTGGCCAATGGGTCTACAGGATGCCTGCCGGCAAATGCCAAGCTTCGGGATCTTCCCGGCGGCCGATCTTTCGCCGGTCGACGGCGAAGACATAAGCGTCTCGGTCTACCACAGGAACTCGCCCCCGGCATTGAGCGCAACGCCGGAGTCGGCCTCGAGTACGGGTGAGATCCCGAGTCGTTATCCCGTCGTCCATTTTCGAGGGGGCCGGACTTCGGGGTATGGGTGTACGATCTCCCCGCTCCCAGGAAGGGGATTCTCAACAATGGCTCAGCGCGTAGTCACGCTCTACACCGATGACGTCACCGGCGAGACCGGTGAAGACATCGCGACCCACACTTTTGCGTTGGATGGCGTCACCTACGAGATCGACCTCGGTGAGGACACCTATCAGCAGTTGCTGGACAAGCTGGCGCCCTACTTCGGTGCCGCTCGCAAGACCGGTACCGCCGCCCGTCGCGGTCGCAAGGGAGCCCGTACCACCGGTCAGGGCCCGGACCCCGTGAAGGTCCGTGAATGGGCGAGGTCGCAGGGCATCGACGTCAATGCGCGCGGTCGGGTTCCCGCGGATCTCATCGAGAGGTACCAGGCCGCGCACTGACGGCCGTCAATCGTTCGCGGGCCACACGGTGTTCGCGTCGGCCGCACCGCGGCGGGACTTTCCCGCGCGGACGATGCCCGGCATCGCCCGGATACGACAACGACCCGGATACGACCACGACCCCGCAGGCGCTCCCGCCGGCGGGGTCGTCGTCGATCCGGTGATCCCGCGCACCGCGTGTGTGCGGACCGGCATCGGCGCAGGAAACGCGCCGGCCATCGGGGAAGGGAAGTTCGGCCGGGCATTGGGCATGGCGAACTCGGCTTCTCCGAAGGCTATTCGAAGCCGCTGCGCCGCTGCCTTTCCGGTAATTCGACGACATTGGTTGCCTCCCGGCGCTTGTTTGTGATCCATAAAGCGGGCGGGCGGCGACCCGGATGAAAGTTGTCCGGTCGGTCGGATACCGATCGGTTGCCGTTCGGTCGGCGGCGCCCGATCGCATCGTTGCGCGACCGACCGACGGCCGACGACCCCGACTCGGGATCCGACCCGGCTCGAACTCGCCCCCGCTGTCGCGGTGAACGCATCGGCGGTCGAAACGCTCCACTGAATCCGGTCGCGGACGGCATGTGGATGCGCCGCCGGCTCGCTATCTTGGGCGGGCGCGGGGGACGCGGTGGGCGGACCTTTCCGACCGAAGGAGTTGCACGTGTCGACGGATCCTGCCTCGACCGAAGCCGAGGTGATCGCCTTCAGGGACGCCGTGGAGTTCGGGGACTGGTTGGAGACACACGGCGACCGCAGTGTCGGAGTGTGGCTGAAGATGGCGAAGAAGGGATCCGGCATCCCATCGTTGACCAGTGACGAGGCGGTCGATGTCGGCCTGTGCCACGGCTGGATCTCGGGCCGGCGCGAGTCCTACGACGAGGTCTACTACCTGCAGAAGTACGTCCCCCGCCGGCCGCGCAGCCGCTGGTCGCGGGTCAACGTGGCCAAGGTCGAGGAGTTGACCGCGGCGGGGCGGATGCGGCCGTCCGGCCTGGCCGAGGTCGAGGCCGCGAAGGCCGACGGGAGATGGGCCGCCGCCTACGAGTCGCAGCGCGACGCCACCGTGCCGCCCGACCTCGCTGCGGCCCTGGCGGCGAGCCCGCAGGCGGCGCAGGCATTCGAAGCGTTCGGCAGGACGCAGCGGTACGCGGTGATCCTGACCCTGCTCACCGCACGCACGCCCGCGACCCGCGCGGCTCGGCTCGCGCGGGCGATGGCCACGCTCGAAGCACGCGACGAATCCTGAACCGACCCGGCGCCGGGCCGCACGGTACCGCGTGGTGGAGCGGTCCGGCGAGGCGGCCGGAACGCGGGCACCGCGCGGGGTTTCGCCGGCCGGGAATGATTCGGCGAGCAGGTAGGTTGTGCAGGTGTCGGTGAGGGTGTGCCCCCGGGCCCAACCATTGCCGCCGTGGAATACCGCTCGGCTGGAGCCACGGTGTGCCTTCCGCCGTGAGGCGGCCACCCTCACCGACCTCGACATCGACGGCGCCGCATACCCCTCGTGGGGCGGCGCCGTTTTTTGTGGCCGGGCCCGTCCCGTCCCATTGGGCTCCGTCGGACGGGGGTCAGGCGTCGGCGGCGATCCGAAGGGTCGCGGTCAGGTGCGTGGGTGCCTGCGGGTCGCTCACCAGCGGCCGGGAGATGCGGGCGGTCTCCACGCAGACGAACTCCCGATAGCCGTCGTCGGGCACATCGGCCATCGTGCGGGTGAGTTCCGCGCCCGGGTTCCACACGACCACGTCGCTGTGCCCGGCATGGTGCACCTCGACGACGCGCTTCCCGGCGGGGTCGTGCAGCCGGCTGACCTCGTCCGGGCGGGTGTAGATGCGGTCGATCCGGTCCGGGAAGGACAGCCCGTCCCGGCCCGTGGCCGGGTCCCGATCGGCGTCCGCCTCGACGGCGAGGACCTTGTCGATGTAGTGCCCGTCCAGACCGGTGACCCGGACGCCGTCGAGGTCGCCGACGCGCAGGTAGGTGTGCAATGCGGCGGTGCTCTCGAAGTCGCCGCGGGCGGTCAGCTCGATCCGGCACTCCCGCCGCCCCAGGGCGAAGCGGGCGACCACCTCGAAGGCGAACGGCCAGTACGCCCGCGACTCCTCGCCGTCCCGCAGGACCAGACTGACGTGCACCCCGTCGTCGTCCTCGCCGCAATCGAGCAGCGTCCACGGCAGGATGCGGGCGAACCCGTGGTTCGGGCGGCCCGCCGGGCCGAACCACGGCCAGCAGATCGGCACGCCGCCGCGCACCGCCCGACCCTCCTCGAAGGTGCCGGTCTCGCTCAGCCACAACACCGGCTCCGCGCCCTGCGGCTGCCAGGCGAGGAGGTGCGCACCCTGGAGGGCGACTGCGGCACGAACGTGCGGGTGGTCCAGTACGACCACATCCAGCGCGCCGAGCCGGCGCAGCGTGAGGTCGGCGTCGAGGCGCCGGACGACGGGAAGGGCGAATACGTCTTCGGGCACGTCAAGGCCTCTCGCGTTCGTCGGGGCGCCGCCGCGCACTGAACTCGCACTGAACCCGCCACGATGCCACAACCGCACCGGCGGACCGTGACCACCCCGCCGGCGAGTCGGGCGACTCCGGCGCCGGCCTTCGCCGAGTCGGCAACTCCCGCGCCTCGGAACGGAAGCCGGGCTCGTATCGGTGGCCCGCGCCTGCGCCGTCTCCCGGCCCGGGGCCGGTTCCCGTGCTGTCGGTGATCGCCAGTACGTTTCAGCCCGTCCCGCCGATCCGGTGGGGCGAACCCCTGGGTGTAAAGGAGATGGTGTGTTCCCGGATGGGGAAATGTGGGAGGCGTCGAGCACGGCGCGGGTGATCCCACCCGCCCGGCCGCGCAAGCTCGCCAAGGTTCCGTTCGTCGAACTGGCCGACGGGCGCCTCCAGGGCGTGGTGTCCAGCGGCTCCGACATCGGACGGGTCTACGTATCGTCGGTCGCGGCGCGCAGCTACGCGTTCGCGTGCAGCACCAACAACAACCGTCCCTGCGGCGGTGCCCGCGGCTCGTTCTGCAAGCACATCGGAGCGTTGATCACCGAGGCGGTGCTCCAGTACGGCGCCGAACGGGTCGCGCGTTACCTGCGGATCGAGCCGGTCGACGCGGCGGACGGCGCACCGGCCATCACCTCGGCCATGACCGCCACCCGCCCGGCGCAGGCCGACGCCACCGCCGCCGCGCCCGTCTTCAGTCGGTTCCTGCGCCACCTCGGATACCTCGAACTGCCCGCCACCACCGAGCCGTTGCCGGAGATGCAGTGGTTCCCGCCGACCAGGGCGGTGGCCTGATGCGCGCCGACCTGCTCGCCGAACCCATTGCCGGACTCGACGAGGCCCTCGCGGTGGTCGAGGCGTTCGACCGGACCCTGATCGGCGGCGTGCTCCGACCCCAGCCCGCCCAGGCCGCCGCGCTGACCGAACTGGCCGCCGCCGTCGCCGGTACACCGCTCGCGTCCCCGGTCGCCGAAGCGGTCGAGAAGGCGGCGGTCGGCGCCGCGAGCGAGGACCACCTGCTGGCCCTCGCCGCCGCCCGCACCGCGCTGCTCGGCGCCGTCCACGACGCCCTCGTCACCCGGGCCGACGAGGCCACCGGTCGAGGCCGCGCCGAGCAACCGGCTGTCGAACCGGGCACGTCCGAGGCCGTCAACCTGCTCGCCGCGGCCCGCGCCTGGCTCGCCGACCTGGCCCGCGCCGGATGGCAGGGCATCGACCACGACCTGGTCTCCGGCGCGGGGCAGGTCGTCTTCGCGATGCTCCCGGACCCGGCGCTGCGTCGCCCGGCCACGCTGTTGGACGGCTTCGCCGCCGAACTCGCGGCGTCCTGCCCCGGCGCCGCCCTGGAACGCATCCCGGTGCGCCGCTGGGCCGACCTGTGGTCGCGGGCGATGCTGCTGACCCGTCCCGGTGCCGCCGGGTCGCCCGCCACCGATACCGTGACCGGCCGGCTGCTGCCGCTCGGCGTCGACCTGCACGAGCACGCGACCGCCGTACAGGCCCAGGTCCACGCGGTGTTCGAGCCCGCCGACGGCAGCACGCCCCGGCTGGTGCGGGCGAGCGTCTCGGTACCCAAGCCGGACACGGTCGTCGGGGTCGGCGTGTGGCAACTACTGCGTCCACACATGTCGTTGCCGGCCGCCGCCGGCGACGGCCGTTCGATGCAGCTGACGGACATGCCGATCACCGCGGAGGGCGACCTGATCTGGAACGAGGCGCACGCGCGACTCGGCGAGCCCGTCGACGCGTTCGCCACCGCCCGGGTCGCGCTGCCCGGCGCCGGCGCCGGGGCGATCGCACCGTTCGACCGGCATCCGGCAGGCATTGCGATACCGGTGTTTCTGGAGGACTACGCCGTGCACCGGGAGGACGGCCGGCTCGCGTTCACGCTCGCCGGACACCGACTCGCCGTGGACACGGATCGCATCCCCACGGCCGGCCCGCTCACTCCCGAAGCCGTCGCCACGTCGAGCGCGTGCATCGGCCTGCTGCGCTGGGACGCCGGCGCCTTCCGGATCCAGCCGCTCGCCGTCGAGACCGTCGTGAAGAAGAAGACCGCCACGATCCACGCCGGCGCCTGGGCCGGCGGCACGGCCGACAAGATGGGCGCCAAGGCCGAGCAGGCCGCCACCGAAGCCGTGCGGGTGTTGCGCGAGCGTGCCGGAAAGTTGCTCCGCACATGACCGGGCCGACCGCGGAACCCACCGCAGAGCCGACCGCCGTACCCACCACCGCGGAATCCGTCGCCGACCCGACGTCCGCACCCACCACCGCGGGAGCCGGCGCCGAGCCGGCCTCCGAACCCGCCGCGGACCCCGCCCTCACATCCGCCGGCGGACCCGCCCCCGAGTCGGTGGCCGACGAGAACCGTCGCCAGGTCCTGTACTGGCGCCTCCTGGCCCGCCTGTTCGACCCCGAGGAGCAGGCGAGCCTCGAATCGGCGAGCATGGCCGTCGTCGAGGACCTCGACCTGCCGCCCGCGCTGCTGGACCCGCAGGCATCCGTCGACGCGATCGTGCAGCGACACCCGGAACTGGCCGCCGAGTTCGACGGCCTGATGGTGCCGGAGCCGGAGCCGGACGGACGCGACCGGGCCGCCGAGGTGCGCCGTGCCGCGCTGGTGTCCAAGGTGCTGCTCAACGTGCTGAGCACCGGATCCGGCACGGTCAGCGCCGGGCAGTTGTCCCGGTGGCAGTCGGACGCCGGGTGGCTGGAGCGCGCCTTCGGCTGCAAGCCCGGCGAACTGCGCGGCGGTCGCCCGGGAGCCGCAGGCCGGGGCGCCGCCCGGACCGGCTCCGGCGGCGGTACCGGAACACCCGATCTCGGCACACTGATCCCGGCGATCGGCCCGGAACTCGCCGCCATCGAGGCGGACCTGGTCAAACGCATGCACCTGCGCGAAGTGCTGGCCGATTCCGGGCTCGCCGCACAGCTGACCCCGAGCATGTCGCTGATCGAGCAACTCCTGCGGGACAAGAACAACCTGTCCGGCGTTGCCCTGGCCAATGCCAAGGACCTGATCCGGCGGTTCGTCGACGAGGTCGCCGAGGTGCTGCGCACCCAACTGGCCAAGGCCGGCGTCGGCACGCTGGACCGCTCGATCCCGCCCAAGCGGGTGTTCCGCAACCTGGACATCGACCGCACGATCTGGAAGAACCTCACCAACTGGAGTCCCGAGGAGGAGCGGTTGTACGTCGACCGCCTCTTCTACCGGCACACCGTCCGCAAGACCACACCCTCGCGGCTGATCGTGGTCGTGGACCAGTCGGGTTCGATGGTCGACTCGATGGTCAACTGCACCATCCTGGCCTCGATCTTCGCCGGGCTGCCGAAGGTGGACGTACACCTGATCGCCTACGACACGCAGGCCATCGACCTCACCCCCTGGGTGCACGACCCGTTCGAAACCCTGCTGCGCACCCAACTCGGCGGCGGCACCGACGGCACGGTCGCCATGGCACTGGCCCGACCCAAGATCGCCGAACCGCGCAACACCGTCGTGGTGTGGATCTCCGACTTCTACGAATGGCACACCGATCGGCTGTTCGACAGCATGGCCGCCGTGCACCGCTCCGGGGCCAAGTTCATCCCGGTCGGCTCGGTGACCAGCTCCGGCCGCGGCAGCGTCAACCCCTGGTTCCGCGAACGCTTCAAGGACCTGGGCACACCGGTGATCTCCGGCCACATCCGCAAGCTCGTCCACGAACTCAAGACGTTCCTCGCCTAGAAAGGCCCTGACATGTCCGACCTGTTGCGCGCGCCCGCCGAGCTCAAGTACGCCGAGGAACTGGACTGGCTGGAGTCGGTCGACGACGGCCCCAAGCCCTTCACCTGGCGGTTGTCCCCGAAGATGATCCGCCTGTTCGTGCTGGGCTCCGAGCGCGCGGACGGCCTCGACCGGGAGATCGCACAGAAGTGGTTCGGCGATCGCAGCATCGTCGAGCGCGCCATCGTCACGCTCGCCTCCGACCGCGGCCTGCTGCTCATCGGCGACCCCGGCACCGGCAAGAGCTGGCTGGCCGAGCTGCTGGCCGCCGCGATCTGCCGCAACTCCACCCTGGTCGTGCAGGGTACGGCCGGCACTACCGAGGACCACATCAAGTATTCGTGGAACGTGTCCATGGTGATCGCCAAGGGCCAGTCGCGCGAATCGATGATTCCCTCGCCGATCATGACCGCGATGGAGTCCGGCGCGATCGGCCGGTTCGAGGAACTCACCCGCTCCACCAGCGACGTACAGGACGCGCTGATCTCCATCCTGTCCGAGAAGTACGTCTCGGTGCCGGAACTGGACGACGACGCCATCGTGTTCGCCAAGCCGGGCTTCTCGATCATCGCCACCGCCAACAGCCGCGACCGCGGTGTCAACGACCTGTCCTCCGCGCTCAAGCGCCGCTTCAACTTCGTCCGCATCCCGGTGGTGACCAACCGCAAGAGCGAGGCGGAGATCGTCCGCTTCCGCACCGAGGAACTGCTGCGCCGGCACCGGATCGAGCTGGAGGTGCCGCCCACCCTGCTGGACGTGCTGCTCCAGAGCTTCGCCGACCTGCGCGCAGCGGCAGCGGCGGCCGGCAGCGACGACGAGAAGCTCGAATCGTCGTTGTCCACCGCCGAACAGATCGGTGTGCTGGAGGACGCCATCCTGCACGGCAACTTCTTCGGCGACCGCGCGCTGACCGCACACACCCTGGCCTCCTCGCTGGTCGGATCGCTGGCCCGGCGCGAACCGGAGGACCTGGCCATCATCAACAAGTACCTGCACGGCGTGATCGAGCCGCGCGGCAAGGAAGAGGGCGGGCACTGGCCGGAGTTCCTGGAGGGCGGTCGTACGGCGATCGCCGCCCTGTCGTGACCGGCCCGAACGAGGGCGCGTTCGACGCGCTCCGCGGCCAACTCCGGGATGCGGCGGCGACGTTCGCCGACGGCCCGGACGCGCTCCAGGACATCCTGCTCGGCATCGTCGACGACGTCGACCGGGCGGCCCGCGAACCCCTGGAGATCTTCCCGGTCTGCCACCACTCGCCCGCCTCGGCGATCGCCATGGCTCGGCGGCTGCGCGTCAAGCAGCCCAAGGTGGTCTACCTCGAACTGTGCGAGGACATGGCTCCGCTGCTGTCCGAGCTGCGCAACTGCACGCTCCCGGTGGCCGTACAGGCGTTCGCGTCCGAGATCGACGGCTTCCCGATCGAGTGGGCGCCGCTGTCGGTGGTCGCGCCGATCACCGAGGCGTCCGCCGAATACCAGGCGATCGCCTACGCGTTGGACACCCCCGGTGTCGAACTGGTCCTGGTGGACCGCTCCTCCGACCACGTCTACCAGTGGGAGCCGCGCGGCGCCGGCGCCGCCGAGCCGGCCGACGCGGACGCGCCGGCCGAGGAGGAAAGCGCGCTGCACGGCGACGCGATCGGCCTGGAGATCGGCGACCTGCGCCCGCGCTTCGCCGAACTGGAGGAGCACCTGCTGCGGCACGGCCGCGTGCGGCACTGGTCGGAATGGTGGCACCAGTACGTCGAACTGCCGCTCGGCGACTGCGACCACGACACCTACCGACAGGTCATGGTGCTGATCGGCAGCCTGTTCCGTCGGCTGGCGCCCGGCGACCCGCAGCGGGTGCGCGTGGACGAGGACCGCGAACGCTACATGTGGACCCGGATGCGCGAACACCTGACCGCCACCGGCACCGACCCCGCGGACTGCCTGTACGTCTGCGGCGCCTTCCACGCCGCGGCCCGGGTCGCGGAGTTCGGCGTGGACGGCACGGACACCTTCGAGATCGGCCCGCGCACCGCGACCACCTGGCAGCACGGGCTGATCCCCTCCAGCCACGCCGCGATCGAGGCGCAGTTCGCTCTCGCGGCCGGCTCGGTGTCCATCGCCGCGACGGTGTGGGCGAAGAACCTCAAGCGCACCGGAGTGCAGCCGTTCCGGCTGGCCGGTCAGGCGGGCGCCAAGAAGGCCGCGAAACCGAGGAAGGGCACGACCACTCCGCCGGCAGCGGCGGCGGTCGTGCCGAACCTGCCGGCCGGCGACAGGCTGTCCGGGTTCCTGGGCCGGCCGCCGGTGCTCGACCGGTTGGACGAGGACGAACTGCTCGGCTGGTCGGTCGAGGTGGTGCGGGCCGCGCGCCGCAACGGCTATCTCGCCTCCACCGCCGACGCCATCGCGGTGTTCGAGACGTCGATCCTGCTGGCCGGGATGCGTGACCGGGCCAAACCCACGCCGTACGACTTCCAGGACGCGGCGGTCACCTGCATCGAGAAGGACGTCGTGCCGGGCCGGCGCGACGTGCGCCGGCTGGTCGAGATCATGATGGGCGGCGACCGGATCGGCAAGGTCGGCTACGACGCCCTGCCGCCGCTGGCCCGCGACGTGCACGACCGGCTCGCACCGCTCGGACTGAACCTGGAACAGCGCGGCGTGCGGCGGGCGTTGCTGGACATCGCGGCCCGGCCGGAACTGGAGCGCTGCTCCGACGTGTTGTGGATACTGCGCTATCTGATGCCGCCGGGTACGGCCCGGCCGATCATGGGCGAGCGGCGACTCGGCGAGCGACCGATCCAGGAATCGTGGGACCTGGCCCTGGGCACCCAGCAGCGCGCGCTGATCGAACTCGGCTACGAGGGTGTAAGCATCGAACAGGTGCTGGAGCAGCGGTTGCGCCGCGTCGCCTACGGCCCGCACGCGACCGCGGCGAGCGTCCTGGAGGCCGTCGAGGACGCGACGCTGTACCTGCGCGGCGGTCGCCTCGCCGAGGAACTGGGCCTGCGGGCGCTGGAGGTGCTGGCGACCGAGCGCAGCGTCGACGGTGCGCCGGAAGTGCTGCGCAGGGTACGGCGGTTGTTGGCGTACTACCGCACCAAGGAGCCGGTGCTCCCGACCTGGATCGAGTCGTTCGTCAGGACCGGATACGCGCACTACTGCACGCTTTTGCCGACCGCGTTCACCGACGAGGACGCCGGTGTACGCCAGGTCGCGGCGATGCTGGGCTTTCTGTTCGGCATGGAGAGCCTGGCGCTGTCGCTGGGCTGCGACCGGACCCAGCTGGAGTTGGCGGTCGCGCAGTCGCATCCGGAGGAGCCGGCCAAGGTCGCGCTGCTGTGGGCGGCCCAGGTGCAGTTGGGCCGGCTGTCCCGGGCGGACCTGCGGCTGCGCTGCGACGAGTTGCTGGGCAACCCGCTGGTGCTGCCCGCCTATCCGCAGTACCTCAGCGGATTCGTGCACGCGCTGGAGCCGGTGCCCGGGTTGACCGACTTCGTCGTGGAGGCGGTGTCCAACGCGTTCGCCCGGCTGCCGGACCCGGTGCTGCTGCCCTGGTTGCCGACCCTGATCGGCACGTTGCGCTCCGGCGGCGCCGAGCTCGCACCTCTGCTGATCCGCGAGGCGGGGCGGATCTTTCCGGGTCGATTGGCGGCCTTGGACACCTGGGTGCCGCCGTGGCAGGCCCAACCCGGCCCGGAAGCCCCGCCGGCCGGCGGCCGTTCCCGCGGCGGCGGTCCCGGCCTGGCGCTGCTCGCGACCCACCCGGCCACGTGCGACGCGATGGCGGTCCTGCTGGGCTGCGACGACCCGTGGACGCCGGCGGAAGTCGGCTCGCCGGGCGCCGCCCTGATCGAGCGCCATCCGGCCACGGCCACCGCGCTGGCGGCGCTGCTCGCGCACGCGTGACCGGTACCGGGCGGCGGCGCCTCGAACCGCCGCCCGGACCGCATCCGCACCCGGACCCGGATCGTGCCGCCGCCCGGTGTGCTCAGCGCACGCAGAACTTGCGTTCGGCCGCCCTGGGGTCGGGCGGGATGGTCAGCGCGGCGCGAGAGAAGGACCCGGTGAGGTTGCGCAGGAAGCGGCCGGGGGTCAGCGCGTCGGTGGTCGAGCGCAGGAGTTCCTTCAGGTCGCCGCACTCCAGCGCCGCGCGGGCCGCGCGGACGTCCTCGAACGCGACCACCCGCGCCGGGATCGATGACCACGAGGCGGGGTCCACGTAGAGCGCGACGTTCCAGGCGAGCGGAAGGAGTTTCTCGTGCCCGGCGGCCACGTGCGCGGTCGGTTCGATGTGCGCGCCCACCGTGTTGCCCAGGCCCCACACGTCCACCACGATCCCGTTCAGCGGGATGACCGCGCCGCCGACCCCGAGCCGACCCATGATCAGCCCCTCCCTCGCCGGGAGATCGCGACGCAGCGGCAGAGGTGGCAGGGCGGCGGCGTCGGAAAGGTGGTTCCCGTCCATCACCAGCATCCGCCTGCCGTCGGCATCCATCCGGAACAGTTCCGCGCGCAGCCCGGGCAGCGTCGAAGTGTGCGCGCCGGACGTGGTGGGGTTCGCGGTGCGGGTCCAATTCACGTACACCATACGCTCGTTCCAGGTCTGGTACGTGCCCGCCCGGGGCCCCGGCGTGGTGACCAGGCCGGAGCGCAGCGAGACACCGCACCAGGCCGCCCAGAGCGGCACCAGCACGACCAGCGCCACCACACGCCGATCGACGGGCACGAGCAGGACCGGAAGCAGCGCGAGCAGCAGGACCGGCAACCACATCCGCCCGTGCATGAAGTCGCCGCCGACCCGGAGCACATACGCGCCCTGCGCGAGCGCCGCGACCACCGGCGCCGCGCCCAGGACCCACGTACGCCGATCCCGCGGGCTGCGGCCGACCGGTAGCGTCGCGACGATCAGCAGGACCGCCACGGCCGGAATCCACAACCGATAGGGATCGGCGAAGTCGACGAGGTAGTCGATGCCGCGCCCCCAGAGTTGCCGCGTCGCGCTCTTGGTGACGGCGGGCATCGGGTACGGCAGGCCGTAGTAGCCCATCCGGAAGATCTGGTACGCCGCGGGCAGCGTGCCGGCGCACAGGAACACCACGAGCGCCGGCCGCCACGGCAGGCGGGCCGCGAGCACCATGGCGATCAGGAAAACGAGCGAGGTCGCGGTCAGTTCCGGGCGAATCAGCGGACCGAGCCCGAACACCACGGCGATGCCCAGCCGCCGGGCGATGGTCGTATCGTCCGGCCCGCAGGTGACGAGCAGTCGCCAGGACAGGCCGATCCAGCCCACCAGCAGCCCGGTTTCCAACCCGGACGTGGCGAAGTCCCAGACCGGGGGCAGCGCCACGAACACCAGCGCGCCGGCCGGAAGCAGCGGCCGACCGGTTTCGGCCCGCAGGAACCTGCGGGTGCCGGCCAGGGCCGCCCAGGTGCCGGTGATCGACAACACGAGCCCGGCGTACACGGCGACGCGGGCCGGGTCACCCGGAGTGAGTGCGTCCAGCAGCACCAGCAGCCACTGCCACAGCGTGCCCGTCGAGGTCTCCACGCGCTCGCCCGGGCTGTACACGGGCCCGTTGCCGGCCAGGATCTCCCGGGCCGCGCGGACGTAGATCAGTCCGTCGTCGGTGATCCAGCGCCGATGCCAACCCATGACGGCGAGAACGAGGATCGGCAGGGCGATGGCGAGACGGTCCGGGATCCGCCGGGCCCGGTCGGCGGGGACGGCGGTCGGCCTCCCGGGGGCCGGGAGGGTCGGCGCGGTGGCGCCCGGCGCGGGGCCGGACCGGCGGGTGGGCACGGTGGCGCGGGTCATCTCGTCCCCGTGTTCCGGTGCGGCCGGTGGGCAGTCGGCGGGTGGGCGGCGTGGTCCAGGGCGTCGTCGATGGCGTCGGCCAGGACCCGCAGGTACTCGGCCCAGTCGGCGCGGGACATCGCCTGCGGGGCGATCCGGGCGCAGCCGGCCGCGGTGAGCACCGCGACGGTCTCGGCGGCGGTCAGCGGGACGGCGCCGAGCACCGGGCCGGCCGGGCTCGCGTACGGGTCCAGGTAGCGGAGCAGATCGGCGTCGACGCCGGGACGCGTGGTGCGGTCGGCGGCCCCGGCGGGGTCGGCGACGTGCAGGCTGCGCAGGACGTGCTCGATCGCGCCGGCGAGCGCCCAGGCCGGGCCACCCGGCCGGCCGTGCGCGCACAACCAGGCGCCGGCGCGGTCGCCGGCCGAGGTCAGCCGCTCCAGGGCGGCGCGCTGTTCGGGCGAGATGCGGGTGTCGGCGACGGTGGGGGACTCGTCCTTCGGCGGGACGTGGTTGCTCATGCCCGGTGAACGAGCGACCACCTCCACAGGTCGCTGTCGTGCGGGTCGCTGTCGTGCCGGCCGGCGGCCCGGGCGATGGGGTGGGTGCTGCGGCGACCGGCCGGGCTCACGGGCGCGGAACCGCTCCGGACGGGAGGTGGGAGCGCTCCCCGTTGTGGTCGAGGATGATCAGGATCTCCACGGGCCCGCCCTGGGCCCCGACGCTGTGCGGGGTCATCGTGGAGAACTCGGCCGCGTCGCCGGCCTGGATCAGGAGGACCCGCTCACCCAGTTGCAGACGGGCCGTGCCGGACAGCACGGTGAACCACTCGCGGCCGGGGTGCACCTTCAGGTGTTCGGTCCCGGTCGGCCGGTCGGGGGTGATCCGCAGCTTGGCCACGGTGACCCCGTTCAGCGCGCGCTCGCCGGACAGGAGCCAACTGGTCATGCCTTCGGTGTGACACGCCTGCGGCCGGATCACCACGTCCTCGTCGTCGACGGACTCGACGAGATGGTCGAGCGTGGTGTCCAGGGCCCGGGCGATGGCGACCAGCTGGTCCAGGGCGATCCGCCGGTGTCCGGTCTCGATCCGGCTCAGATTGGACGGACTCAGATGGCAACGGGCGGCGAGGGCGTCCAGGGACCAGCCACGGGCGAGGCGCAACCCGCGGATACGGTGGCGGACGACGTGATCGAGCCCCAGTTCTTGCGTCATAGGCAAGAGTGTATGTGTCCGAGGCATGAATGCGCCTACCGTGCAGGCATGACCACGCATTCTCATCCTCATGGACCGGACCGGGAGCAGACCCGGGAGCAGCACCGGCAACCACACCACCACCAGCAGCACGATCGGCACGGCAGCGGCGTGGGCGCACCGCACGGCGATGTGCACCGGCCCCACGACGAATCCGGGTGGGCCGACATGTTGGACCTGGACGCCGAGGTGTTCGGGTCGCTCCTGGACGAGCTGACCGACTGGGTCCGCCGGCACGGTCCCCAAGCGCCGCGTCGGATCGCCGACGTGGGCGCGGGCACCGGGACCGGGAGCCTGGCGCTGGCCCGCCGCTTCGAGGCGGCCGAGATCGTCGCGATCGACAACTCGACGGTGCTGCTCGACCGACTGCGGGCGGCCGCCGCATCGGCCGGCCTCACCGCGGATCGGCTGCACGTCGTGCAGGCCGACCTGGAGGTCGCCTGGCCGTCGATCGACGCGGTGGACGTCGCGTGGGCCGCCTCGTCGCTGCACCACTTCGCCGATCCGGACCACGTGCTCCGCGACATCCACGCGGCGCTGAATCCGGACGGTCTGCTGGTCGTGGTCGAGATGGACGCGTTGCCGCGCTTCCTGCCCGACGACCTCGGCATCGGCCGGCCCGGTCTGGAGGCGCGCTGCCACGAGGCCGCGGCGCGGGCGGGCGGGAACGCGTACCCCGATTGGCGGCCGTATCTGGAACGGGCCGGTTTCGCGATGGTCGGGCAGCACACCTTCACGATCGAGGCGAGTCCGGCGCCGCCGGTCGCGGTGCGCTACGCGTACGCCCTGCTGAGCCGTTTCCGCGCGGCGTTCGGCGAGCGATTGGCCGCCGACGACCTGGACACGCTCGACCGCCTGTTGGCAAACGACGGACCCGACGCACTGGTCGACCGCCGCGACCTGACGATGCGCAGCGGCCGGACGGCCTGGGCGGCCCGTCGACCGTGATCGCCACCGCCCCGCCGGCTTGCGGGCCCCGTCGGTGGTCGACCGACGAGGGCCCATGCCCGCCGGCGCGCGTTGGGGGTGTGCCCGCAGCGGTGCCGGGCCGGCCGGTTCCGCTCGGTCGGATTGCCTGTGTGCGGGCTCGGGAGAGATGCTGGAACGTCGGGACGCCGGCACCGCTCGGCGATCGCGGGCCCGGGAGAGCCCCCGCCCCGTGCACGGGCACCCGGGCCTCGTCGGCACGAGCACCGGCGGCGGAAGGGAGTCCGCCATGGCGATCGATGCGAACCGGCTGGCCATCGTGCCATTGCACGCAGAACGGGCCGACGATCCGCGCCTGACCGGTGGGAAGGCCGCGCCGCTGGCCCGCGCCGCCGCCGCCGGACTGCCGGTGCTGCCGGGGTTCGTGGTGGTCCCGGCCGACCGCGCACCCGATGCCCCGCACGGCGTGGAATCGTTGCGTCGAGCCTGGCGCGACCTGGCCGCCGGCGGCGCCCGGCCGCTCATCGTGCGTTCCTCCTCCGTCCACGAGGACACCGCGAACTCCTCGATGGCAGGCCGCTTCACGACCGTTCCGGACGTGCGGGGCTGGGCCGCGTTCACCGCGGCCGTGGGCACGGTCCTCGACTCCGCCCGCGTCCTCGACGCCCCCGACGGCGGCGCCGAAGGCATGGCGGTCCTGGTCCAGCCGATGGCGCATCCGGTCGCGGGCGGGGTGATGTTCGGGGCGGATCCCGTCGAGGGCCGCGACGACCGCATCCTGATCAGTGCCGTGCCCGGGAGCCCGGCCCCACTCATGGACGGCCGCGTCGACGGAACCCACTATCGGCTCACCCGCCGCGGCCGACGGTTGCGCACGCACCCCGCCCAACCGCTCCGCCGGCCCGTCCTGGGCAGGCGCCGGCTGCGTCGGCTCGTGACCCTCGCCCGGCGGACCCGCGAGCTCTTCGGGGCCCCGCAGGACATCGAGTTCGGCTTCGACGACGACGACCGCCTGTGGCTCTTCCAGTCCCGGCCGATCACCGCGATGACCCCCCGACCGCCCCGAGGCGCGCGCCTGTTGGGCCCGGGACCGGTGGGCGAGACCCTGCCGGAGGTGCTGCAACCGCTGGAGGAGGATCTGTGGGTGCTGCCGATGGCCCACGGGCTGGCGGTCGCGCTCGACATCACCGGCACCGCGCCGCGACGCAGGTTGCGGACCGTCCCGACGGTGCGCACCGTCGACGGCCGGGCGGTGGCCGACCTGCGGTTGTTGGGCGTCGTTCCGTCCGCCCACCGGATCCTGGACGTACTGAACCCCGCGCCCGGTGCGCGGGCGGCCGGGGCCGCATGGCGGGTGGGCCGGTTGCGGTCGGCGCTGCCCCTGCTCGCACTGGACCTGATGGCCGACGTCGATCGCCGGCTCGCCGGTTTCCCGGCGCCCGGAGAGATGCTCGGCGGGCGACTCGTGGCCGCCGCGTCGTGGGGCCGCCGGGCCCTGTCCGCGCTCCATGCCCAGGAGGCTTTGGCCGGGGCCCTGACGGGCGGCGGCTCGGGGGTCACGATCGCCGGCGAGGCCCTGGCCGTGCTCTCCGAAGGGCGCGCGGCGGGCAGATCCGACGCGGATCTGACGGTCGAGCACCCGGTCCTGCTGGCACTGCTGCCGCCGTCGCTGCATCGGGTACATCGGCTGCCCGATCGGATCGGCTGGACGGGAGCGCCGAGAGGGGTGGGCACGCTGCCGATCCGGGAGGGGCTGCGGCTGCGGATCCGGTGGGTGCAGGAGATGCAGGCGGGCATGGTGCGCGAGTTCGCCGCCCGGCTCGCGACGGCCGGCCTCGTCGACGACCCGGCGGTCGTGGCACAACTGCGTTGGAGCGAACTCGTCGCGGCGGCCGACGGCATCGACCTCCCGGTCGACCTGGCCGCCCGGGCACCCAGGCCGGACCGCCCGCCGCTGCCCGCCGCGTTCCATCTGGTCGCGGGCCGACCGGTCGCGGTGCCCGCCCGGTCCGGCGCCGGTGCCGCCGGCGGTGGGCAGGGCGCGGGTGGCGGTACGGGCACCGGCACCGTGTGGGACGGCGTGGGCGTGCGACCCCCTCGCGCCGTGCTGGTGGTACGGGTACTCGACCCGGCGCTCGCGGCGCTGCTGCCGGGCCTGGCCGGACTGGTGTCCGAGACCGGGAGCCCGCTGTCCCACCTGGCCGTGCTGGCTCGGGAACGCGGGGTGCCGACCGCCGTCGGCGTGGCCGACGCCGTGGACCGCTTCGTCCCCGGGACCACGGTCACGGTGGACGGCGGCACCGGACAGGTGACGCGCCCGGCCGAGCCGACGCTGCCCGACGACACGGAGCCGCCGGCCCCGGGGGCCGGCTCGGCGGCACCCGACGGCACCGAGTCGGGGGCCGGGGTCGGCCCCGCGGTGCCCGGCGGCACCGGGACGGGCACGGGGGTCCGCGCGGGATTCCAGGAGGGAGCGGGCGCGTGAGGTACGTGGGGTACCTGCTCGGCGGTGTGGCCGGAGCCGCGTCGGCGTGTTACGCGGTGGTCTATCTCTATCGCTGGGAGTGGAATCGCGCCGTTTTCTGCCTGTTGCTCTTCCTGATCGTCGAGATCCTGATCGCCACGACGGTGCTGCTGGGCCGGATCTCTCGGCTGGAGCAGCGGTTGAGCGATGCGGACAACCGGACCGAGGAGGCCCGGCGACGGTTGGAGCAGGTGGACGGCGACAGCGGGAAGGCAAGGTTTCGTTGGCTCGACGCGGCGGACGCGCGGGCCCGCGACGACACGCATCACGTGTTCGTGCCCGTTCTGCTGGCGGCGGGCATCGTGCTCTCCGGAGTCGCCTGGGTGATCCAGCGCATCGCCCGGCTGAC
Source organism: Embleya sp. NPDC008237 (assembly GCF_042956465.1). Classification (NCBI taxonomy): domain Bacteria; kingdom Bacillati; phylum Actinomycetota; class Actinomycetes; order Kitasatosporales; family Streptomycetaceae; genus Embleya; species Embleya sp. NPDC008237. Next base: position 170,993 of record NZ_JBIBGL010000006.1, read on the forward strand.
CTCGAACCCGGTATCGACGGGGATGCTGGCCCGGCGGCTGGCAGCCCTGAACGCACCCGACGAGGACGCTCCCGGCGTCGAGACACAACTGGAGGATCGGCCGGCCGTCGCGCCGGTCCGTCGCGTACGCGCGGTCACGATGGTCGTCGCCGCCCTGCTCGCGGTGTTCCTGATCGCCCTGGTCGTCGACCGTCTGGCCGACGCCACCGAGAGCCGATCCGAGCGTCTGCCGGAATCGGTCGCCAGCACGGTCGTCTTCCGGGTGATCTCGCGCGAGGATCGCGCCATCGCCCGGGAGGTGGCCGCGCACGAGTTGTGGGAGGGCTGCCGAAGTTCCACCGGAGCCCGCCCCGAGTACGCGGCGCTCGCTCGGTTGGACGCCGACGTGTGGGTGGGTGTCGTGCGACCGGCCCTCGGCGCCCACGACATGATGCGCCTGCGCGGGTGCCTACTGGATGCAGGCGCCTTCCACGCACGTGCCGAGATCGTGGGCGAGGGGCAGGTGCCACCGAAGCCGTGAGCGGGGCGGCATCCGAGGATTTCTGCGAAGGTATCCGCAGGTGGTGGGCCCTCGGGTCGGATTTGTCGAGAAAGATATGATTTAGGGTAAATATCTTGAGGTCGATTTGTTAAACTTGTGAATACGACCCGTCGGTTCCCCAGGGCCCGGGACGTTGCCCCCCCGCCCGCCTGTATCGACGGTGATTCAAGTTGTCCGGACCCATGGTCCCCCTGCCCGTTGCTCCCGCAGCCTCTCCCGCTGCCGGCCCTCCCGCCCCCGCCGCTCGTCGGCGGAGTGTGCGCAGGCGCGTCATCAAGTATGTGATCGTCGGGGCGCTCGGCTACGGCGTGATCTGGCTGGTCTCCGTCCTGGGCATGCTCGGCGCCCACGCGGTGGCCCAACACGGCGAGTCGTCGGGCGGCTCGGTCGCCGGGATCAAGCACTTCAAGCAGGTGGACGAGAAGGTGTGGCGTGGTTCCGCGCCGGGTGATCCCGGATACCGGGCCCTCGCCGACCGGGGCGTGCGCACCGTCGTGGACCTGCGCGCGGAGAAGATGACCCCGGCCGAACTCGATCGTCCGGCGCAGGCCGGGCTCGAGCTCGTCCGGCTGCCGATCCGCGACGGTCAGACCCCCACCCAGGCGCAGGTCGACGACTTCCTGCGGGTCGTGCAGACGTCCGACGGGCCGGTGTTCGTGCACTGCGGCGCCGGTGTCGGCCGGACCGGCGCCATGTCGGCCGCCTACTCGGTGCGGACCGGCGAGGCCACGTCCGGCGAGGCCGTGCGACAGGCACTGGCCGTCGGGCCGCCCTCGGTCGAGCAGGTCTACTACATCCTCGCCAACGGTCGCCACGACAGCGACCAACCCCCGATCCTGATCCAGGTCGTCAGCCGCGTCCTCGACGCGCCGCGCCGCATCATGGCATCGGTGTAGTCCACGACCGACCCCGCCCCGACGGCGACCGAAGTACCGGCCGTCTTCGGGGAGATCCGCCGACGCGGCCGCGCACCGGACGATTCGTTCCGGTGCGCGGCCGCGTCCGCTTGTGCGACGGCGGGTGGCTCACCCGCCGGGTTCCCGGTTCCCCGTGCACTCGTACCGGGCAACACATGGGCCTCGACCCGGCAGGTCGCTCACCCGCGGGGTTCCCGGTGCACCGGTGCGCCCAGGGCGCCGCAGATGTAGTCGACCAGGTCGTCGGCGACCGTGGGGGTGTCGCCCGGATCCGCCGCGTCGGCGAGGGCCGTGACCACGGTGAGCGCCGCCCAGCCGAAGCGGGTCCGCAGGACGTCGCGGGGGAGGCCCGGGAGGGACCGGGCGAGTTCGGCGTCGAAGGCCGCGCGGTGCAGGGCGGCCTGTTCGGCCAGCAGTTCGCGCCACGGCGGGGCCGCCCGGGCAAGCGCGGCCAGGAAGTTGAGGTACGTGCGCCCCCAGGGCTTCTCGCGGGCGATCTCCTGGAGCGGACGCACGAACGCCCCGGCGACCGCGTCGAGCGCGGGCTCCGCGGCCGATGCCAGGGCGGCGAGGTGGCGGTCGCGCCGCGCGGCCAGTTCGCTCATGCGGTGCGCGAGCACAGCCCGTACCAGGGCCTGCTTGGAACCGAAGTGGTAGTGCGCCGCGGCCACGTTGACCCCCGCGTCCGCGTTGATCGCACGCATCGACGCGGCATCGACGCCCACCTCCGCGATCCGGCGTTCGGCGGCCTCGATCAGGCGTCGCACGGTCGTGTCGCCGCTCGCCCCCGTTCGCACCTCCACGTTGTCCCGCATGGTGTAGCCGCCTTCCAGCACCGTCGCCCGGCCTTGTCGCCGTTGCCGGATCATGATAGTCCATCACCTGATTCAATCAGGTGATGGACAGGTCCGCCCAGCCAGGGAGACGCACATGAACGATCGGATACCCGACGCCGCCGACGCGCCGGAGAGCGCCGGCGTGCCGCCGCACCGCACGCCCGTGAGCACCATGGGGCAGCTGTTCGAGGTGTGGTCGGAATCCAAGGGCCGGGCCATCGAGGTGGCGCCGCGTACGTGGCAGATCACCGCGGGTGTGGTCAATTGCGCGGTGATCGAGACCGACGAGGGCCTGGTCCTGGTCGACACCGGGATGCGCCACGACGGACCGGAACTGCTCCGGCTGATCCGCACGGTCACCCGGGCGCCGCTGCACACCGTGGTGTACACCCACGCGCACATCGACCACGCGTTCGGCCACGGCCCGCTGCTGGCCGAGGCCGCCCGACGCGGTGACCCGCGCCCCAGGATCGTCGCGCACCGCGCGACCATGGACCGGTTCCGCCGCTACATCCGCACCGCCGCGTTCAACACGACGCTGAACGCCCGGCAATCCGGCGGATCACGCACCTGGTGGCCGAGCCAGGACTCCGACGTGATCTGGCCGGACACGCTCTACGACGACGCGCTGACCCTGCGCATCGGCGGCGAGGAGCTCCGACTGCACCACGCGCGTGCGGAGACCGACGACGCCACGTGGGTGTGGATGCCCGGCCGGCGCCTGGTCTGCGTCGGCGACCTGTGGAACGGCGTGTGTCCCAACGCCGGCAACCCGCAGAAGGTCCAGCGCTACGCCGAGGAATGGGCCGACGCGTTCGAGTGGATCGCCGCCCTGGACGCACAGGTCCTGATCCCCGGCCACTCGATGCCGATCGTCGGCGCGCAGGTCGTCCGCGAACGCCTCGGTCATGCCGCAGAGTTGCTGCGCCACATCGTCGAACACACGCTGGCCGGCCTGAACGCCGGACTGCGCCCGGACGCCATCCTGGACACCCTGCGCGTGCCCGCGCACCTCGAACACCTGCCGTACCTGCGGCCGTTGCACGACCGGCCCGAATTCATCGCGGCCAACGTGATCCGGTTGTACGGCGGCTGGTGGAACGGCTACGCCGCCGACCTGCTGCCCGCACCGCGCGAACGACTCGCCGCCGCCCTCGCGGAACTCGCCGGCGGCGCCGACGTCCTGGCCGAGCGGGCCCGGGCGGTGCTCGCCGACGACCCGCAACTGGCCTGCCATCTGGCCGAGTTGGCGGCGCTCGCCGAACCGGGGAGCAGGTGCGCCCAGCAGGCCGCCGCCGACGCGTTCGGCGTGCGCCTCGACGCGGAACCCTCCTTCATGGGCCGGGGCATCTATCGCACCGCGGCCGACGCGGCCCGAGTGGCGCTCGCGGCTCTCGACGCGGCGGACGGGGGCGTTCGATGACCGCCGCCGACGACCTGACCGGGTGGGTCGCCGTGGTCACCGGCGCGGCGAGCGGCATCGGCCGGGCGACCGCGGTCCGGCTGGCCGAATCGGGGGCCCACGTGGTGTGTACGGACCACAACGGGCCCGGCGCGGCCGACACCGCCGAGGCGATCGACGCGGCCTACGGTCGTGGCTGCGCCCACCCGCACACCCTCGACGTCACGGACGCCGACGCGGTCGAGCGCCTGGTCACCGGCACGGCCGAGCAGCACGGCCGGCTCGACATCATGGTGAACGTCGCCGGAATCCCGTACTCCCGGCCGGTGGTCGACACCGACGAGGCCGATCTGGACCGGGTCCTCGCGGTCAACCTCAAGGGCGTCTTCTTCGGCTGCCGCGCCGCGGCCCGGGTGATGACCGCCCAGGGCCACGGCAGCATCGTCAACGTCGCCTCCAGCGCCATCGACACGCTGCGCCCCAACGTCGCGTGCTACGCGATGTCGAAGGCCGCGGTCGCCCAACTCACGAAGACCCTCGCCATCGAGGTGGGTTCCCGGGGTGTACGGGTCAACGCCGTCGCACCGGGTGTCATCGATACGCCGATGACCGCCGGCGTCCCGCATGCCGCCAACATCGAGGCGGCGGCCCTGCGACGCATCGGCCGACCGGACGACGTCGCCTGGGCCATCCGCTACCTCGCCTCCCCGGCCTCGGGTTTCGTCACCGGCCAAATCCTGCGGGTCAACGGCGGCACCGCCATGCCCGGCTGACCCACCCGCCGCCCGCCACCCGCCGCCCTCGCCGTTTCCTTCGGCGAGGGTGGCGGCGTCCGCGCGCCCATGGTGACACGGGAGCGGAAGAGGCGGCGGGCTCGGGAAACCATCTCCGCTTCGCCGGAACCGGAGTCGCCTCGCGCCCGACTACTCGGGTACCTACGCACGCGCCGGCGGGGTCCACACCCCGAGAACCGAGCCCGCCGCACCCCTTCGCGACGCCACCGTTGGGAATCCGCACCAGGAAGGCGCCCCCGTGACCCAGGCCGAACCCGGTACAAGCACGCCCGAACCGGGCCCGAACGCCCGTACGCAGGGGCCGAATACCGACGCGCTCGGCCGGAACGCCGGTGTGCGGGCCGCGGATGCCGACGCGTCGGCCGGCAACCCCCGCGAACCCGTCGACCTGTACGGGCGCGAGTACAAGCGCGATCCCTACCCGCTGTACACCAAGCTTCGCGACGCCGGCCCCATTCATCGGGTGCGCTTTCCCAGCGGCGTCGGGGCCTGGCTGGTCACCGGCTACGAGGCCGCCCACGCCACGCTCAACGACCCGCGCCTGGGCAAGAATCACGACCTGGGCAACGACCGCTGGCGAGCCCTCGCCTCGATCATGCCCGAACCGCAACACGCGCAACTCCAGGTTCATCTGCTGCACCAGGACCCGCCCAAGCACACCGCCATGCGACGCCTGGTCACCGACGCGTTCGCACCGCGCCGGATCGAGGCGCTGCGCCCGCGGATCCAACACATCGCCGACACCCTGCTCGACGCCATGCCCGCCACCGGCGGGACCGACCTGGTCGCGTGCTTCGCCGCCCGCTTCCCGTTCCTGGTCCTGGCCGAAGTCATCGGCCTCCCGGCCGAGTCGGCCGCCGGATTCCGCCGCGAATGGTGCAAGGTCGTCCAGCCGGTCGGGCCCGGGGATCCCGGACGCGCCGACTACGAGGGACGGTTGCGCGCACTCCAGACCTACATCGCCGACGTGGTCGCCGACCGGCGTGCCCACCCGGACGACGGCCTGCTCTGCCGACTGGTGGCCGCACACACCGCCGGCGATCTCACCGACCAGGAACTGGACTCGATGGTCTTCCAACTCCTGGTCGCCGGACAGGAACCGGTCACCAACCAGATCAGCACCGCCCTGATGACCCTGCTGCGCCACCCCGGGCACCTGGCCCGACTGCGCGCCGAGCCCGCCCTGTTGCCCGCAGCGGTCGAGGAACTGCTGCGCTACGACAGCGCGTTCGAACTCACCACGTGGCGCTTCCTCGGCGCGGACGACGACCTGCACGGGACCACCGTGCCCGCCGGCGATTCAATCATCGTCTCGCTGTGCGCGGCCAACCGCGACCCGAAACGTTTCCCCGACGCCGACACCCTCGACTTCGACCGCAGCCCCAACCCGCATCTCGCGTTCGGACACGGCCCGCACTTCTGCCCCGCCGCCGCCCTGGCCCGGGTCGAACTCCAGGTCGCCCTCGGCACCCTGCTCGCGCGCCTGCCCGACCTGGCCCCGGCGGTACCGGTCGAGGAGATCGGCTGGATCCCCGCAGTACTCGCCCGCGGCGTCGACTCGCTGCCGGTCACCTATCGCGAACGCACCTGAGCAGCCCCCATCGCGGCACGCCCGCACCCGAGCCACCGCATTCCCACACCGCCCGCGCCGAGGCGCCCCCTGCCGCCTGCCCCCGTGGAGACACCGACCCATGCACGCCGCCACCCGCCCCCGCGACCCCGCGCGCACATCCGCGACCTGCGCCGCGATCCTGGCCCTCCTGCTGCCGCACCGCCGTGCGGCGGAGCAGGGGCGCCGGCCCGGCGGCGACGCCTACGCCGAGCCCGATGCGGTCACCGACTTCCCCCGCCAACTCGACCGCCTCGCCCACTTCGTCGACCGCGACGAACCCGTCGTGTTCACCCTCCCGGCCTTCCCCTGCAAGTCGCCGAATCCGGACAAGGTCCTCGGCCGGCTCCCCGACGAGGGCGAACGCCTGAGCCTGGCCTTCCTCGACCGACTGTGCGCCTCGATCGCCCGCGTCCACCCGCCCGGCGCGCGCATGTTGATCTGCTCCGACGGCCACGTCTTCGCCGACCTCGTCAACGTCCCGGACCCGCACGTCGACGCCTACGCCGACGAACTGCGCGCGATCATCGCCCGGGACGACCTGCGCCACCTGGGTGTCCTCGACCTGCGCGACGTCCGGGACGGACCGCGCGACGTCCACGGCGCGGACACCCACGAGCGCAGACGCGCCTGGCTGCACGCGCGGCACGCACCCGGCGTCGCACAGTTGCGGGCCCAGGTGCGCGCCGACGAGGACGCGCTGCGCCTGTATCGCGGGATCACCCGGTTCCTCTTCGAGGACGCGGTGGACTTCCCCGGCACCCGCTCCGCGCTGCAACGCGACTGCCGCACCCGCGCGTACGGGGTCATCCAGCGCAGCCGCGCGTGGAGCGGCCTGATCGCCGAACGCCACCCGGACGCGCTGCGCCTGTCCATCCACCCGCAACGACGCGGCGCCGAGAAGTTCGGCATCCGACTTCTGGACACGCCCGACGTGTGGGCCACTCCCTGGCACGCCGCCGTCCTGCATGGCCCGGACGGCCGACCGCACCTGCTCCGCCGCGCCGACGCTGCCCGCCTGGGTGTGCTGGTCCATCGCGACGGGCGTCCCAGTCACTTCCGCCAGGAGCCGGGGGAGCGCCCGTCGGGACGTACCGCCGGGTCCCTCGGCGCCGGGCCGGGCTCGTCCGGGCACCCCCGAGAGGCCGGCGCGTCCGCCGGATGACGCCGAGCGGGCGGCGCGGCCACAACGGCCCCGCTCCGCACGCCCGTCCGCAGTCACCCGCGATGTGCCGGGCGCGGCGCGGGAGTTGCGGAGCCGGTGCGCCGAGACCTCACCGTACTCGCCCTCGTGCCGGGCGCACCGCCGCCCTCCGCTCACCGCACCCCGACGGTGATCCCACACGCACGTCAAGCCGCCGCCGGGCCGGGTTCGGCGTTCGGTGTGAACGGTCCGCCGCCCCGAGGGCGGCGGACCGTTCGGCGCCGCCGGACCTGGTTGGGGGGCAAGTCTCCGGCGGCACCGGCGAATGTATCCGTCCGCACCGACACCGACCCACCGGGCCGCCGACCGGGCCTCAGTCGCCCGCCGCCGCGTACACGGCCGTGACGGCGGTCGCCACCAGGTCGGTCACCGCCGCCGGGTCCCGAGTGGGTTCGCGGCGGGCCAGGCCGTCGTAGGTCTCGAAGCCGGTGAGCTGCCAGATGAGGTCGATCGTGTCGTCGGCGGTCGCCTCCGCATGTGCGCCCAGCAGCGTGGTCAGCGCGGTGCGGCGCATGTCGTCGCGCTCGCGCAGCAACCGGTCGAGGTCCGAGTCCAGCACGGCCATGCCGCGCAGTCGGCGGATCACGACCGGATCCGAGGCCCAGAAGCGGCAGAAGCCCTCGGTGAACCGGCGCAGCGCCGCGTCCGCGTCGACGGCGGCGAAGGCCCGGGGCAGGTCGATGTCCGCCCGGCCGGCCAGCGAGTCGAACAGGGCTTCCAGGAGGCCGGACTTGGAGCCGAAGGCGTTGTAGATCGTCTGCCGTGACACGTCCGCGGCCTTGGCGATCGCGTCCACCGAGATCTGGGTGGGTTTCGGGCCCGCCAGCAGCGCGCGGGCGGCCGCCAGAATCCGCTGCCGGGTGTCCTCGGCAGCGGTTTGGCGCTTGTCGGACTTGTACACGCGCGGACTCACGCGGCTTGCCCCTTCCATCATTTGGATTTACTGTCTGTCCATTGAATCCTACGCGACCCACCGGGTCGCGCCTACCCCGGCCTGCCCGGAAGCGCTTCCGGCCCGGCCGAGCCCGACTTTCCTTCGCTCTGCACCCGAACCCCCGACACATTCGCTCAGCCTCGATACAGGAGTGCACCATGTTCACCGAACAACCGCTCGACGGCCGGGTCGCGATCGTGACCGGCGCGAGCCGTGGCATCGGCGCCGCCACCGCCCGTGCCCTGCACCGCGCCGGAGCGGCGGTCGTGCTGGCCGCCCGGGACGCCGACGCGCTGCACGCGTCGGCCGCCGAGATCGAAGCGGCCGGCGGTCGCGCGCTCGCCGTACCCACCGACGTCACCGATCCCGCCGCCGTCGAACACCTGGTCGACGCGACCCTGGACCGGTTCGGACGCCTGGACGCGGCGGTCAACAACGCAGCCGGCGGCGGCCATCCGCCCACTCCGCTCGCCGACGTGCAGATCGCCGACTTCGACAGCGCCCTGGCCGTCAACCTGCGCGGGGTCTTCCTGGCCATGAAGTACGAGATCCCCGCCATGCTCGATCGGGGTGCGGGCGCCATCGTCAACATGTCCTCCACCGCCGGACTCCAGGCAGTCGGCGGACTGACGGGCTACGTCTCGGCCAAGTTCGGGCTGATCGGGCTCACCCGGACCGCCGCACTCGACTACGCCGACGCGGGCATCCGGGTCAACGCACTCGCACCCGGACCCATTCACACCGAACAACTCGAAGCCGCCGGCGAACAGGCCCGGCAGGCCGCCGCCCAGGCGATGCCGATGCGCCGGATCGGCCTCCCGGAGGAGGTCGCGGCGGCGGTGGTGTGGCTTTGCTCGGACGCATCGTCCTTCATCACCGGCGCCACACTGCCGATCGACGGCGGCAAGCTCGCCGGCTCGCCGCCCTTCCGCCGCCCCGCCGGTGGCCTGCGACCGAACCCGACCGCGACGTGAACCTGCTCGTCGTAGGCGCGGCCGGCGGTACGGGAGCCCGCCTGGTGGGGCAGGCCCTGGTCGCCGGCCACCACGTCACCGCCCTCGCCCGACACCCCGAACGCATCACCACACGCCACGAGCGCCTGCGCGTCGTGGCCGGCGACGCACTGGATCGAGCCGACCTCGACGTCGTACTGCCCGGCCACACCGTCGTGCTCAGCGCGCTGGGCGCCACCACCCGGGCGCGCACCACGATCTACTCGCAGGGCACGGCCAACCTGCGCCGATCGATGACCGCCGCGGGCGTCCGGCGCCTGTTCTGCCTCTCCTCCGGCGCCCTGGACTCCGGAGCCGGTACGCCGGCGGCCCAACGCCTGGTCACCCGCCTGATCATCCGGCCGCTGCACCGCCACGCCTACGCCGACATGCGGCGCATGGAGGACGACCTCGCCACCGACGACCGGGTCGACTGGACCGTGGTGCGGGCCCCCATGCTCACCAACGGACCACGCACCGGCACGTATCGATTCACCCACGACGAGGACCGCCCGCTCGATCGGCCGACGCAGATCTCCCGCGCCGACCTCGCCGACTTCGTCCTCAGCCACCTCGACGATCGCGCCCTCTTCCGGCGCCGCGTCTCGCTCTCGTACTGATCGCGCCGCCCGCCCGGTCCCGCCACACCCGGCCGACCCACGAGGAAGGACCAGGTCGACGATCCGGGCGGGCATCCCGCCACCCGCTCCGCCCCGACGGCCGGTGCGTGGAGCGGACTGCTTTTCGAACTCGGCGACGTGCCATGGTCGTTCGGTGTGCCATGAGCCCGCGCGGTGGCGCGCTCCTCGCTACGCTGCCGGTATGGCGGTTGACGGGGGTACGGGGGACGGCGGTACGGCGGGATCCGAGGCCGGGGAGGACGGCGGGAGTGCGTCGCGCCTGGGCTCCGGTGACGGGTTCGCCAAGGTGTGCCACAGCGTCGGGCTGGCGATTCTGCTCCTGTCCGAATACTGGAGATCGACGATGGAGGGCCTGAGCTCCGGGACCCGCCGGCCACCGGACGGTCTCCGCTCGGTGCTCGACTTCGCCGCGTCGCTGGCCGACGACGGTTGGCATCGCGACGCGGTCGAACTGTACGAGTCGGCGTCGTTCGGGCAGGAGCGTGCGGCGCTGTGGGCGGCGGTCTGCTGCGCCCTGGTCGTGCGCCTCAACAGGCACGGCTCGGCGGAACTACAGGTGGCCCTGTCCTACGTTTCCGCCGCGTACTGCGCACTGGCTTCCGTCACCGCGGCCTACTACTTCGCGTCGGGCCCGATCGTGGTCGCCGCCCTCGGGATCGGATTCGGTGTCATGCACACGGCGACACGCAACTGAACCCGAAGGCACGGCATTTCATCGGCGCGGGTAGGTGGCGCAGACCAGGGTGCTGTTCGAGCGCGCGACCCAATACCAGTAGTACGTACGGTCGTTGGCCGCCCGTGCACACGCTCCGGCCTGCACGTTGCTCGGCGCGCGATACACGCCGGTGACGGCCAGGAGCGAGTCGAAGCCCGACGGGATCCGCTGCGCGCCGCAATCGACCCAGGTGAACAGGTTGGCGGAATAGCGCGGCGTGTCCTGGGTGCCGCCCTCGCGCGAGACGAGGAAGCACTGGCCCTGACGGAACTGCCGTTCCAGGCACAGTTCGACGTTCCCGTACCGCCAACCGGCGATCCCGGGATCGGCGGTCGGACAGTTCGTGGCATTGACCCCGACCACCCGCACGAATGCGGAATCCGCGTCGCAGTCCACCGCGCGCGGGGTGTCGCTGTTCCATCCGCTGCCGCGCTCGGTGCCGGTCTGCCACGCGTTGAGGCAGACCCCCTTCCGGGCCACGGCGGCGAACGCGTCCGCCTGCGGATCGCGTACCGGCGCCGGCGGCGTATCGATCCCCGGGCGGGAGTCCGGCGTGGCTCGTCCCGGCGTCCGGCGCGGATCCGACGGCAGTCCGCGCACCGACGCCTCTCCCGTGGGCAACCCTCCCGACGGCAGACCCCGAGTGGCCGCCGTCAGCCCGGCCGGGGAGCGCCCGTCGTCGTCCTCCAATACGTGCGGCAACACCAGGACCGCGAAGAGCAGCGCGGCCAGCAGCAGTACCAGGTTTCCGTGCCGATTCCGGTCTTCCGTGACCCCCGTCATGACTCGCATCGTACGGACCGGGGTGACATCCCGACAGGACTGCGGGGGAAGCCGTTATGCGTGTGATGCGTGGGGTGGAGGAGGCGAAGGGGCAGAGGAGGCGAAGAGACGGAGGGGTGGACGAGGCGCGTGTGGAAGGTGGGAAGCGGGCGGAGGGTGCGGAGCGGAGGGGTGGAGGGGTGCAGAGGCGGGGCGCGAAGGGCGGGGCGCGGGGTGTGTCGTTGGGCACGCTTGGTCGTCGGGTGGCGCGGGCCGGTGGCAGCCGTTGCGACGGTGTTCGAGGCGGGAGCCGATCCGTTCGATGCGCGCGACACGCCGGGGTGCGTGCGGGTGGGGGCGCGGCGGATCGTGGTGGTGAGGGAGGCGCCGTTCGGGGCGTCGAGGGTGCCGGTGGGGCGGGGTGGGGAAGCCCGGGACGGGTGGGCCCGCGCGAATAGGGCAGGATGGGCGCCATGAGCAACGTCTACTTCGACATCAGCATCAACGACGTCCCCCAGGGTCGCATCGTCTTCTCCCTCTTCGACGAGGTCGTCCCGCAGACCGCCCGGAACTTCCGCGAACTCGCGACGGGCGAGCACGGCTTCGGCTACGCCGGTTCGCCGTTCCACCGGGTGATCCCGGAGTTCATGCTCCAGGGTGGCGACTTCACCCGCGGCGACGGCACCGGTGGCAAGAGCATCTTCGGCGAGAAGTTCGCCGACGAGAACTTCAAGCTCAAGCACGACCGCCCGTACCTGCTGTCGATGGCGAACGCCGGTGCGAACACCAACGGCTCGCAGTTCTTCATCACCACCGCCGTCACCTCGTGGCTCGACGGCAAGCACGTCGTCTTCGGCGAGGTCGTCGAGGGCAAGGAACTGGTCGACCGGATCGAGGCGCTGGGTTCGCGCTCCGGCGCCACCAACGGCAAGATCGTGGTCGCCGCCTCGGGCATCGTCAAGGACTGACCGACCCACGCCACACCAGCGGTACGCAGCCCCGACCACGTCGGGCTCGTCCGTACCTTCCCCGGGCGCCGCGCGATGCGCGACCTGCCGTTGCGCTGCGCCCGGGGGGCTTCGGCCGGTGCGCCGGCGCCCTCGGGCGGCCCGTACCCTCCTCGGGGAGGGTGCCTTCCTCCACTGGACCTCGGGTGTAGCGGGGTTCGATACCGATGCACGATCGTGGCGCGCCCGGCCGGGGCCTCGTTCTCGTCTGCGATGTGCGGGGGCCCGAGGTGCTGCTGCTCGTGGCGTGCCTGGTGCGGGCCGTGGCCGTGCCGCGAGTTGCCAGGCCGGGCGAGCCGGCCGTGCCGTACTGATCGAGCAGTACCTCCACGGACGCCAACTCCCGCTTGCACCGCGGGCATTCGAGGTTCACGCGCGGAACTCCCCTCGACGGGGGGACAGCGGACCGGCCTCGGTCGTTTCACCGCTCTCGGGACAATGCCTGCTCCCGATACGGCGCGCAACGCCGAGGGCGGCGCGGCGTGCGGCGTGGCGCGATGGGCGACAGGGCGAGGCGGGTGATATGCCCGCCGGGTGGGCCCTGTCGGCGGTGCGGGCGAGGGGAGTTCGTGACGTCGGGTGCCCTCGGCTACGGCTTCGGATGTGTCAGATTGCCACGGCCAGGCGGTAGCCGCGTTTCGTGACCGTCTTGATCAGCCCCTTGTGCGGGCCGAGCGAGGTGCGCAGTCGGGCCACGGCGGCCTCGACCGCATGTTCGTCGGCGGAGGCGTCACGCCAGACCCGGCGCAGGAGTTCGGCGCGACTGAGCACCCAGCCCGGTCGTTCGGCCAGCGCGCGCAGGACCGCTGCCGACACCGGCGACAACGAGATCACGCCACCCTGGACCAGGACCGCGCTGCCCTGCAGGATCAGGCGATCCGTACCGGTGTCCAACTCGCGCCGAACCCGCCCGGGCAGCGTCTCGGTGACCGTACGCACAAGCGAGCCCAGCCGTCCCCGCTCCGGCCACACCGCATCCACGCCCTCGTCGGTCAGCGGCTTGGCACAGATCCCGCCTATGCACACGGGCAGCACGCTCGTCCGCAGCGCGGCCAACACCTCCTCGCGCCGCCCGAGTTCGTCGGCCGTCTGGAGGAATGCGCCGATCGCGGGTGCGCTGGTGAAGGTGAGCGCGTGCAGCTCGCGTCGGGTCACCTGCTCGACCAGGCGGCGCACCGCGACCGGATCCTCCGGCGGTCCCCATCGGTACACGGGCAGTTCGATCACCTCGGCGCCGCGCTCGCGCAGGATCGAGGCGAACCCCTCCAGCGGCGCGCCATGTTCCTGGAGCGCTATCCGACGGCCCCGCAGATCCCGGGCGAGCAACCAGTGCAGAAGCTCGTCGTTGGCCTCCGAGCCGGGCGAGTACGTCTCGCGCAGCCCCGAGGCCCGAACCGCTCCGGTGGCCTTGGGACCGCGGCTGATCACCGTCGCGGCCTCGCAGGCTCGGCGCAACTCGGCGGATCGCCCCCAACCCTCGGCCGCGTTCATCCAGCCGCGCCAGCCCACGCCGGTCGTCGCGACCACGTAGTCGAGCGGTTCGACCAGGCAGCGCTCGGTGGCGAGACGCAGTACGTGGTCCTCGCGCAACGGGATGATGCTGAGCGTCGCGGTGCCCACGACCTTTGCGCCGCGACGTTCGAGCAGGGCGACCAGTTCGTCGCGGCGCCGGGCGGCCGTGACGCCGACCGTGAGCCCGACGAGGGGTTCGGCGGCGTTTGTGCGAGTAACCATGTGACGAGAGTGGAGGGTCGGCGTTACGGGGGTGTTGCGGCGTGATCACCCCCGGGTTAGGTCTGGGGTTTTCGTGGGGCTCTTCGGTGTCACGGTTCTCACGACGGGCACCCGGCCCGGTGAGACAGCCGTACCGCCGGCGCAACATCGCAGACCAGGCGGCGTAACCGTAGCTCGCGACGCTACCGACATGACGACGCACGCCGGGACCACGACGACGGACACCCATTGCCCGTACTGCTCACTGCAGTGCGGCATGGGCCTGCGGGCCGAGCCGGGCTCGGGGGCCGGGGCCGGGCCGGGTGCGGCGGGGGCTGCGGGTGCCCCCGGAGCCGGGGATGTCGCGGTCGAGGTGGTCGAGCGGCCCGGGTTTCCGGTCAATCGTGGTGCGTTGTGCGGCAAGGGGCAGAGCGCGGCCGAGGTGCTGCGGCGAGGAGTACGGCTGACCGCGCCGCTGGTGCGCGGTGCCGACGGGGTGCTGCGCGAGGCCGGGTGGGACGACGCGCTGGACCGGGTCGCGGCCGGGTTGGCGGACGCGGGCCGGGCGTACGGGCGAAATGCCGTCGGGGTGTTCGGCGGCGGCGGACTGACCAACGAGAAGGCCTATCTGTTGGGGAAGTTCGCGCGGGTGGTGCTGCGCACGGCGAACATCGACTACAACGGCCGGTTCTGTATGTCCTCGGCGGCGGCTGCGGGCAAGGCGGCGTTCGGGATCGATCGCGGGCTGCCGTTTCCGATGGAGGACATCGCCCGGACCGGCTGCGTCGTCCTGGTCGGGGCCAATCCGGCGGACACGATGCCGCCGGCCCTGCGCTACTTCACCGACATGCGCGCGGCCGGCGGGCGATTGGTGGTCGTGGACCCGCGCCGGACCCGGACGGCGGCCGAGGCCGATCTGCACCTTCAGCCGGTACCGGGTACGGACTTGGCGCTCGCGCTGGGCCTGCTGCACCTGCTGATCGCCGACGGGCACGTGGACGAGGAATTCGTGGCGGCCCGCACGGTCGGCTTCGAAGCGGCGCAGGCGGCGGCGATGGCGCACTGGCCGGAGCGGGTCGAGCGGATCACCGGCGTACCGGTGGAGGCGATGCGGGAAGCGATCCGCATGTTCACGTCGGCGCCGACGGCCATGGTGCTGACGGCCCGCGGCCCGGAGCAGCAGAGCAAGGGCGTGGACACGGTCGGGGCCTGGATCGATCTGTGCCTGGCAGCCGGCAAGGCCGGCCGACCGCTGTCCGGGTACGGCTGCCTGACCGGCCAGGGCAACGGGCAGGGCGGACGCGAACACGGCCAGAAGGCCGACCAACTGCCCGGCTACCGAATGATCACGGACCCGACCGCGCGGGCGCACGTGGCGGGCGTCTGGGGCGTGGACGCGGATTCGCTGCCGGGACCCGGGCGTTCCGCGTACGAGCTGTTGGACTCCTGCGGCGACGAGATCCGCGCCCTGTTCGTGATGGGCTCGAACCCGGTGGTGTCCGCGCCGAACGCGGCGCACGTGGAGACCCGACTCGCGGCGCTGGACTTCCTGGTCGTGGCGGACGTGGTGCTGTCCGAGACCGCGGCGCTGGCCGACGTCGTGCTGCCCAGTGCCCAGTGGGCCGAGGAGAACGGAACCACGACGAACCTGGAGGGCAGGGTGATCCTGCGTCAGGCGGCCCTGCCGGTACCCGAGGGCGTGCGGACGGACCTGTTCACACTGAACGCGCTCGCGCGCCGGCTGGGCGTCGAGCGCGGCTTCGCGACGGACGCGGAGGAGGTGTTCGACGAACTGCGCCGGGCATCGGCGGGCGGCGCGGCGGACTACGCGGGGATCACCTACGACCGCATCCGGGCCGAGGACGGGGTGTTCTGGCCCTGCCCGGAGGTGACCCACCCGGGTACGCCGCGGCTGTTCCTGGACCGCTTCGCCACACCGGACGGAAGAGCCCGCTTCGCGGCGCCGACGCACCGGGCCGCGGCGGAGGAGCCGGACGCGGAATATCCGCTGTACCTGACCACGGGCCGGGTGCTGAGCCAGTACCAGAGCGGCGCCCAGACCCGCCGCGTACCGACCCTGAACCGCGCGGCGCCCGGCCCGTTCGTGGAACTGCACCCGGACCTGGCGGGGCGGATGGGGGTGGGCGAGGGCGATCCGGTCGCGGTCACGAGTCGGCGAGGACGCGCGGTCGCGCCGGCGAGGCTTTCGCGGGAGATCCGGCCGGACACGGTCTTCATGCCGTTCCACTGGTCGGGCGCGGGGCGGGCGAACTCGGTGACGAACGCGGCCCTGGACCCGGTGTCGCGGATGCCGGAGTTCAAGGTCTGCGCGGTCCGGCTCGACCGGGTCGGCAATGTCGAGCGGGGGGCGGGGGAGCGTGGGGGCGGTGCCGAGTCGGGCGGGGGTCGGGGTGGGGGTGGAGGCGAGGGCGGTGCCGAGCCGGTCGGGGGTCGGGGTCCGGGCGGGGGCGGGGGCGGGGGCGTTGCGTTGAGCGGGATCGGGGTTGGCGGCAGCAGCGCTGACGGGGGAGGCGCGTGATGGCACTTTGCCGGTTGAGGGAGCTCGCCGGAACAGTGCTCGCCGATGTGAGCGGTGCTCTCGGGTGTGTGCGGTGCTCCGGTGCGGGTCGGTCCTGGGGGAGCGGTGCTCTCGGGTGTGTGCGGTGCTCCGGTGCGGGTCGGTCCTGGGGGAGCGGTGCTCTCGGGTGTGTGCGGTGCTCCGGCGCGGGTCGGCCTTCGGGGAGCGGTGCTCTCGAATATGAGCAGTGCTCTCCAATTGAAGTGGGAGGTCGTGGCGCCCGGGGCGGAGCACCGCGCATTGATGCGAGCAGTGCTCTTGCGAGGCCGCGCGGTCGGATGTGGTGGCGTTCTGGTGGAGCGGTGCTCGTGAGTGTGAGCGGTGCTCTTGGTTGTGAAAGGTGATCGCGATGCGGGTTGGGGTGGTGGGAGCGGGGATGGCGGCGGCGCGGTTTGCGCAGCAGATCGCTGCGCGGGATCCCAGGATTTCCGTGACGGTGTTCGGGGACGAGATGTATGCGCCGTACAACAGAGCACTGCTCGCGGATGTGCTCAGTGCTCGCTTCGGGGCCGAGGCGATCGGACTTCCGGTCGGGCCGTCGGCGGTGGTTCGGGTCGGAGCGCGGGTCAGTGCTCTTGACGCGGAGCGGTGCTCTCTTCGGTTGGCCGACGGCGAGGTGCATTCGTTCGATGCGATCGTGCTTGCGACCGGCGCCGGGCCCGTGCTGCCACCGATGCGAAACCTGCGGGTCGCCGGCAGGCCGCACGGTTCCTTCACCTCGACGGGGTCGACCGGGCCGACCGCGCCGACCGAGCTGACTGGGCAAACCGTGGCCGGGCCGGTCGCTTCCGCGCCCGCCGCGCCGCCCGCCGCGCCCGCCCCCGCCCCCGCCCCCGCCCCGCCGAGTCGTGGCGAGCCGAATCTGGAGCTGCTCGGCGGCGTGCACGCGTTCCGTTCTCTGGACGATTGCGCCGCGCTGGCCGATGCGGCGCCCAGGGCCGAGCGGGCCGTGGTGATCGGGGGAGGCGTTCTCGGCGTAAGCGCCGCGCGGGCTTTGGCGGCGTTGGGGGTCGCGGTCGAAATCGTGCATCAGGGACCGCACTTGATGGAGCGTCACCTCGACGCCCAAGCCGCGAGTGCGTTGCTCTGTGGCCTCGCCGAACTCGGCGTCGCGGTCTACCTCGACAACCGGGCTCGGGCCCTGACGGGCACGGAGCATGTCACCGGCGTCGAACTCGCCAACGGGCACGTGCTCGACGCAGACCTGGTCGTGCTCGCCTGTGGGGTCCGTCCCAGGGTGGCGCTCGCCCGCGACGCGGGCCTGCGGGTCGATACCGGGATCGTGGTGGACGACCGGCTCGCCACCTCGGCCGCCGGCATATATGCCATCGGGGATTGCGCCGAGTTCGCCGGGGACGTCCACGGCCTTGCGGCGGCGGCGTGGGATCAGGCCGACGTCCTGGCCGCGCACCTCACCGGCGGCGGCGAGCGCTACGCCGGGTCGCGCACGATGATGCGGCTGACGGCCGGGCCCTTGGCGGTCGCGGCGTTCGGTGCGACGGGTGCCCGGGCGGGCGACGACGTCGTACGCCTGGCCGATCCGACCCGCAACGCCTACAAGAAGCTCGTCATGCGCGGCGACCGGCTCGTCGCCGGGATCCTGATCGGTGACCTCGCCACCGCCGGCGCCCTGACCCGCGCCTTCGAACGCGACGATCCGCTGCCGGCCGACCCGCTCCACCTGTTGGCCGTGCCGGGAGCGTACCGATGACCACGTCTCCCACGACCGCCGCCGCCCGACGGCGTCACCGCAACGACCCGGGCCGCCCCCGGCGACCGAGGCTGCCGGCACACCGAGCCGGCACGTCGCGGGGCCGCGTCGACGGGGTGAACCCGACTCGGGCCGGCACGACCGTAGTTGCGGACCGGGAGCCCCGGCTCGACCACCTTCACCTTCGCTGCCCGACTGGGGTGCCGCCTCTGGCAGGCCGGTTCGCGTGGACGGTGTGGGCGGGTGTCGGCTCGTGATGGTGATGCCGGGGCCGGCGGCGGGGGTCCGGCCGGCGCGGTCGGGGGCGGAGAGCGGTCGGGAGGTGGGGGCGTGGGTTGGTGAGTGGGTTTGTGGTGGTCGTGGGTCCGGGGTGTCTTGGCGTTGTTGGAGGAGTCGGTCGTGAGTGATGTCGGAAAGACGAATGTGGTACTGGTCGGTCACGGCATGGTGGGGCAGCGGTTCGTCGAGGCGCTGGTCGAGCAGGCCGGTGGGCGGTTTGCAGTCACCGTGCTGGCCGAGGAGCCGCGGCGGGCCTATGACCGGGTGCACCTGACGTCCTGGTTCTCGGGCACGACGGCGGAGGAACTGTCGTTGTGCAGCGCCGAGTTCGCGCGGCAGCACCAGATCGACATTCGGCTCGGGGATCCCGTCGAGGCGATCGATCGGGTCGGCCGCACCGTGACCACCCGGACCGGCCGCAGCGTTCCGTACGACGTGCTCGTGCTGGCGACCGGGTCGTATCCGTTCGTGCCGCCGGTGCCCGGCCATGACGCGGACGGGTGCTTCGTTTATCGCACCATCGAGGACGTCGAGGCGATCGAGGCCGCAGCGCGCGGTGCGCGGGTGGGAGCCGTCGTCGGCGGCGGGTTGCTCGGACTCGAAGCCGCCGGAGCGCTGACCGCGATGGGGCTGGACACCCATGTCGTCGAGTTCGCGCCGCGTCTGATGGCCATTCAGGTCGACGACGGCGGCGGCGAGGTGTTGCGACGCAAGGTCGAGGAGCTGGGGGTGACCGTCCACACCGGTGCGGGGACGCAGGCCGTCAGCACCGGCGACGACGGGCGGGTCTCGGGCATGACGTTGTCCGACGGCAGCGAACTGGCCGCCGACCTGGTGGTGTTCTCGGCCGGAGTACGACCCCGGGACCAACTCGCCCGGGACGCGGGCCTCGCGGTGGGTGAGCGCGGCGGCATCGTCGTGGACGAGCGCTGTCGGACCGAGGATCCGCACATCCTGGCCGTCGGCGAGTGCGCACTGGCCGCGGACGGGCGCGTGTACGGGCTGGTCGCACCGGGATACGCGATGGCCGAGGTGGCCGCGGCCGAGATCGCCGGCGCCGGGACGGACGGATTCACCGGCGCGGATCTGTCCACCAAACTCAAGCTGCTCGGCGTCGAGGTGGCCAGTTTCGGCGACGCGCACGGAACGGCCGAGGGGTGCGTGGAGGTGCTGTACTCCAACACCCGGGCCGGCGTGTACAAGAAGCTGGTCATCGGAACGGACGGACAGCTGCTGGGTGGCGTTCTGGTCGGTGACGCGGAGGCGTACGGCACGTTGCGGCCGCTGACCGGCGGCGCCCTGCCGGTGCCGGCCGAACAACTCGTGTTGCCCGCGTCGATGGGTGCGCCGGTGCGGTTCGAGCTTCCGGACGAGGCGGTGGTGTGCTCGTGCCACGCGGTGACGAAGGCGGAGGTCCGCAACGCGGTCACCGCCCACGACTGCCTCGATCTTCCCGCCGTCAAGAAGTGCACCAAGGCCGGTACCGGGTGCGGAAGTTGCGTCAAACTCATCGGCACGATCGTGACCGACGAACTGGCCGCCGCCGGCATCGAGAGCATGCGCGGGTTGTGCGAGCACTTCGCCGAGCACACCCGCGCCGAGTTGTACGAGATAGTTCGGGTCAAGGGCATCACGTCCTTCACCCGGCTGATCGACGAGCACGGCAGCGCCGGCGCGTCGGGCGGCGACGGGTGCGACGTCTGCAAACCCACCGTCGGCTCGATCCTGGCGAGTCTGGCCCAGGGGCACATCCTGGACGGCGAACAGGCCTCGCTTCAGGACACCAACGACCACTTTCTCGCCAACATCCAGCGCAACGGCTCGTATTCGGTCGTCCCGCGCATCCCCGGCGGCGAGATCACTCCCGGGGGCTTGATCACCATCGGTGAGATCGCCCGCGACTTCGGCCTGTACACGAAGATCACCGGCGGCCAGCGGATCGACCTGTTCGGTGCGACGGTCGACCAACTCCCGGAGATCTGGGGACGGTTGGTCGCGGCCGGCTTCGAGTCGGGCCACGCATACGGCAAGGCGCTGCGGACGGTGAAGTCGTGCGTCGGCGAGACCTGGTGCCGCTACGGCGTGCAGGACTCGGTCGGTCTCGCGATCGAGCTCGAACTGCGGTACCGGGGGCTGCGTTCGCCGCACAAACTCAAGTCCGCGGTGAGCGGGTGCGCCCGCGAGTGCGCCGAGGCACAGAGCAAGGACTTCGGGGTGATCGCCACCGCCGAGGGCTGGAACCTGTACGTCGGCGGCAACGGCGGGATGACCCCGCGGCATGCCGACCTGCTGGCGAGCGACCTCGACCGCGACACGCTGATCCGCACCATCGACCGCTTCCTGATGTTCTACATCCGTACCGCCGACCGACTCGAACGCACCGCGTCGTGGGTGGAGCGGATGGAGGGCGGCCTCGACCACCTGCGTTCGGTGATCATCGACGACTCGCTCGGGATCTGCGCCGACCTGGACGAATTGATGGCCCGTCACATCGGCACCTACCGGGACGAGTGGGCGGCGACGCTGGCCGACCCGGACCGGGTCCGCCGGTTCGTGTCGTTCGTCAACGCGCCCGGGACTCCCGACCCCACCGTTCGGTTCACCGCCGAGCGGGACCAGATCAAGCCCGTCCTGTTCGAGAAGTTGGAGGTACGCGGCCGATGACGACAAGTATCGAGTCGACGACCGAGCTCACCGTCGAGATCGCCGGCGAAACCGGGTGGATGCCGGTGTGTTCGTACGCCGACCTCGTGCCGGGTCGCGGTGTCGCGGCCCTGATCGAGGGCCACCAGGTCGCGGTGTTTCGCGACCGGGCGGGGCGGCTGTACGCGTTGGCCAACCGCGACCCGTTCAGCGGCGCGTACGTCATGTCGCGCGGCATCGTCGGGCAGCGGGGTGAGGTGCCCACGGTTGCGTCGCCGATGTACAAGCAGGTGTTCGACCTTCGTACGGGTGCGTGTCTGGACGAGGACGAGGCTCCCGACGGGCAGCCGGCGGCGTTGCGGACGTGGGCGGTTCGTACGCACTGACGGAGCGGGGGCGTGCGCGGAACCGTTCTTCGACCGGTGCGGGTGCGGGTGTCGGTGCCGGTGTCCGAGCTCGTGTCGGCATCAGGCCGGCGCCGTCCCGTGCCCGCGCGGACGGCGAGGCCGGTTCCGTGCCCGTGCGGGTACCAAGGCCGGTTTCGTGCCTGTACGGACGTCAAGGCCGGTTCCGTGCCCGTGCGGGTACCAGTGCCCTTGCCGGCGCCCGTGATGGCGCCCAGGTCGGCACCACGCCACGCCACGCCACGCCATGGCATGCCATGCCATGCCATGCCACGTGACGCCGTGCCGTGCCATGCCCTGCCGTGTCGTTCCCGGAATTCTCACACCGCTTCGACGCCGATGCTGAGCGACTTGTAGCGCCGGCGACCGACACGACGTAGTGCGCCGAAATCTGCCGTTCCTAGCGTGACGGAGCATCAGCCGATATTTCCCCTCGGACAGGCAGGTCCCAGTGACGACGACAACGACAACCACCAGCACGGCCGGACCCATCGCCGCACCCGGGTCCGGACCACTCGACGACTGGCGGCCCGAGGACGAGGCGTTCTGGGCGCAGGCGGGAGCCGGGATCGCTCGGCGCAATCTGATCTTCTCGGTCCTGTCCGAGCACATCGGCTTCTCGGTCTGGAGCCTGTGGTCGGTCATCGTGCTCTTCCTCGGCCCGGCCTACGGGTTCGACCCCGCGCAGAAGTTCACCCTGACCGCAGTGCCGACCCTGGTCGGCGGTGCGATGCGGATTCCGTACACGTTCGCGGTCGCCCGCTTCGGTGGCCGGAACTGGACAGTGGTGAGCGCACTGTTGCTGCTGCTGCCCACGACGGCGATCGCGATCGTGTTGGAACCGGGCGTCTCCTACGGCACGTTGCTCGCGGTCGCCGCGGTGGCCGGGGTCGGCGGCGGCAACTTCGCCTCCTCGATGGCGAACATCAACGCGTTCTATCCGCAGCGGCTGAAGGGATGGGCGCTCGGGATCAACGCCGGTGGCGGCAACCTGGGTGTGCCGGCGGTGCAGTTGGTCGGGCTCGCGGTGCTGGCCACGGCGGGCGCGGGGCATCCTCGGCTGCTGCTCGTGGTGTACATCCCGCTGATCGTGCTCGCCGCCTTGTTGTCCGCGCGCTACATGGACAACCTGCCCGCGCTGCGCAACGACAAGGGCGCGATGCGCGAGGTCGCCCGGGAGCCGCACGCGTGGGTGATGTCGCTGCTGTACATCGGCACGTTCGGGTCGTTCATCGGCTTCGGGTTCGCCTTCGGGCAGGTGCTCCAGGTGCAGTTCCACGCGGAGTTCGCCACTCCGGTCAAGGCGGCCTACCTGACCTTCCTGGGACCGCTGTTGGGCTCCTTGGTGCGCCCGGTGGGCGGGTGGTTCGCGGATCGATGGGGCGGCGCGCGGGTCACGTTCTGGAACTTCGTCGCGATGGCCGGTGCCGCGCTCGTGGTCTATCTGGCCTCGCGGCAGGAGTCGCTGGGGTTGTTCCTGACCGGTTTCGTGCTGCTGTTCGTCTTCAGCGGGTTGGGCAACGGCTCGGCGTACAAGATGATTCCGGCGATCTTCGCGGCCAAGCTCGGCCCGGGTCCGGCCGCGCGGCGCAAGTCCGGTGCGCTGATGGGCATTGCGGGGGCGATCGGAGCGCTGGGCGGGGTTCTGGTCAACATCGCCTTCCGCGAGTCGTTCCTGAACTCCGGTCGGGGCGACGCCGCCTACCTGGCCTTCCTCGCGTTCTACGGACTGTGCCTGGTGGTCACGTGGGCGGTGTACCTGCGCCCGTCGGCGCGGCGGTTGGCAGGCGTGTGAGGCGAGTCGCGTTCGACACGGCGGCCGGCCCCGACGGGGACCGACCGCCGGTCGGCGTTTCGCGTCCGCGCTTGTCTGCGTCGGCTCTTGTCCCCGTCCTGGGTCGGGCGGGGCGGGGAGGGCGAGCAGGGCGGACAACGAGGGCGTACCCGGTGAACGCCTCGGCACGCGCGACGACGCTGACCACGCGGGCGGCTACCGTGGGGAGTCGGGCTTCGTTCGAACCGATGGGGGAAACGCGTGCGGGCGGTACAGGTGAGCGAGTTCGGTGGATCCGACGTGCTGCGGGTGGTCGACTTACCGGTTCCGGTTCCCGAACCCGGGCGCAGGGTGCTGGTTCGGGTGCACCGGACCGGTGTGAACTTTGCGGACGTGCACATTCGTGAGGGAAACTACATAGCGGACACGCCCCTTCCCTACGTGCTGGGCAGCGAAGTCGTCGGGACGCGCGACAGTGACGGTAGACGTGTCCTGGCTCTCACCCAGCGCGGCGGCGGCTACGCGGAATACGCGCTCGCACCCGCGCGGACGACGTTCGAGGTGCCCGAGGGCATCGAGGACGGTTCGGCCCTGGCGCTGGGCGTACAGGGGAACACCGCCTGGCACATCCTGCACACCAGCGCGCGACTGCAACCGCGCGAATCCGTCGCGGTGTTCGCTGCTGCCGGTGGCGTGGGCACACTCGCGATCCAACTGGCCCGACTCGCCGGCGCCGGCCGTATCGTCGCCGCCGCATCCACCCCTGCCAAACGCGAAGCGGCGCTGAAACTCGGCGCCGACGCCGCCGTGGACTCCTCCACCGTCGATCACCTCACCGAACAGCTGATCGAGGCGAATGGCGGACGTCGACTCGATGTCATCCTCGAAATGGCCGGCGGCACCGTCGCCCAGGCGGCGTCGGACGCACTGGCCGACTTCGGACGACTGGTTCTCTTCGGCTTCGCAAGCGGTAGGACCGCCACGGTGGACACCCGGGGGATCATGCTCGACAACAAGAGTCTGATCGGTTTCGTCCTGCCGAAGCTCTACTCCCGGCGCGACATGGTCGACCATTCCATGCGGGAACTGTGGAGGGCCACGCTCTCCGGTGCGATCACCCCGCACATCGGAGGCGAGTACCCGCTCGGCGAGGTACACCGCGCTCACGAGGACCTCCAGGAACGACGCACGACCGGCAAACTGGTCCTCGACCCGACGAGTTGACGGGCGTCGTTGCATCGCCGGCGCGGATCTCGGTGCCGCCCTTGCCGCGCAGCGCGCCGGCCCCGAGCCGCACGGCCGCGAGGCGTACCAGGCGCCGGGGTGCCGGGCTTGGTGGCGCCGGCCCGGGTGGGCCAGGGGTGCGCCCGGACCGGACTCGTGGGGGAGTCCGGGCCGGGTGCTCGGTCCGGGCGGTCGGGGGCCGCGTCGTACCGGCCGGGCTCATCCCGCCGTCGGGGCGGACGTCCGGGTGTAGTGCTCGGCGATCTCGTCGCTCGTCGTGAGCCAGACGCCGGGGTGGTTGGCGACGTACTCCAGAGCCTGGTCCAGGTACTTGTGCCGGAATGCCTGACCGGTGACGAACGGGTGCAGCGCCAGGGACATGACCCGACCGCTGTCGGCGGACTCCTCGTAAAGCCGGTCCAATTGGTCCTTGACCACCTGTACGAAGTCCGGGCCGCTGAGCGCATGCGCGGTGAACAGGCCCAGGTCGTTGAGTTCGAGCGAGTACGGCACGCTCGACATCCCGGGCACGTTGAGCCGGTACGGCTGGTCGTCGTTGGTCCAGTCCAGCGTGTAGTCCAGGCCCAGTTCGGCCAGCAGCGACGGGGTCCGGAACGTCTCGGTGAGCGCCGGGCCCAGCCATCCGCGCGGACGTCGGCCGGTGGCCTTCTCGATCGTCTCGACGACGTGCTTCAGATAGGCGCGCTCGTCGTCGGCCACGTCCGCTTGGAGCGTCGAGTTGTTGCGACCGTGCGCCAACCAGGCCCAGTCGCGGGCCAGTCCCGCCTCGATGATCTGCGGGTAGTGCTCGACCACGTCGGAGTTGAGCAACACGCTCGGCCGGATCCCGTGCTTGTCGAACGCCTCCATCATCCGCCAGATGCCCACCCGCGGGCCGTAGTCGCGCCAGCCGAAGTTCAGCGGGTCCGGGACCAGGCCCGCGGTCGCCTGGTTGATGCTCGTCGACGCGGTCCCGACGAGGAAGTGCTCCACGTTCAGACCCACGTAGAAGGCGACGCGGGCACCGTCGGGCCAGTGGATCGGCTCGCGGTCGACGATCGGGCTGTAGTCGTACAGGGCGTTGTCCATGGTGCTGCCTCCGGTGTCGGGGCTCGTGCCGAACCCGTGCGGTGGAACTGTCCGGATCGGGCGCTTTCGGGGCGTCCTTCCGGCGATGGACACGACTGTGCTCCCCGGCGCTCAGGGGTCGCTGAGGATCCGCTGAGGAGTCACGCGGAGCCGCTGTGTACGGTGGTTCGATGCGGTTCGGGGTGTTGGGTCCACTGGCGGTATGGGGTGTCGACGGTGAACCGCTCAAGGTCCCCGAGGCCGGGGTCCGCGCGCTGCTCGCCGACCTGTTGACGTACGAGGGCCGTACGGTCTCCGCCGACCGGCTCGTCGACGACCTGTGGGGCGAGGACCCGCCCGGCCGACCCGCCAACGCGCTCCAGACCCGGATCTCCGTACTGCGCCGGACCCTGGGCCGGGACCGGGTGGTGTACCAGGCGCCCGGATATCGGCTGCTCCTGGAGCGGATCGACGCCGCCGACGCGGACCTGGACGCGCACCGCTTCGCGGCCCTGGTGGAACAGGCCCGGACGCAGGGCGATCCGCAGGAGCGATCCGCGACGCTCGCCCGGGCGCTCGGCCTGTGGCGCGGGCCGGCGTACGCCGATTTCGCCGACGAGGAGTTCGCCCGGCCGGCCGCCCGGCGGCTGGAGGAACTGCGCCTGGTCGCCGTCGAGGAACATGCGGGCGCGCGGCTGGAGGCGGGCGAGCACGCGGCGCTCGCGGCGGAACTCGCGGGCCCGGTCGCGCAACATCCGTTGCGTGAGCGGCTGCGCGCGGTGTACCTGCGGGCGCTGTACCGTGCCGGTCGGCAAAGCGAGGCGCTGGCCTCGTACGCGGACCTGCGCGAGCGCCTGGCCGACGAACTGGGCCTGGATCCCGGGCCGGAAATCGTCGCCCTGCACGCGGCGATCCTGCGCCAGGACGAGTCGCCGCGCCCGCCGGCGCCGGTCGCGCAGGCCGCGGACGCCGCCCGCGGCCGGTCGGACACCCGAGGGCCCGCCGCCGCGCCCGAGGTTCGGCTGCCCGTCCCGCTGACCCCGCTGATCGGGCGGGAACAGGCCGTCGCCGAGCTCGGGCCGCTCCTGGAACGTACGCGCCTGGTGACACTGACCGGATCGGGCGGCGTGGGCAAGACCCGACTCGCCCTGGAAGTGGCAGGCCGGTTCGCGCGGGAGGCCGCGGGGTGCGTGCCCGACGGCGTACGGCTGGTCGAACTCGCCGGGCGCGGCGGCGAAATGGCCGAACTCGCGCAGGTGGTCTGCGACGTGTTCGGGGTCCGCGACGACGGACTCGGGCCCGCGGCCGGCCGCTCGACGGCGGAACGACTCGTGGCGGCGCTGCGCGACAGGCGGGTGCTGATGGTCCTGGACAACTGCGAACACGTGGTGGAAGCCGCCGCCGAACTCACCGACCGGCTCCTGGCCGGCGCGCCGGGACTGCGGGTGTTGGCCACCAGCCGCGAGCCGTTGGCGCTGCCCGGCGAGACGGTGTTCCAGGTCGAGCCGCTGCATCGAGACGACGCGGTGCGGTTGTTCACCGAACGCGCCGCCGCCTCGGCCCCGGGCTTCTCGCCGGCGGCGGCGACCGCGCCCGGCGAGATCGGGGATCTGGTGGCGGAAGTCTGCGTGCGGCTCGACGGCATTCCGCTGGCCCTCGAATTGGCCGCCACCCGGGTACGGGCCCTGGGCATGG
The DNA here is from genome assembly GCF_042956465.1 of Embleya sp. NPDC008237. Lineage (NCBI taxonomy): Bacteria > Bacillati > Actinomycetota > Actinomycetes > Kitasatosporales > Streptomycetaceae > Embleya > Embleya sp. NPDC008237. The sequence continues at coordinate 198,436 of NZ_JBIBGL010000006.1, forward strand.
CCCAGTTGGCGGCCCGCCTGGACGACCGCTTCCGGTTGCTCACGTCCGGACGCCGCGGCACCCCGGCCCGGCAACAGACGCTCCGGGCGATGATCGACTGGAGTTGGGACCTGCTCCGTACCCGCGAGCGCATCGTCCTGTGCCGGCTCGCGGTACATCGGGACGGCTGCACGCTGGAGGCGGCCGAGGCGGTCTGCGCCGGTGGGGGGGTGCGGCCGGACGAGGTCGTCGACCTGCTCGCGCGGCTGGTCGAGAAGTCGCTGGTCGTGATGGTCGACGGCGCCGGCGGTACGGCGCCTCGCTATCGCCTGCTCGAATCCGTCGCGGCCTACGCGCAGGAACGACTGGCCCGGACCGAGGAAGCCGACGCCGTCCGGAACCGACACCTGGTTTACTACCTCGACTTCGCCGAACGCGCGCGACCGCGCCTGTGCGACCACGGTCAGCGGGAATGGCTGGAGCGCCTGGACGCGGAGTCGGCCAACCTGTACGCGGCGCTGGAGGCGGCGATCCGACACGCGTCGGCGGATGCGGACCCGGGGGCTGACCAGGGTATGGGCGCGGACCCGGCCCGGCGCTTCGCCGCGGCGTTGGCCTGGTGGTGGCTTCTGCGCGGGCGGCCGGGCGAGGCGCGGCGGCGGCTCGGGCGGATCCTGGACGCCGTGCCTGAGTCGAGCGAACTACGCCTGCTCCACGACGCGTTCACCCTGCTCACCGGAGACCGTCCGACGTCCCCGACCGACTCGGACGCGGCCGCCGACGACCCGGCGGTGCCCGCGCCGGCGTTGTGGCTGTACGCGTACGGGTTGTTCAACGGGGGCGAAATGCGCGCCGCGCAGGTGGCCAACGATCGCGCGCTGGGCCGGTTCGACGCCGACGGCGATCGGTGGGGCACCGCCGCGGGGCTCGCACTGCGGGCGATGTGTGCGCTGATCCGCGGCGATCTCGACGCGGTGCGCGAGGACGGTCTGCGCAGCGCCGCACTCTTCCGGGCCGTCGGCGACCGCTGGGGCGAGGCGCAGACCGTACAACCGCTGGCCGCACTCGCCGAGATCAAGGGCGACCACGCCGAGGCGACGCGTCTCCACCACGAGGGCCTGCGCCCGGCCCGGGAACTGGGTCTGGCGGTCGAGGTCTGTGCGCGGTTGTCCGGCCTGGGCCGACTCGCGCTGCTCGAACACGCCTGGGAGCGTGCCCGCGAGCTGCACGAACAGGCGCGACGGGCGGCCGTCGAGCAGGGCTACAAGTACGGGGAGATCCACGCGCTGATGGGCCTGGCGCTGGGGGCACGGCGCTCCGGCGATCTCGACGAGGCCGAGGCGCACCTGGTGCACATGCGGGACGCCGAACTCTCCTCGCCGGCCGGGAGACATCTGCTCCAGGCGGAGTTGGGCTTCATCGACGAACTGCGCGGGAACGCCGCCGGGGCGCTCGCCCATCATCTGCGCAGCCTGGACATCGCGCGCTCGCTCGCCGAACCGCGCGCGCTGGCCCTGTCCCTGGAGGGCCTGGCCGGCGCGGCCTCGCTCGCGGGTACGGCCGCTGCGGCGGAGCAGGCGGCCCGACGGCTCGGCGCGGCCCACGCGGCCCGGCGCAGCGTGGGCGCGCCGCTGCCGGCCGCCGAGCGTATCGACGTCGACCGGATCACCCGGGTCGCGACGGCGACACTGGGCCCGGCGGCCTTCACCGCCGCGTTCACCCGGGGCGCCACATCACCCCCGGAGACGACGGCCCGAAGCGCGACGGAGACGTTGGCCGTTGCGGGTGAGCCGCCGAACGGGTGACTGGGTGACTGGGCGACTGGATTACCGGGTTGCCGGGTTGCCGGGGACGGTGACTGCGCCGCCGCCGATTGTCGTGAGCCGTCGGTGGGGGCCGCGCGGTCGTCGACGGGGTCGTGGCGGGGGTGTTGACCGCAAACGGCTGCCGGGACCGGAGCCGGGGCCGGGGCGGCGCCGCTGCCGGGTCCGGAGGCGCGTGCGACGGGCATGGCAGGCGGCATCGTCGGCTCACGCCGGGGGACGGCCTTCGTCGCGACGCCGCTGGGGGATGCGGGTGCCGACGGCCGATCGTGTCCATGCGCTGCCGGGGCAGGGGTCGGTGTGATGGTTGGCGTGGCGTGGCGAGCGGGAGGGCGTGCGTGTGGTCCGCGGTGGGTGTTCACCCGCGCGGGCGCATGGCCGGGGGTGGGTTCTTCCGGTCCCGGGTGGGCTTGGCGGCGCGCCGGGCTCGTTCTCGGGCATGCGCAATGCGTTGCCGGCGGCTTACCTGGTGAAGGCGACGGATCATTTCGGATGGAGCGAACATGCGCAGGACGAGAACGGCCCCGAACACGCCGAATGCCGCTTGGCAGTCGCCGGGCCGCAAGGGCCCGGTACGGCACGGCGTCGGCCCGACGGAGGGGCTCGACGACGTCGGCATCGGCGAGAGCCGACGCCGGCACGAGATGTTCTGCCCGCGATGCATGGGCGTGACCGAACGATGCACGCACGCGATCGGGGAACTGTCCGGCAGGACCCCGGAATCGGCCTCCGGGGGCCGACGCGCGGCCCGGCGTGGGGTGCCCCCGCGGAAGTGATCGGACCGAGGGGACCGAGGGGATCATGTCCCCATGAGGATTCGTATCGACGCCGTCGACCTCCCCGGGCCGGTCTGTCCGCCCGGGGCGGCCGACCCCGAGTACCGGAACGTCCACGTCGCCGTACAGCGGCGCGACCGCCCCGGTGACCTGTTCGACCCGCGCCCGGCCGACGCCCGGCACGCCGGCTGGACGGTGGAGGCGACCGCGACCCGGACGGCGTCCGGCCTCGACCTCAAGGGGCCGTACATCCAGGGCCGGCCGGGGGATCGATTCGTGTACCTCTCGTGGGGCACGGTCGACGGCGCGGGCGCATTCGCGATGTTCCGCCGAGCCAAGCTCATGCTTGCCGAGGTCCCGACCGACGTCCTGGCCGCCGCGGTCCGTTCCGGTCTGCTGATCGGCCGACTCGGGCTGACCGACGCCTGCGGGGAGCCGCGATGCGCGCGTGTCGTCCCGCCGACCATCACATGGACGGCGGGCACCCCGGAGTAGGCGGGGAGCCTGTGCCCGACGGGTTCGACCGGTTCGATCGATGCGATCGGCCCGGGCCTTCCGGTGGGTCCGACCGGTCCGGCCGGTTGCTCGGGGTGGCGATCCGGTCGGTAGAACTCGGCGAGCCTCGCGGGGTCCGCACAGTCGAGGGTGATGGCGGTGATTTCCGCGAGCTTCCTTGCGACTGTGCTCTGCCGACCCGCGCCGACTCCCACTCTTGCCGCACCGGTCGGGTTCAGCGTTTGACGGCGACGAATCCCCATTGGTCGACCGGCTCGGTGGTGACGGGCTCGTCCGGACGCCACAGGCTGATCGAGCCGAAGCCGGGTTCGAGGAGGTCGAGGCCGTCGGCGAAGGAGCGGAGCACCTCGGCGGGACGCGAGACGTACGGGAGGGCGCCGCCGTCGGCGTACTCGTCCGACGCGGCGCGCGTCAGCGGGGTTTCGACGGTGTCGCACAGGACCAGGTGGCTGCCTGCGGGGAATGCGTTCAGATAGGTGCGCAACAGGGTGGCGGCGCGGGCGTCGTCGGTGACATGACCCAGGGTGGAGAGCACCATCAGCGCGATCGGTCGGCTCAGGTCCAGCGTCCTGCCGGCTTCGCGCAACACGGTCTCGGTGTCGGTGAGATCGGCCGGCACGTACGCGGTGGCCCCCTCGGGGCGGCCGGACAGGAGCGCGCGGGCGTGGGCGAGCACGATCGGGTCGTTGTCCACGTAGACGATGCGCGCCTGCGGGGCGGCCTGCTGGGCCACCTCGTGAGTGGCCTCCGCCGTGGGCAACCCGGTGCCCAGATCCAGGAATTGCCGTATCCCGGCCTCACCCGCCAGGTGGCGCACGGCGCGCGCCTGGAACCGACGGGAGGCACGGGCGATGTCGACGATCTGCGGGAACGACTTCTGTAACTGCTCGCCCAGGGCCCGGTCTACCGGGTAGTTGTCCTTGCCACCCAGCCAGAAGTTCCACATCCGCGCCGAGTGCGGCGTCGTCGTGTCGATCGCGTGAGCCGCTTCGAAGTCGTCGATCGGCACGGCGGATTCGACGTATCCGACACGTTCGACTGATGCGGTCGATCCGGTGGATCCGGTCGGATCGGTCTCTTCGACCGACCGGGTCGGTTCGGTTGATCCGACCGGTTCGGTGGGTTCGTTCGGCGCAGGGGTCTGCCGGTTCGCGTTCATGCACTCTCATCCCGTCGCTTCACACGATCGTCACTGAATCATGTGCATCCTTTCACCACGTGTCACACGCAACCCGATCGGCCGTCGGTCGCCGACTCAGGCATCCGAGGACGGCGCGAAGAGATAGCGGTCCATCATGAGCGCGGCATCGGCGAGGATCTCCGGGTCTCCTTCGGGCCGTTCGCGAAAGGCGAGGTCGAGCAGACCACCCCCGACCACGACCGCGAGTCGAGCCCGTCGGCGAGACAACTCGGTGTCCGGCATCGCGTAGCCGCGTACGAGGGCCTGGTGCAGCCGATCGGCGATGTCCATGTCGGTCTGCCGACCGACCGCGCCCACCGCGGCGATCCGCGGCCCGTGAAACCAGACGCGGCGGTAGCCGGGTTGGGCGCGAAAACGGTCCGCGTACGCGGCGCGCCCAGCGCACCCTCGGCGTGGGAAATCTCGAATTTGCCTTGCTGATCGCCTCGTTCGCGGTCGGCGGGGTGCCCGGCGCTCTGTCGACGCCTGCGGCCACCGCAGGCTTCGGCGCCGTCCGGATCCTGCGAACTGCCGCCGTGGGTAGCGCGTTTGCCGCCGTGGTCGTCGGCAGCGCGACCTCGGGCCCGGTGGCCGCGTTGTTTCCTTGGTCTGCGGGTTCCGTTCCATGCCGGGGCGGGACTGGTGATCGTCGCCGGTTTGATCAGCGCACATTCCGCCGCGCGGGTCGGAACGCTGCCTCCGGGTACTCCGGTTGCCGGGGCGGGCGCCGGGGAGGGGGAGGTCTTTTGAACCGGAGCGGGGAGGGGGGAGGCCGCGTTCCCACTACGCACCGGCTCACGCGACGAGGGGCCGGGATCCGGGTCGGAGCGCCGTGGCTCGGACGGAGTGGTGCGTGGCGGGCGATGGTGGGGGCCAAGGGTGCCGGCGGACGATCCGGGTCACCCTTCGGGCGGGCCGATCGGGTGCGGGGCGTCGGTGTTCGGGTAGCGGCAGGCGGCGGAGCAGCGACAGGGGGGCTCTTCCGGGAAGGCGAGGATCGACGGCGGAGTTCCCTGATGGACGCGGGAGCCTCGGATCAGCCGGGTACCGTGCGGGTCGACCCGGTACACGGTCACGGTAAGCCGGGAATCCCGGGCCGTCGGTGTGGCGTCGACATCGGGACGGACGGTGTCGGACATGAATCCTCCTTCTCCGACCGGAAAGGCCACTCCACAGGTACCACGGGCGCGGACGGCGGGTCGGCCAGCCGATCGCCGATCACCCGAACGGCGGTGTGGACGCGGCGCCGCCCACCTCGGGTTTTGCCGGACCCGCGCTGCGCGAGTGACGGCGGGGGAATCGGCGGCGGAGGCCGCGCAGGGCCGGCACCTGCGGATTCGCGCCCGGCTGCCGGGTCGCGCCCGGCCCGGTCTGGCGCGCTGTGCCAATCGGGTCGAGTTCGGCGACGTCTCGCGGCCGGCGCACGGCTTTTGACCGCGCCGCCGGGTCGGGCCGATCGATCGATCGATCGATCGATCGATCGGTCAGTCGGTCGGTCGGTCGGCCGCCCTCGGCCCGCCCGAGCGCGTGCCGGCCGTGTCGACCGTGCGCCGGATCTCGCCGAGCCGTAGGTGGTCGGCGGGGCGCCGTCGACCCGGCAGACGTCGACCCGGGGCGCCGGGTCCGATGGATCCGCGCGGGCCCCGACGCGGAGCGGTCCAGGCCGGGCCGGACCGGGTACGAATGGGCCCTGCTCGTGGAGGCCGTAGGCCGTACGGCTGATCACCCTTCAGGGGTTCGAGCCCGAGGACGGCCGGCCGAGGCCGATCATGCGGCGGTCGCCGCCCCGGACACCCGTCGGATCACCCGAGGCACTCGTCGGCTGAACCGGGCGGCGGGTGCGGAGGCGGCCGGGGCGCACCCGCCGGACCCGCCGCTGCGCGCGCCGTCGGATGCGGCCGGTCACAGGCGGGCGGTGGCCTTGCCGACGAGTCGGGGCAACAGGTCGACCTCCCAGCCGCGTTGGGGGTAGCCGTCCGGTGTGGACAGGTGGCCCAGGGCGGTGATGCGCACGATGAACTCGTCCTTGCGGAACTGCACGCCGCCCTGTGCGCTGTAGCCGGCGTCCGCGCCTGCCGACGGCGGCAGTTCCCGGTAGTCGGCGAGCCGGCGCGGGCCCGACGTGGAGAAGTCCCAGTCGTGTGTCATCTCGGCGCCGGTGGCGATCGACATGATGTCCACGGTCAGGCTGATCGTGCTGTAGGCGTCGATCACCCGGGGTGTGTCCAGGGTGAGTTTGCAGGTCGTGCTGCGCAGTGCGGGCCCCTTGCTCTTGAGGAATCCGCGCGCGTCGGCCGTGCCGATCACCTCGACGCCGCGCACGTCGGGAAAGACCCCCCGGACGTCGTCGGCGGTGACGATGTCGCACGCGTCCGGCCACGTGTTCGGGTCCTCGGGCCGGGCCGTGAACCGGCCGTCCCGCCTGGGCGCGGGCGGCGCCGAGGGGCGGACGTCCGCGGTGCGCGCCGGCTTCGCGCTCTCCGCCGGCATCCGAGCCGTGGTGTCGATCGACGGAAACGCCGGTAGCGGCTGCGCCGCGGCCGCGGGCGGTCCCGCGCCGGCAGGGTCCTCGAACCCCTTGCGATCGTGGCCGCCGCCGTCCGTGCCGTTGATCGACAAGGCGGCGACGACGGTCGATACGATGCCCGCCGCGACCAGCGCGATCCATTTGCCCGGACCACCCGCGAACGTGTCGGAACGCTCCGGCGCACCGGCGTCCCCCGGCCCGACCGGAGCGGAGTACGGCGGGAACGCCGGAGCGGGCGGAGCCGCGGGAGGCGGTGGGGCGTGTGCGGGTCGGGGCGGATCGGGCACGTCGTGCCGGGCATCGGACACACTGAACTCCAGGAAATCACGGTCTCGTTCGGTGCCGGACACCTTCGCCCGCTCTGCGCGCGAACGGTCCCCGACCACGGGACGCTATGCGCCCGGCCGCATACCCGGCATCCAACGAGCGCAGGAGAACCGGGTAAACCCTGGCGGTATGCGGGCGGGCGCGAGCGGCCGGAAGGCGCCGGGTTCGGATTGCTTTTCGGTGCCGGTGCCGCGATGGGTGGGTGCCGCGTGCCGGTTCGTGTGCGTACGCGCCCGCGCACGCCCGCGCCCGCGAGGCGAGCGAGCGAGGGGCGCTCAGGCGAGGTTCTTCTCCAGGTGGGCGATGTACCGGTCGATGCCGTGGTCGTGTAGTCCGTCGGAGGCGGAGGCGGGGGCGAACGGGTCGGCGGTGGCGCCCTTGAACTTGTCGGCGAGTTTGGCGACGGCGGGCATGCTGTCGTGCAGGCGGCCGTTCGCGTCGAGGTAGCGCAGCGTCACTTGGGCCCGCTCCGTCGGCGGCGGCCGCGGTGGGGGGCGCGACGTGTTCAGGTGCGGGAGTGGTGGGCCAGGGCGGCGTGCGGATCGTGGCCGTCGGTGGGTGTGGCCGGGTCGGTGTGGACCAACGCGGCGTCCAGCCGGGGGAGGGCATGCAGCAGGGCGTGTTCGGTGGCGACGGCCAGGCCGTGGGCGCTGCGCAGATCAAGGTTCGCGTCGACGATCACGGCGACCTCGGCGCGCAGGCGATGGCCGATCCAGCGCATCCGCAGTTCGCCGACCTCCAGCACGCCGGGCACCGCGCGTACCGTGCGCTCGGCGGTGTCGACCAGTGCCGGGTCCACGGCGTCCATCAACCGCCGGAACACCTCGCGCGTGGCGTCCTTGAGGACCGCCAGGATCGCCAGGGTGATCAGCAGACCCACGATCGGATCGGCCGACGTCCACCCGAGCGCGGCGCCGGCGGCACCGAGGAGCACGGCCAGCGAGGTGAAGCCGTCGGTGCGCGCGTGCAGTCCGTCGGCGACCAGTGCGGCGGAGCCGATACGGCGTCCGGTGCGGATGCGGAGGCGGGCCACCCACTCGTTCCCGACGAAACCGACCACGGCCGCGACCGCGACGGTGGGCAGGTGTGACATCTCCCGGGGGTGGGACAGGCGATCGATCGCGGTCCAGGCGGTGAACACGCAGGACGCGACGATGGTGACTAGGACGATGATCCCGGCGACGTCCTCGGCGCGGCCGTAGCCGTAGGTGAAGCGGCGGGTCGCGGCGCGGCGACCGAGGACGAACGCGATGCCCAGCGGCACGGCGGTCAGGGCGTCGGCGCCGTTGTGCACGGTGTCGCCGAGCAGCGCGACCGACCCGGACAACACCACGACGAAGGCTTGCAGGACGGTGGTCGTGCCCAGGATCGCGAGTGAGACCCACAACGTGCGCATCCCGTCCGCCGACGCCTCCATGGTCGGGTCGATCCGGTCGGATGCCTCGTGCGAGTGGGGGGCGAGCGCGTGCGTCACGACGTGGCGTATTCGGGATCGGCGGCCGGTTCCGTGGGGGTGGGCGTGGGAATGAGCGTGGGCGTGCCCCGAGCCGGGCTCGGACCCGGGGTGCGCGTGTCGATGTTCGTGTTCGTGTTCGTGTTCACGATGGTCGTGCGGGTGGTCCGGCGTGGTCTCGGGCACGGCGGCATCCTCGTGGTCGGCGGTCGGCGTCGCGTGTTTCGCGCTCTGTGCTTTCTGCGCTGTGCTGCCTGCGCGCACGGTGCTTGGTGCCCGAGCCGGCGATTCGGCTCGTCGTCGGCAGGCCGCACCCAATTATGTGCGTATGAGCGCACGCATGCACCTATCACTTGCGTACGATGCGCAGGTGCATGACGAAAGCGAGCGATACGCGGTCGCGGTGGAGGTCCTGACCCTGCTGGCGGACCGCACCCGACTGGCCCTGCTGCGACGCCTGGCCGAGGGCGAGGCCGATGTGGGCACCCTGACCGAGGCGTGTGGCGCGAGCCGCACCTCCGTCAGCCAACATCTGGCCCGGCTGCGCCTGGCCGGACTCGTGATGACCCGCAAGGAAGGCCGCCGCGTCGTCTACGCCTTGCCCCACGGGCACGTCAACCGTCTCGTCGACGAGGCCCTGCGGGTCGCCGACCACCGCATCGGCAACCTCCCACCGCACGACTGACCGCGACCCGACCCGGCCGCTCCCGGCTTGCGCAGTCGGGCAGTCCTCGGAGTGGCATGCCGCATGCCGCGTGGCTCGTTCCCGGGCCACCATCCACGTGTCGGCCGGCCCGGGTCCGGTGCGGTGCGTCGTCCCCGCCGACGGGTGGTCGGTGGGGACGACGCCCAGGGTGGTGCCACGGCCGCGGGATCGGCGGGCGGCCGGGGTCGGGGTGGTTACTTCACCCACAGCTCGTAGTTCTCGAACTGGCCGCCGCCCGTGCACTGGTAGGTCGACCAGCGGCCGGCGTTGATCCCCTGGTTGCCGGTGTCGTTGCACGCACTGGCCCAGTAGTAGTCGGTGATGTAGGTGTAGCCGGGGCTGGCCGGCGGGTGGCACGGGTGGGTGCAGGCGACCGTCGCCGGAGCCGCCTGGGCGGGCGCCGCGCCCAGCACGGTGCCGGCCAGGACGGCGCTGCCGGTGGCGAGACCGAGGACGAAGTTGCGGAGACGCATGATGGAGCTCCTTCGAAGTGCGAAAAGCGGACATCCCGTACACGTTCGGTGACGACATCCGGTATGACACGAATTGTGTGACCTGGGTCACATGGCGTGCCCGCCCGCTCGATCTGCGCGGCTCGACGCGCCACGGGCCCCGCGTCCCGGCTCTCGATCCACAATCCCCTGCTCAGGCGCACCGCATCGTGGACGAATGCCGACGATTTGACCTCGGCGGTGTTCCTGCATGCGTGGCGCACCCGGGCGGACGTCGTCCTGCATCAGGACGGCGCGCCGCCGTGGCTGCCGGGCGTCGCCCGCAACCTTGCCGCGAACAGCGGACGGGCGGAGCGGCGGTATCAGGTGCTGCGGGCCCGGCTGCGGCGGGCGACGAGACGGCCCGTGCTCGGCCAACGCCTCCGCAGCCTGGCACGGCAACCCCCACCGGCCCGATCCGCGCCCCGATGCTGCCGGTCGGGCCGGTCGGGCCGGTCGGGCCGGTCGGGCCGGTCGGGCCGGCCGAGGGTCCGATCGGGGAAGGTGGTCGATTCCCCCAGGCATCGACCTGGATCGAGAGAGCCGATCTATCTTCAGTCGATATGCCAGGTATCAGCGCATTTTGCGGATTGCACTCTTGTCAAGGGAGACGCAACCAGGAATATTGATCCTACCTTTATCGATCGCGCTCCGGCTCGGCTCTGCCCAAGGATTTCGCATGTCTGCATCCACCCCCGGTCACGACGATCCCGTTCGCCCGCTTCCCGGCTGGTTCGACGACGCCAAGCTCGGGGTGATGATCACGTGGGGGTTGTACTCGGTGCCGGCGTGGGCGCCACTGGACGATCGCCTGGTCCGGTTGCTCGCCGAGCACGGCGACGGGGCGGACCGGAATCGCTCCTACGAGGCCGAGGCGGACGCGGACGGGTTCGATCCGATCGTGACCACGAGCTACAGCGAGTGGTATCTGAACTCGGTGTCCGTACCGGGTAGTCCCACCTGGCACCACCATCGAGAGACCTACGGGGACCGGACCTACGCCGACTTCCGCGGCGACTTCGCCGCGGCCGTGGAGCAGTGGTCGCCCGAGCCCTGGGCGGAGTTGTGCGCCGCGGCCGGCGCCCGATACGTCGTTCCGCTCGCCAAGCACCACGACGGCTTCCTGATGTGGCCCAGTCGCACGGCCAATCCGCACCGGCCCGACTGGGCCCTGGAGCGCGACGTGCTGGGCGAGTTCCGGGAGGCCGTCCGGGTACGCGGGATGCGATTCGGGATCTACTACTCCGGCGGCATCGACTGGACCTTCGCCAACCTGCCGATCCTGCGCGCCGACGACGTGGCCCGCGCGGTGCCGGACTCGCCCGAGTACGCCGCCTACGCCGACGCGCACTGGCGCGAACTGATCGAGCGCTACGAGCCCGCCGTGTTGTGGAACGACATCGGCTACCCGCCGGCCGCCGAGCCGGAGAAGCTGTTCGCGGACTACCGCAAAGCCGTTCCGGACGGCGTGGTCAACGAGCGCTTCTACGCCGGCACGCCCGACTTCGTGACGCCCGAGTACGCGACGCGCGCCACGTCGGGCGGTACCAAATGGGAGACCGTGCGCGGGGTCGGACTGTCCTTCGGATACAACCGTCAGGAGGACATGTCGTGGACCACGTCGGGGCCGGACCTGGTCGAACTGCTGATGGACGTGGTGAGCAAGGGCGGCAATCTGCTCCTGGGCATCGGCCCCGATGCGGCCGGCCGTATCTCGCCGGAACAGGACGCGGCGCTGCGCGAGTTGGGGGCCTGGCTCGCGGTCAACGGTGACGCGGTGTACGGGAGCCGCTCCTGGCACGTCGCGGAAGATCGGACGGCTGAGGGCCTGCGGGTGCGCTACACCGTTCGCGACGGCGACCTGTACGCGACCTTTCTGGACCGTCCGAGTGCCGGTGTCTCGGTGCCCGAGCGGCTTGCGGGCACGGCCGACGCCGGGTGTGCGTGGCTCGGCGGGGACGGCACCGTGGGCACCGTCGGCAGCCTGGCGGGCTTGCCGGTGCCGCCCGTTCGGGACGGAGTGCCCGAACCGGTGGTGTTGCGGATCAGCCCGGCACCCGAGCCGATGTGACGGCGAGCGCGCGTCGCGAGCGGACCGGCCGGGGGGCGGCCACCCGACCGGTCTGTCGTCTCGTACACCGCCCCGTCATACTGGAAGTCATCGGACCTCTGGAAGGATCATCGGCATGGCTGTGACGGATGAGGCCATCGACAGGATCAAGGAGATGATCGTCTCCGGGGAGCTTCGGCCCGGCGACAAGCTTCCGAAAGAGGCGGATCTGGCCACCAAGCTGGGACTGTCCCGCAACTCGCTGCGCGAGGCGGTCAAGGCGTTGTCGCTGATCCAGATCCTGGACGTGCGGCAGGGCGACGGCACCTATGTGACGAGTCTGGAGCCTGGTCTGTTGATGGGCGCGATCGCGTTCGTCGTGGACTTCCACCACGACAAGAGCGTGCTCGACTTCCTCCAGGTCAGGCGGATCCTGGAACCGGCCGCGACCGCCCTCGCCGCGGCCCGGATCGACGCCGCCGGCATCGCCGAGCTGCGTGGCCTCGCACAGGTCGACGAGCCGCATCCCACCGCCGAGCAACTGATCGAGCAGGACCTGTCCTTCCATCAGGCGATCGCGGGTTTCAGCGGCAATCTCGTGCTGTGCTCGCTGCTGGACTCGCTGTCCAGTCCCACGATGCGCGCCCGGGTCTGGCGTGGGCTGACCCAGAGCGACTCGTGGGAGCGTACGGTGCGCGAGCACCAGGCGATCGTGGACGCGCTGGAGAGTGGCGACGCGGAGGCCGCGCGGGCGTGCTCGACGGCGCACATCGCGGGTGTCGAGCAGTGGTTGCGGAAGGTGGCCTGACGCGCGGGCCGGCGGGCCGGCCGTCCCGCGCGTCGGGCGGCTCAGGCGTCGGCGAAGGTCTGGCGCTGGGTGCCGAGTCCGGTGACGGCCAGTTCGACGGTGTCGCCGGCGCGCAGGTACGGCTTGGGCTCGGGCTGCCCGAGCGCGACGCCGGCCGGGGTGCCCGTGTTGATCACGTCGCCCGGGTACAGCGTCATGAACTGCGACAGGTACTCGACCAGGAACGCCACGGGGAAGATCATGTCGGCCGTCGTGCCGTTCTGGCGGAGCGTGCCGTTGACGCTCAGGGTGAGCGCCAGCGCCTGTGGGTCGGGCACCTCGTCGGCGGTGACCAGCCACGGACCGAGCGGGTTGAAGGTCGCGCAGTTCTTGCCCTTGTCCCACTGGCCGCCGCGGAACAACTGGAAGTCGCGCTCGGAGACGTCGTGGCTGATCGTGTACCCGGCCACATGATCCAACGGGTTCTGATCGGCCGTCAGGTATGCGGCGGTGCGGCCGATCACGATCGCGAGTTCGACCTCCCAGTCGGTGGCCAGGGATGTGCGCGGCACCAGGACCGTGTCGTTCGGGCCGACCACGGTGTCCGGGGCCTTCATGAACACGATCGGCTCGGTCGGTATCTCGGCGCCGGTCTCGCGCGCGTGGTCGTGGTAGTTCAGGCCCACGCACACGATCTTTCCGGGCCGGGCGAGCGGCGGGCCGTAGCGCAGACCGGTCGTGTCCAAAACCGGCAGGCTCGCCGGGTCGGGCAGCACCGACAGGTCCGCGAGCAGCGCGGCGTCGATGTCCGGGACCACCGCCGACAGGTCGCGCAGGATCCCGTCGGCCTCCAGGACGGCCGGGCGTTCGCAACCGGGGGCGCCTACACGAACCAGCTTCACAACGGTCTCCTCGGGTGATCGCGTCTTGCCCTTGTCGAATAAGTCATCCGATGTATAGGCCATGGTAGAGGGTTGAAACAAGTCGATTATGGCTCACTGTGCCCGTCTATCGAGATATTGATCCGACGGATGCTGGACGTATGCGCGCCGCCCACGGTATACATCGGATGTCTGGGGTCTCCGGGCCCAGCCCGTCCCGGACACCCACCGCAGGGAACCCATCCCGTTCGCGGCGGCCGGGCCGCACGGCCGACAACCGAGGAGCCACACGTGACCCCGCAGCACCCGAACGGCGTGAGCCGGCCCGCCCCACCCGAACGGCCCACGACACCGAGCCGACCCGTCGTCACCGAACTCGTGACCACGGACATCCGTTTCCCGACCTCCCGGGACCTGGACGGCTCCGACGCGATGAACCCCGACCCGGACTACTCCGCCGCCTACGTCGTCCTGCGCACCGACGCCGCAGACCGGCACGAGGGACACGGCTTCTCGTTCACCATCGGGCGCGGCAACGACGTACAGGTCGCCGCCATCGACGCGCTGCGTCCGTACGTGGTCGGCCGGCCGCTGGACGAACTGCTCGACGACCTGGGCGCGTTCTCCCGATCCCTGGTCGGCGACAGCCAGTTCCGCTGGCTGGGCCCGGAGAAGGGCATCATGCACATGGCCATCTCCGCGGTCGTCAACGCCGCGTGGGACCTCAGGGCCAAACGCGCGGGCAAGCCGCTGTGGCAACTGCTCGCCGACCTGACGCCGGAGGAGATCGTCGACCTGGTCGACTTCCGCTACCTCGGCGACGCGCTCACCCGCGAGGACGCGCTGGCGATCCTGCGCCGCGCCGAGCCGACCCGCGCCGAGCGGGCCGAAACGCTGCGCCGCGGCGGGTATCCCGCGTACACGACCTCGCCCGGGTGGCTGGGCTACGACGACGACAAACTCGCCCGGTTGTGCCGCGAGGCGGTCGCCGAGGGCTTCACCCAGATCAAGCTCAAGGTCGGCGCCGATCTGGCCGACGACGTCCGGCGCTGTCGGATCGCCCGGGAGAGCGTCGGCCCGGACATCCGCATCGCGGTGGACGCCAACCAGCGCTGGGACGTGGACGAGGCGATCGTCTGGATGCGCTCGCTCGCCCCGTTCGACCCGCACTGGATCGAGGAACCCACCAGCCCGGACGAGGTGTTGGGCCACGCGGCGATCCGCAAGGCGATCAGCCCGATCAAGGTCGCCACCGGCGAGCACGTGCAGAACCGGATCGTCTTCAAGCAGTTGCTCCAGGCCGAGGCGATCGACTTCGTACAGATCGACGCGTGCCGGGTCGGCGGCGTCAACGAGAACATCGCGATCCTGCTGCTGGCCGCCAAGTTCGGCGTCCCGGTATGCCCGCACGCCGGCGGCGTGGGCCTGTGCGAACTGGTCCAGCACCTCTCGATGTTCGACTACGTCGCGGTCAGCGGCCGGATCGAGGACCGGGTGATCGAGTACGTCGACCACCTGCACGAACACTTCCTCGCCCCGGTCGTGATCGCCGACGGCAACTACCGGGCGCCGTCCGCACCCGGTTTCTCGTCCACCATGAAGCCCGCCTCGATCGCCCGATTCCGCTACCCGGACGGCGAGTTCTGGGTCGCCGATCGCGCCGCACAGGCGCCTGTCGTGGAGGTGTCCGCATGAACAAGCCATCAGGCCCCGCCAACCCGTCCGATCCGTCTGCGTCGGTCGGCCCGGCCGGCTCGTCCTCGGCCTCCGTGCCGGCCCCGCCGTCGGCCGGAGACTTCGCCGGCCTGCGCGCCCTGGTCACCGGCGGCGCGTCCGGGATCGGGCTGGCCACCGCCCGGATGTTGACCGCCCGTGGCGCGACCGTCGCCGTGCTCGACCGCGACCCGGCCGCCCTGGCCGGCGACCCGGAACTGTCCTCGTTCACCGCGGACGTCGCCGACGACGCCTCGGTCACCGCGGCCGTCCGGGACGCGGCCGCGCTGCTCGGCGGCCTGGACATCCTGGTCAACAACGCCGGCATCGGCGCGGCCGGCACCGTCGCCGACAACGAGGACGCCGAATGGCATCGGGTGTTGGACGTCAACGTCGTCGGCCTGGTTCGGGTCACCCGGGCGGCGCTGCCGCACCTGCGGGCGTCGGCGCACGCCGCGATCGTGAACACGTGCTCGATCGCCGCCACCGCCGGGCTCCCACAACGCGCGCTCTACTCCGCCTCCAAGGGCGCGGTGCTGGCGCTGACCCTGGCGATGGCGGCCGACCACGTCCGTGAGGGCATCCGGGTGAACTGCGTCAACCCCGGTACCGCCGACACCCCGTGGATCGGCCGGCTGCTGGACGCGGCGGCCGACCCCGCGCGCGAGCGGGCGGCCCTCGACGCCCGCCAGCCGATGGGCCGGCTCGTCGGCGCGGACGAGGTCGCGTTCGCGATCTGCTCGCTGGCGAGCCCGCTGGCGGCCTCGACCACCGGCACCTCGCTCGCCGTCGACGGCGGCATGCAGGGACTGCGGCTGCGGCCGGAATAACCCGATCACGACCGGGATCCTGGAGTCGAGGGAGGCGAACGCATCGTGCGCGCCCTCGACTCCGCGGTCGTTTTTCAGCAAGGGAGCATCGTTCGTGGACACCAACCGCATCGGCGGTACGCCGGTCGTCACGAGCTCGATCGGGCTCGGGGCGGCGGCGTTCGGAAATCTGTACACCGCGACCGACGACGAACAGGCACACGCGACCGTCGAGGCCGCGTGGGCCGCCGGCATCCGCTGCTTCGACACCGCGCCGCACTACGGGGTGGGGCTGGCCGAGACCCGGCTCGGGGCCGCGCTGCGCGGGCGCCCGCGCAGCGCGTACACGATCTCGACCAAGGTCGGCCGGCTGCTCGTCGACGACCCGGCCGCGCCGACCGCGGCGGACGGCTTCGTCGACACGCCGCGTCGGCGACGCGTGCGCGACTATTCCGCCGACGGCGTGCGACGCAGTCTCGAATCCAGCCTGGAACGCCTGGGGTTGGACCGGATCGACATCGCCCTCGTGCACGACCCCGACGAACACTGGGAGCAGGCCGCGCACGAGGCGGTACCCGCGCTGGTGGCCCTGCGCGAGCAGGGTGTCGTGGGCGCGATCGGGGTCGGGATGAATCAGTCCGCGATGCTCGATCGCTTCGTCGCCGAAACCGACGTGGACTGCGTGTTGCTCGCCGGCCGGTACACGCTGCTCGACCACAGCGGCCGCGCGCTGCTCGACCACTGCGCGAAGCGCGGCGTCTCGGTGCTGGCGGGCGGCGTATACAACAGCGGTCTGCTCGCCGACCCGCGACCGGGCGCCCACTTCGACTACGCGCCGGCCGATGCCGACCTGCTCGCCCGCGCCCTGCGCTTGCAGGCGATCTGCGCGCGCTACGACGTCCCCCTGCGCGCCGCGGCGATCGGCTTCGCCGCCGCGCACCCCGCGGTCGCCACCGTCCTGGTCGGCGCCCGCAGCCCGGAGGAGGCGGCCGACGCGGTCACTATGGGCGAGTGGAACGTCCCGGCGGCCCTGTGGGCCGAACTCGCCGCCGCGACCTGAGACTCGACTCGCCCCGCACTGGGGCAGGGCGAGCCGAGCGGCCCGTTTCCCGCCGGGGAAACGGGCCGTTTCGTCGCGTGGTTGCGTATTGCCTGGTCACTTCGTTGTCGCGTCGCTGCGCCGGCCCGCCGCCGCGCACACGGTGCACACGGCGCCGACGAGAGAGCCCGGCCGTACGTGAAGTACGGCCGGGCTCTCGGGTGACCGCGAACGGGGTCGGAGGCTACTTGTTCACGTATGCCGCGTCGAACTGGAGGTAGCTGCCTCCGGTCTTGGTGAGTGTGACGGTGTGCGGGCCCGAGGTCGGGAACTTCACCGAGTACACCTTCTGGCGGGGCGCGTAGGATCCGCCGTTGTCGGTGGTGGCGGTTCCGGCCGCGACGCCGTCGAGGGTGACGTCGGCGGTTGCGTAGCCCTCGCCCATCGGCGCCAGCACGTCGACGGCGCTGCCGGTGAACGTGATCGTGACCGAGTCGCCGTTCGTCGAGGTCCAGGTCACGTCGTCGCCGTGGTCGCCGCCGCCGCGATTGCCGGAATGGGTCCAGGCGCCCTGATAGGAGACCGCCGGGTCGGTGTCGTTGAGCGCCATCGGGCCCTCGATCATCCGGGCGCCGTCGATCGCGAGCCGCACACCGGAGACCTTGACCAGCTTGACGGTGTGCGTGCCCGGCGCGAGGTGACGCGCCGCGTACAGCACCGACTGCGGTCGGGGCCACCAGGAGAAGCCGTCCAGCCGTTGCACGAGCGCGCCGTCGAGGTAGACGTCGTACTTGCCGCCCAGCAGGTTGCGCGGGCCCAGGACGTCGGCGGCCGTGCCGGTGAACGTGTACGTGACCGAGCTGTCGTTCGCCGTCGCCGCCTGCACGTCGTCGCCGAGATCACCGGTCCAGCGGTTGCTCGTGTGCGTCCACGCGCCCTCCCACACGAAGCCCGCCGTGTCCTGGTTGACGGGCTTGGCATCGATGCGTTCGGCGTTGCCGCGCAGGGCCTGGCGCACGTCGTTGAGGATCGAGAGGGACTGCTCGGAGACCTTGCCGTCCTCGTACATCATCATGTTGAAGCTGAGCGGGACCTTGCGCGAGGCGGCGTCCAGCGCCCAGTCGACGGCCTGCTTGGCGGAGAAGTTCGGGCCGCCGATCTTCTGGCCGCGCAGGTGGATGCCCCAGTCGTCCTCCATCCGGAACATCGCGTGCTGGAGCAGGCCCTGCTGCGGACCGGAGCGGAAGATGCCGTCGCCGCCGACCGGTGCGCTGCCCTCGATCGGCTCGCCGTGCACCTCCTCGGCGAAGTAGGTGTCCTGGAAGTCGGTGTAGCGCGGCAGGATCCACGAGTTCCAGGAGACCATGCGCGCCGGGTTGCCGGTGCGCGCGATCTTCTCCAGCTCTTCGAACGGGGCCGGGTAGTAGATCAGGCCGTCGTCGAAGAAGAAGCCGTCGAGCTTCTTGCCGTAGCGGGCGCCGATGTCCGCGACGACCTGCTTCCAGTTGTTCAGCAGCGTGCTGCGGTCGCCCGTGCCGGTGGTGTAGAAGGTGCTCGGGAACTTCTGGGTGGGCCACCAGGCCGCGTCCTCGGTGCCCAAGTGGTAGTACAGCGTGAAGCCCAGGCCCTCGGCGTGCAGCGCGTCGGCGATCTCGCCGATCAGGTCGCGCTCGGCGGTCAGGTCGCCGTTGCCGACGACCTTGTCGATCGCCGCGTTCGGGCCGTCGACGTGGTAACCCCACCAGCTGTACGACCAGATCACGTAGCCCGCGCCGGTGCCCTTGACCATCTTCACGAAGGCCGGCACGTCGAAGTCGGCGGCCTGGCGGTTCAGCGACTTGGCCGGCCCGCCGTTCTCCGGGAAGCCCCAGGAACCGTATTGGAACATCAGGCCGTAGCCCGCCGACGCGAAGTCGGCGGTGTTCGCGCGGGCATCGGCGATCCGTGCCTCGCGGGCCGGGCGGTCCTTCTCCCGGACCAGTTCGAGCGACTTGACCTGCACGTCGCCCGCGAGCGTCGCGGTACGGCTGAGCACGATGGTCGACGTCCCGGACGGCAGCGCGAGCTTGCCCGCGTCCACCCGCGCCCAGCCGCCGGCGGGCTGGGCGAACCCGGTCGCCGCGGCCGAACCGCGCACGCCGATCTTGAACGTCTGGCCCGGTGCCGCGTTGAGCATCCCGGTGATCCGGTACACGTCGCCCTTGGGCACGGTCACGGTCCACGCGAGGTAGTCGTCCGAGGTCTTGAAGTTCTCGACCCAGAAGTTCTTCCTGGTGTCGGGGGCGAACACGGACATCGAGGGCGTGCGCTCGGCGGCCGTGCCCATCAGGGTCGTGACGTTGTCCCTGACCGCCTTCTGGTCGACCGGCAGCGGGACCTGTCCCGCCTGCGGGACGGCGCCCGGTGCCGCGGCCGGCGCCGATTCGGCGGGTCGGGGTGTGCGCGCCGCGTGTGCGGCGGGCGCGACGACCACGAGCGGCGCGCACATGGCCGCGGTGGTCGCCAGGATGGTGCACCATCGTCTCAACATCGGTCAAGACTCCTTGCTTGTCGCCGGGAGGGTGCTGATGGATCGGCGCCGCCGCGGCCAGGCGGCGGCGCCATACGCGAATGCCCGGCGGTACGGGCGTACGGCCGGGCATTCGCGGGTTCAAGGGGTGGGGCGCCCGATCAGCGCAGGGCAGCCCCGGATTCGGCGTCGAACAGGTGGATCCGCGCGGGGTCCAGGGCCAGTTCGACCTTCGCGTCCGCGACCACGGCGCTCTCGGCCGGGAAGCGGCAGGCGATCGGCGCACCGGCCGAGGCCGCGTCGCCGCGTACCGCGCCGAGGGTGACGTAGACGTTCTTCTCCGCGCCCAGCGCCTCGACGTACTCGACGATCGCCGGGATCCGCACATGCTCGGCGGTGCCCCCGAGCATCGATGCGTCCAGCAGGTGCTCGGGCCGCACGCCGACGGTGACCGGTCCCTCCGGATACCCGCGCTCGACGGCGGGCAACGGCACGTCCACGCCGCCGAGTACCACCTCGTTACCTCGCTCGCCGGTGCGCAGCCGCGCCTCGACCAGGTTCATCGGCGGCGTGCCCATGAACGACGCGACGAAGGTGTTCGCGGGGCAGCGGTAGATCTCGTCGGGCGTGCCGATCTGCTGGAGGCGACCCTCCTTGAGCACCGCGACCCGGTGGCCCATGGTCATCGCCTCGACCTGATCGTGCGTCACGTAGATCATCGTTGTGCCGACCCGGCGCTGTAGGCGGGCGATCTCGCCGCGCATCTGCACGCGCAGCTTGGCGTCCAGGTTCGACAGCGGCTCGTCCATCAGGAACAGCGCGGCGTCGCGGATGATCGCCCGACCCATCGCGACGCGCTGGCGCTGGCCTCCGGAGAGCTGGCCGGGCTTGCGGTCGAGGTAATCGGTCAGCTCCAGCATCGCCGCCACCTCTCGCACGCGGCGCTCGATCTCGTCCTTGGGCCGCTTGGCCAGGCGCAGCGGGTAGGCGATGTTGCGGGCCACCGTGTAGTGCGGGTAGAGCGCGTAGTTCTGGAACACCATCGCGATGTCGCGCTCGCCGGGGTGCACGTCGTTGACGACGCGGTCACCGATGCGCAGTTCGCCGCCGGTGATCGATTCCAGGCCCGCGATCATCCGCAGCAGGGTCGACTTGCCGCAGCCCGAGGGGCCGACCAGGACCAGGAACTCGCCGTCGGCGATGTCCAGATCCATGCCGTGCACCGCGACGTGCCCGTTCGGGTAGGTCTTGGACACCTGGTCCAACATCACCTGGGCCATGAGTGCTCCAACGTGCAGAAGGGGTGGTGGGCGGTCGGGGCGGGCGCGGTCATTCCTTGACTCCGCCGCTGGTCAGGCCCGCGGTGATGAAGCGCAGGCCGAAGACGACGAGCAGCAGCGCGGGGACGGCGAGCAGCACCAGCGAGGCGTTGTACTTGCCGATGTCCGAAGGACTGGTCGCCAGGTACTGCTGGAAGGACTGCACAGCCTTTGCGGCGGTCGTGTACTTCTCGTCGGTGAACAGCAGGCTCGGGAACAGGAAGTCCTGGAGCGACCACATGACGCACAGGATGGAGAGGTTGACCAGCGCGGGCCGGCACAGCGGCAGGTAGACCGTGCGGAAGACCTGCCAGTGCCCGGCCCGGTCCATCCGCGCCGCCTCGATCAGCGAATCGGGGATGTTGTCGCCGAAGTTGCGCAGCAGCAGCACCGCGAACGGCAGGGTCAGCGCCGCCTCGGGCAGCGCGACGCCCAGGTAGTTGTCGAACAGGCCCGCTTCGCGGATCGTGTAGTACAGCGGCACCAGGATCGCGGTCCCGGGCACCGCCAGACACAACACGATGCCGTAGTACAGCGCCTCCTTGCCGCGGAAGTGCAGCTTGGAGAAGGCGTATCCGGCGAGCGCGCCGACGCTGACCACGATGCCGGCGTGCAGTACGGCGATGATGAAGGAGTTCAGGTAGGTGTCGTAGATCGTGACGTCGCCGACCGGGTCGGTGAACAGCGCGGTGTAGTTGCCCGTTCCGCCGCCTTCGAGGGATCGCTTGATCGCCGCGTAGATCGGGAAGAGCCAGATCGCGCCCATCAGCAGCAGCATGCCCTGGAGGATCCGGCGGTCGCGCTTGCGACCGGTGAGTACGCGCATGGCGTCGCTGGTCTCGGCCACGGTCTACTCCTCGGACTTTCCGGTGAAACGGAGCTGGATCGCGGACAACAGGAGCGCGAGCAGCAGGACGACCACGGCGGCGGCCGACGCGTAGCCGACCCGGGGACCGGGCGAGGTCGCGTAGTTGTACACGTAGGTGCCGGAGATCTCGGTGCCGCCGGCCGGTCCGCCCTTGGTGGAGAAGAAGACGATCTCGAAGGCACGGAAGGACATCAGCAGGATCGAGACGACCACCGTCTTGTGGGTGGTGCGCATCAGCGGGAAGAGCATCGTGCGCAACAACTGCCAGAACGAGGCGCCGTCCAGTACGGCGGCTTCCAGGAGCGAGGTGTTCAGCGCGCTCAGGTCGGCGGTGTAGTACATGATCGGCAGGCCGACCAGGTAGACGAAGATGCCGATGACCACGGCGTATGCCAGGCCCGGTTCGGTCAGCCAGTGGCCGGCCAGGAAGTCCAGGTGGGCGCTGCGCAGCGTCTCGTTGAGGGTTCCGTAGCGGTTCTCCATCATGCCACCGAACACCGAGGCGACCAGTGCGACGGGCATCAGCGAGGGGACCAGGAAGACCGCGTAGAAGACCTTGCGGCCGCGCATTCCGGTGCTCAGCACGACGGCCAGGAAGAAGCCCAGGGTCAGCGCGCCGGCGACGGCGGCGGCGGCGAACACGACGTTGTTCAGCAGCGCCCGGATGAACCGGTCGTCGGTGAACAGCAGTCGATAGTTCTCCAGGCCGACCGACTCCGGGTCCACGAAGGACAGGTCGGTGCGCTGGAGGCTGGTGCGAGCCAGGAACACGAAGCCGAAGACGTAGAACACGAGGTAGAAGGCGAGGAGCGGGAGGAGGAACAGCAGCGCCGTGCGCATCATCCCCCGCTGCTGCGGGCCGTCGATCCGCTTGGTTTTGCGTGTGCGACCGGCTTTGCCTGCGCGGCGCAGGCCGGGCAGACGGCGGGGGGCCGCCGGCCCGGCCCCGGCTGACGCGGTGCCGGCCGGGCCCGGGGCGGTGGTGGTCATGATGGGCGTCCTTGCCGATCGGGGGCGGTGCAGCGGCGTGCCGGCCGAGGGAGGGCGGCGTGTTCCACGCGCGTGCTTGGGATGCGCCGGGCGGTGTGGCTACTTGCTGTAGCGGCCGCTCGTGAACTCCTCCTGGAGCTTCTTCGCCTCGGAGGAGGGGTCGGAGCCCTGGATGACCTTCTTGACCGTGTCGCCGGCGACCACGGTGAAGTCGCTCATGTTGTTGCGCTCGCCGACGGAGGAGTCCACGAGCTGCTGGAGC
Source organism: Embleya sp. NPDC008237 (assembly GCF_042956465.1). Classification (NCBI taxonomy): domain Bacteria; kingdom Bacillati; phylum Actinomycetota; class Actinomycetes; order Kitasatosporales; family Streptomycetaceae; genus Embleya; species Embleya sp. NPDC008237. The sequence goes on from NZ_JBIBGL010000006.1 coordinate 221,441, forward strand.
GCGGTGTAGCCGGCCTTCGCGGTCTCGGTGGACAACACGTCCGGCGCGAGCGCGAAGTCCTTCTTGCTCGGGAACAGGCCAAGGTCCGCACCCCATACGGAGACGCCGTCGCCGACGGTCAGGAACTTGAGCAGTTCGGCCGCTTCCTTGGGGTGCTTGGAGTTCTTCGGGACGGCCAGGCCGGTCTCGATGAAACCGCGCAGCGAGGGGGTCGCGGTCGGGTTCAGCACGGGCAGGGCGGCGGCGCCGACGTCCTTGATGTCGATCTTGTTGGCGCTGCGGTAGCCGGGGGAGAGCATGCCCGCGTCCCAGGTGCCGCCCAGGTAGAACGCCGACTTGCCGGACGCGAACAGCTCGGTGGCGCGGGTGCCGGTCAGGTCGAGGGTGTCCTTGCTGAGCGTGCCGTCCTTGTACAGGCCCGCATAGTCGCGCAGCGCGCCGACATAGGCCTCGTTGTCCCAACGCCCCTTGCCGTAGCGAATGTCGTTGAACAGCGTGGGTGCGGTCTGCCCGGCCACGGTGAGGGCGACCTCGTCCTGGAACCACGAGTCGCCGGCCATCACGACCGGGATGCTGTCCGGCGCGGTCGCCTTGACCTTGGTGACGGCGTCCTTGAGTTCGGCCATCGTCTTGGGCACGGTGGTGACGCCGGCCCGGTCGAGCATGTCCTTGTTGTAGAACATCGCGGCCGAGCCGAGACGGCCCATCGGGATGAAGTAGAGCTTGCCGTCCTTGACCAGCTTCCGGCTCTGGTCCAGGGCTTTCGGTGCGAGTTGGTTCAGTACGTCGTCACCGATGCCCAGGTCGGCGATCGGGGTCAGCTTGGCGTGCAACTGCTCGGCCATCGCGGAGGTTTGCACGCCGACCAGGTCGAGCTTCTGGCCGCTGTTGAGCGCCAGCGGAAGCTTCTTCTGGTAGTCGGAGTTCGTGCTGAGCTGGAGGTCGACCTTGATGTTCGGGTTCGCGGCCTCGAATGCGGCGATGGTCTTCTTGAGCGTCGCGTCGGTCGGGAACCAGGTCGAGTACTTGAGGGTGACCTTGCCGTCGGTCGAGGACGACGCGCCGTCGTTGCCGCAAGCCGAGGCCGACATGGCGAAAGCCGCGATACCCGCCACCGTGGTGGCGAACCGCCGTATCCCTGAGCTCTTCATGGTGCTCCGTAAGTTGTTGGAACGCTCGCGGCTCGGACCGACCCCGTGATCGAGCCGCGCAGGGCATCTTGTGAGGCACCTGCGGAGGGATGTGAGGGTTTGCGGGTCGCCCTTCAGGCGATCCCGCGCTGAGTCGGAGCTTATACATCCGATCTCTGGCCGCACAAGGGTTACGGAGTGCTGCGGCCGACTCGATACCCGAGGTCCGTTTTTGCCGGCAATCCTGGCCTCGACGGCACTCCATATCGGGGCTTTAGCGGTGAGATACGCAGTTCTCGATCGAAGGCGGAGTTGTCGTTTCCCTACTGACGGCGACACATACATCGGCTCTTTGTGATGGCGGGAGGTGTGCGTCGCCGAGGGACGCGGGTCGGGCCCCGGGCATCACAGGCTCCAGACCAGGGGCAGGGTCGCCTCCTTGCCGTCGGCCGAGTAGTCGTGCGGGACCTCCGTCAATTCGCCCATGCGGGCCTGCCATTCGATGTTGACCGGCAGGTCGGCGAGGGAGGTGAGCAGTGCCGCGTAGTCGTCGCATTCGAGTACGTGGAACAGGTCCAGGCCGCTGCGCCAGATGTTCCACTCGTGCACGCCGGCCGCCCGGATCGCGGCGATCAGTGCGGCCGGCACCTCGCGGTGGGCCTGTTCGTACTCGCTCTCGCGGCCGGCCGCGAGTCGGGTGTGCAGGGCTACGCGCATGATGAACTCCCAGGTGGGTGGTGGGCTTTGGGTGGTGGTTGTCGGTGTCGGTGACGGCGTCGAGCCTTGACAGTGGGTCGGCCGTCACGCTTCAGTGATCGGATCAATTCTTCGGATTGTCGCAGCTTCGTTGCGCAACTCGGACTCTAGACAACCCAATGATCCGATGACTACCTCTCATGTACAGGAGATCCGAGCGTGACCGTTTCGGTGCGAGTGGACGCGCATCACCACCTGTGGGATACGGCCGAGCGCGAATACGGATGGATGGACGGCGCCTGGGCGGACCCGCTGCGCGGCCGGTTCGGGCCGAACGAACTCGCGGCGGCCGTCGGCGGTCGGGCGGAGGTGGCGACGATCGCCGTGCAGGCGGTCGCCGACACCGCGGAGAGTGCCGAACTGCTGGCGATCGCCGCCGACCCGGGCACGCCGGTCGCCGCGGTCGTCGGATGGGTGGACCTGACCGCTTCGGACGCCGCCGATCGCATCGCCGCACTGCGCGCCGGTCCGGGCGGCGAGCACCTGGTCGGGATCCGGCACCTCGTCCAGGACGAGCCCGACCCCGGGTGGCTGCTGCGCCCGGACGTGACCCGCTCGCTGGCCGTACTGACCCGCGCGGGCCTGGTGTACGACCTCCTGGTCAGGGCGCCGCAACTGGCCGCCGCGGGTCGGGTGGCCAGGGAGCATCCGGAACAGTCCTTCGTGCTCGACCACATCGGCAAGCCCGAGATCGGCGTCGGCAGGTGGGAACCGTGGGCCGAGGCGATCCGCGAGATCGGTGTGCTGCCCAACGTCACGGTCAAATTGTCCGGCGTCGTCACCGAGGCCGACTGGCGGGAATGGACGGTCGACCAGGTCCTTCCCTATGCACGTCACGCGCTGGAGACGTTCGGGCCCGAACGCACCATGTTCGGCTCGGACTGGCCGGTCTGCACGCTCGCCGCCTCGTACGAGGACGTGCTCTCCGTCGCCGAACGCACCTGCGCCGACCTGTCGACGGCCGAGCGCGAGCGCGTCTTCGGCGGTACCGCCCGGGCGGTGTACGGGTTCTGACGACCCGGCGGGGACGGCGGAGCCGGGGCATGCGGGTGGCCGATCCGGGTCAGGCCCACCCCTTGCGAATCGCCAGGGCGCCGGCCTGGAATCGGCTGTCCGCGCCCAACAGGGCGAGCAGGTCGCCGACCCGACGGCAGTACGTGCGTGCGGACAGGCCGATCCGGGCCGCCCCCGCCTCGTCGGTCAGACCGGCGAGCAGGCAGTCGAGTACGGGCAGCAGGTGCGCGGGCGGCTCCTCGTCGCAGGGGCGGGCGCTCGGGTCCTCGCCGCTCTGCCACGAACGTTGGTGGGCCCGGACCAGGGCGCGGACGACGACGGGGTCGCGGACGAGAAGCATGCCGTTGTACAGGACGTCGAGGTCGACCGGGACCAGTGCCACCGACCGGTCCATGACGCCCATCCGGAACGGGATCTCGTCGATGAGTCGGGCCTGACCACCGTCACGCCATCGGATGGTGCCCACCTCCGCGTCCCGGGCGAGGCCGCGGCGTGAGGTGATCTGGCGAACGTGCGGAACGCGGGCCACGACCTCGCGGACACACGTCGCCGCGTGCGCGAGCATGCGCTCCGGCACGCCCTGCCCGATGCAGCCGGACGGGTCGTCGAAGGTGAGCAGTTCGTGCCGGGTGGCGGCGGACAGTCGGGCGGCGATCGCGCCGACATGCTCGGGGCGCACCCGCTGGGCGGGCGGCCTGATTCCTCGATCGGCGTGAAAGGCGGACTCCGCCAGCGTCTCGCTCAACGACTCGCGAAGGACCGAACGCGCCGGCGCAGGGCCGGACGACACCGACATGACCGCTCTCCTCGGACAAGCATGGACGAACCCGTCATCACCGAGAGTACGCAACCGAGCGTATGGCGCATTCGATTTTCCGACGGCCGAAGTGCGTCGAAGTGCTTCGAAGTGCATCGAAGGGGGTCGAAGTGGGTCGAGGTCGGTTGGAGACGTTGGAGACGTTGAAGTTTGTACCACTGGCGAGTTCACGCCATCGGGGCGCACGGGCGAAGCCGCGCTCGGCACAGTGATCTCGGGCCGCACAGCCGACCACCCCGCCTAGCCGGAGGACGCGACACCGCGTCTCCGGTGACGTCGCACCGCGTCGGCGGCCCCGTACCGACGGATTCCCGTCCGTCGAGGACATGCGAAACGAGATCCGAAGATGCGCATCGACCATCCCGCGCGCCGCGCGGCGACCACACCGAACGCCGACCGAAAGGGAAACCCCGTGTCCATTGCTCGTACCACCCTCGTCACCCTGTCCACCGCCGTGTTGCTCGCGATCCCGGCGACCATGGTCACGGCCCCGACCGCCGGTGCCGCCTCCGTCGCCCCGGGACCGGGATGCGCACAACTGGGCAACCACGGCCCCGGCTGGGCGGACATCGTCAACGACTGCTCGCACGGCATCAACGCCTCGGTCGAGATCGACGGTTGGGATCCCGACTGCGTCGCGATCCCGGCCAAGGAGACGCGCAAGGTCAGCTTCGCGGCGGACGCCGCTGCCTACTACGCGTACGAGTGCTGAGCATTCACCGCTCTCGGCGGAGCCCCGACCGGCCGCGCCGGCCGGTCGGGGCTCCGCCCTCGTCGTCCGGGGCGACCGACCCCGGCTCACCCGGGTGCCGGCGCCGCCCCCGCGCAGCCGCCGTCGCGCCAGAAGTCGAGGTTGTGCGTGCTCGCGTAGTCGACGGGTGCGATCCGGTCCGGGGCCAACGACTGGGTCTGCGGCGGTGCGGACGACGCCGGTGTGTCGACGAAGCGCGGCCAGTACGGCAAACCCCGGCGATTCGGGTCCCCGTCGGTCGCGAAGGCCGCCCAGTAGTCGGTCATGGTGTCCGACAATCGCACCTGCGCGGGGGTGAACAGGCGCTGCGCCGCCGGGTCTTCGAAGAGGTACGGCGTGTCCGCGGCATGGTAGGCGCCGAAGTCGAAGCGGCCGGGCAGCGGCAGGTACATCGGCGCACCCCGATCGGCGAACTCGTAGGCGTAGGTCGGCACGAAGCGGGCGAAGGCGGTGTTCTGCGCGTACGTTCCGCGCGCCCACATGCGATCGGTGACGACGGTGGACCAGGCCAGCGCGGGGTACGGGAAATCGCGCACCGGATACTCGGCGAGCACGCATTCCCGCCGGCCCGGGAAGGCGGTTTCCACCGCCTGCCCGTAGTGCTCCTCGGTGAACGGACGTGCCACCGGGTCGTAGTTCGCGCCGACGAACAGACGGTGCTCGTCCCGGGTGGCCCCGGAGAGCACCGACACCCGGTGGAATCGACCCTCGCGCAATGCCCGTTCCGGCAGCTCGGGCAGGATCTCGTTGCCGAAGGCGAAGGCCTGGAAGGCGTTCATGATGTACGGCACCCGGAGCAGCCGCTCGACCGGCAGTGCGCGCAGGCAGCGCAGCACCTCGCCGGGATCCGGCGCCGAACAGCCCAGGGAGGCAGCCGTCTCGACTCCGGTGTCCTGCATCTCACCCGTGGTGCGCCAGCTGTACCACGGATACGCCGGAACGCCCGGGCCCATCGCGCCCGCGGGCATGTCCATCATGGCCTCGCCGCTGGAGAGGGCGGCATGCCGGAACAGGCCGCGGGCGGTGGGCGAGGTGAGATGCGCGCCGATCGCTGCGGCGCCGAACGACGAACCCGCCACCGTCACCCGCTCCGGATCGGCGCCGAACGCGCGGGCGTTGCGTTGCACCCAGCGCAACGCGGCCTGCTGATCCTGGAGGGCGAACGTGCCCGAACCGGGCAGGCCCGGGTGGGCGAAGCCGCCGAAGACGCCCAGTCGGTAGTTGATCGTGACCACGACCACCCCGCGGTCGGCGAACCGGCGACCGTCGAAGAATCCGCCGCCGCCGACGGTGCCGTCCCCGTGGATCCACACCAGCACCGGCGCGGCGCGCCCGGGAGTGGTCCGCGCCGGCGTGGTGACGTTGAGCACCAGGCAGTCCTCGGCGCTGCTCGACACCTGCGCGTGGGCGGCCTGAAGCTGCGCGCACAGCGGACCCGGGGTGGTGGCGTCCCGGACGCCTTGCCACGGCGGGGCCGGCCGCGGCGCGGTCCAGCGGTGGTCGCCGGTCGGCGCCCCCGCGTACGGGATGCCGTGGAAGAGGCGGTGGTCGGCGGTTCGGACGCCGCGCACCAGGCCCGCATCCGTGCGCACCACGGCGCCGGCGGCGGCGGACGCGTCGGCGCGGTGGCCGAAACCGGTCGCGGAGCCGGAGGCCGCAGCGCTCGACGCCGACAACACCGCCCCGGCCAGAGCCAGTGCCGCCAGGGCTCGTTTGCCGCCTGTCGGCGGAGTCCGTCGCGCGGTCATGGTGTGCTGTTCATGGTCTTGTGCTTCCTTTCCCGGACCGAGGATGTTCCGGTCCCCTCGCCGGTGATGGATCAATCGGCCGTGGGTGGTGGTGTGGCCCGGGTGGCCCATGTGGGCCGTCCGGGCCACACGGGCCGTGTGGGTTGCGTGGAGGATGCGGATTACATGGGCCGTGTGGACCGCGTGGAGCGGTCGTTCGGGTGCGGCGTGTGGATTGTGGGGCCGAGGGTCGCGGCCTTGCGGGACGGCGGTTCACAGTCGCCACCGGACTTCGGGATCCGGCGTGTAACAGCACGTCGCGCCGGTCGAGATGGCGGCCCGCAGGTGCGCCGCGAGCTCCGGGTGCCGCTCGTCCAGGCGTCGCAGAGTGTCCCGGATGCGGGCGGTGACGGTCTTGCGCGCGCGTTCGCTGTGATCGCCGAGGCGGCGCACGCGTCCGCCGAGGCCGGCCGCGCGGCGCAGTTCCGTCACCAGGGCGGCCCGCTCGCGGTCGTACTCGGCGGCCTGCCGGTCGTCGCCGCGGCCCAGGGCCCGGTCGATCTCCTCGTCGAGCCGATCCAGGCGGCGGCGGTAGCTCGTGCGCGCCTCGTCGTCCAACACCGTGTCCCCGCCCATGGTTGCCGCGGTGAAGACGACGGCTCCGCCCTCGGGCGCCAGCAGCTCGGTCGCCGGGATCGCGGTACCCGGCTGTCCGAGCAGGCGGTGTACGTCCCGAAGCCCCTTGGCATCGGGCACGTGCACCACACGACCGGCGAAGCCAAGCCGCCAGACGGCTCCGTCCGGGCGGAACTCGCAGCAGTGGGCGTTCGGTTGTGCCGGCTTCGTCGACGCTGCCGCTCCGGCGTGCCGATCGGGCGTTGTGGGCCGGGTCGGTTCCGATGGCCCCGGGAAGTTCCCGGGCTCCGCCGCGTCCGCCGGCTCCTCCGTGTCCGCCGGGTCCGCCGCGTTCACCGGTTCCGCCGGGTCCGTCGGCTGTGCGCGGCGGCGCGGTGGGGTGCTCAAGCGGCGTACGCGGTCGACCAGGTGTGCCATCCCGAGCCGATGTGCCTCGGCCCGCGCGTCGGTCAGCAGTACCCCGGCCCGGGCGCGGTCGCCGTCGGCGTCCCGGGCGAGCAGGGCCTCGGCCAACTCGATGCCGGCACGGGTCGACCAGGGACGGGCGTGCAGTCGGTGTGCCGAGCGACGGGCGTCGGCGAACTCGCGTACCGCGTCGTCCCAGTGTTCCCGGGCGGCGTCCACGAGGCCCGCCCACAGGGAGGCGGGTCCGGCGATGTCCCATCCGTAGAGCGAGACCAACCACCGCCCCCGGTACGGCGCCAGCGCGGCTCGTGCCTGCTCGCACCGTGCCGGATCCCGGTCCGCGGCGGCGAACTGGGCCTGGTGGCGGAGCCACAGCGGAATGATGCTCCGGTGGGCCACCGCGCCGTCGCCGTCGCCCACGGGAACCGGACACGGGTACCGGGGCCGGTCGCCGGACTCCAGCGCGCCGATGCTCTCCAGCAGATCCGCGAACGGGTGATCGTGCTCGCGCAGCGCGCGATGCGCCCGATCCAACTCCGCGCGGTCGCCGCGCAACAGGGCCATCGACCAGGAGTGTTGGCAGCCGAAGTGGCGGTAGCTCGGCCGTGGACCGTCGAGCGAAAGCACTTCGCCGAGCAGCGACTCGGCCTCCTCGAAGCGACCCTGACACGCACTCACCACACTGCGATCGATCAGCGAGGTGAGCGTCATCCGAGGCGAGCCGCCCGCCCGGGCCACCGCCTCCAGGGCGTGCAGCCGGTCCAGGAAGCGCGGATCACCCAGCTCCAATAGGGCCACCCAGCGCAGCGACATCGCGATGTGTTCCATCCAGCGGTCGCCCCGACGGCGCGCCACCTCACTCAACTCCGCGGTCAGGCAAGCGCGTTCGGACACGATGTCCGGCCCCCACGACGCCTGTACCGCCGCCCACAATCCGGTCTGCAGGGCGTGGTCGTCACCGTCGCGGCGGGCGGCGGCCGTGACGTGCCGGGCGACCGCCGCCGCGGGGACGCAGGGATCGCCGTACGGGGTGGGGGAGTCGGCCGCGGCAGCGAGGGCGGACGGCGCGGGCCGTGGGCTCGGGGAGTCCGTGGGGAGGGCGGTGTGTGCCTCGTGCAGAAGGCGAGCCTTCAGGCCCGATGTGTCGCCTCGGGCGTCGACCGAGAGCAGAGTGAGCGCCACCAGGCCCAGCAGTACGGGGTCCTGCCGACGGGCCGTCGCGGCGGCCTCCTCGAAGGCGAGCCAGGATCTTCGGTGGGCGCCGACGAGTTGCAGGGCGAGCGCCAGGTCCAGGGTCAGCATCACCCGGCGGCGCGGCGCGTCGGTGCCCAGTCGCTCCAGCGCGTGCAGGTAGTGCCGCACCGCCTCCTCGTTCGCCAGCCGGGCCGCCGCGTGCCGGGCGGCGGCCACGAGGAGGTCGACCACCGTCCCGGGAGCGAGTTCGGCGCCGGCGAGATAGGCGTGGTGGGCGGCCTCGTTCGGCCGCGACGGATGTGCGACGGACGCCGTGGCGGGCAGCGCGCGCACCACGGCGGCGTGCAGCCGGCACCGGTGGTCCTCGGCCAGGGACGCGTACAGGGTCTCGCGTACCAGGTCGTGGCGAAAGGCCAGCACGCCGTCCGCGACCGACTCCAGCACATGCGCGTCCACCGCGTCGGTCAACAATCGGTCGGCGGTGGTCGCCCCGGTCCCGGCAGCCCCGGCGAGCAGGTCGACATCGAAACTCGGTCCCAACACGGCCGCATTGCAAAGGAGTTCGACGACGGCGTCGTCGAGAAGTGCCAACCGGCGCCGAACGGCTGCCCGTACGCCGGGGGAGAGCGCGGTGACGGGCCGACCGGCGGCCCACAAGCGGGCGGTCTCCTCCACGAAGAACGGATTGCCGCCGGTGCGCCGATGCACCTCCTCGACCACCGCATCCTCGGGCCGGGCGCCCGCCGTACGGGTCATCAACTCCGCGACCTCGGCGCGGTTCAGACCGGCCGGGCGTACGATCGCCGTCTCCGCGCCCGCCGCGGGCAGCTGCCGGCCGGCCTGCCGTGCCTCGAATTCGCGGCAGGTGCCCACCACCAGCAGGTGCTCGAACCAGGTGTGCCGGGCCACGAATTCGAGCAGGTCCAGCGACGCCGCATCGGCCCAGTGCAGGTCCTCCAGGACCACCAGCAGCGATCGCCTCCGGGCCGCCGTGCCCAGCATCGTCGTCACCGCGTCGCCGATCGCCAAGCGGTCGGGGCCGGCGGCGGGCTCGCCCGGTGCGGCGGGTTCACCCGGTGGGGCGTGCTCGGCCGGCAGGACGGGGAGCGCCGCGCCGGCCGCCGCCGTGATCAGGGCCCACTCGTCGTCGGTCGTCTCCCGTCGCAGACTCCGGAAGACCTGGGTCCACGGCCAATAGTCGGGCGTGGCACCGGAGTCCCAGCACGTCCCGCGCAGCACGCACATGCCCAGGCCCAGGGCCTCGTGGGCGATGTGGCGCGCCAGGGCGGTCTTGCCGATCCCGGCCTCCCCGCCGACCAGGACGAGCCCGCCGCGACCCGCGCGGGCCCGCTCGACCCGGGACCGCAGCACGCCCAGACAGTGGTCCCTGCCGATGAGTGCGGAAGGCACGGTGTCCTCTCGGGCCGAAACGCCGGGGCCGTCGGGCGAACAGCCACGACCACATCGGACCGCCGACCCACCGCCGACTCTAGTGCCGCGCCCGGCCACGTTTGCACCGTCGCGGCGCCCGGCACGGCACCTCGCCGCCCCGCCGAAACGTCCGAGTACTCCGGTACGAGAACGTTCCGGCGGCACGCCGACGCACCGCACCGAACACCGCGACGGGGCAAAACGTCGCCGGGTGCGGCACTAGGAAGCCGGCGGATGGGCGTGCCGGATCCGCGGACTCGATTCCCTCGAAAGGATGGCCACCGGGCGGGACTCGCGGACCTGCGCCGGGGCGACCCGGTAGGCCTCGGGAGCCAGATAGACCGTCACCCGCGGGGGCCGGGCCGGCGCCTGCACCAGGGAGAGGTACGAGATCAGTCCCACCCCGTCCACCGGACGGCGCCTCGACACCGCGCCCAGCGCCCGATCGAGCAGGCCGGTGGGCAGCCCCTGGCGTCGAAGCAGCGAAGCCGCGCGATCGCGAGCGTGGCCGTCGTCGGTCACGTGGTCCCGCACCGGCAGATGCAGCGTGTAGGCGGCCGGAGTCCCGGGGTCGCCACCGGTGAACGACAGGCAGGACACCGGCGGACGGCGATCGAAGCGATCCGTGCCGGCGGCGATACGGCAGAACTCCACCGCCTGCCGGCCGCACCGCTCCGAGAACAGCCCGGCGACGCGACGCACACCGTCGAGGTCGAATCGGTGGTGCGCGACGTAGACCTTCACCCGCGGGGCCGCCCACGGGCCCAGGTCCACCGCGAAGAAGGCGAAGCGATCGTCGTCGGGGTACCGCGCCGCGACGTGCTCGCGCAGCAGTGGCCAGGCCCGTGCGCAGCCGAACCGGGCCAGTGCCTCCTCGACGACGTCGGCCGTATGTTGGGGGCCGTGCACGGCGGGGTCCAGGTAGGCCTTGAATCCCGGTGTGCCCGGTGTCGCCGGCAGTTCCATCGCACACCACAGCGCGAACGTGCCCTGTGGCGCGGCCGGGAAGAAGAGCGTCTCGACGCGGCGCAGCGGATCGAGCGGGAAGTCCCAGCTTCGGGCCGTGCGTTGCAGGGCCAGCTGGCCAAGCCGACCGTTCTCGGCGAGCGTTGCCGCGCCGCAGCCGGGCTCGGTCAGCACCCGTACCCGCGGGCGGTCGCCGCCCGGGAAGGTCACCGAGAACTCCGCCGGCGTGTGGTCGTCGGAGACCCGGGACGGCGGTGCGGGCGCCGAGAGCGGTCGGTCGGCCCCCGCGCCGAGCAGTTCGGTCAGCGAATCCCGGTACCGCCCCTCGGGATCGGCCGTTCCGGCCGCCCGACACAGGCGATCCAGTCGGCCGCGCAGATGATCTCCCAATGTGGCCGCGGCGTATTCGATTTCCCGCCGCGTCGTGGTGATCCCGTGCGGGTCGTCGACCATGGTCATGACCGGCTCCAAGCAATCCGTCCCGATGCCCGCGGGGTCGCCACGGGCTCGCCGGGGAGGGGGAGAACGCGGGTCGCTCGCGACCCGCAGAGCCGCCCGGACGGCGGGCCCTACCGAAGAGGCGCCGGATTCGATCCGGCGGGTGCTGGATCGAATCCGGCACCCCAGGGGGCGCCACCGACCGCATTTCGTGCCGAGGGCCGCGGAAGGTGCGCGGCCGCACGGGCGTTCGGTGCGAAATCTCCGTCACCAACGCTGGTAGGGTCCCGCGGATGGCGATCGTGGGGTCGGGGCGGAGGGTCCGTGGGATGCGCGCCCGTGCTCAGGGGCTGGCCGACGGAATCCGGGAGGACTCCGTCGAGGGGGTCCTGCGACGGGTGTTCGCCATCCAGGCGCAGGACGCCACTGCTGCCGACCTGGGTATCCGGGTACGCGGCCGGGACATTGGCGCGGACGATATCCGTGCCGCGTACGAGGACGAGCGCAGTATCGTCCGCGGCTGGTTCATGCGTGGGACCCTGCACACCGTCGCCGCGGCGGACGTGCGCTGGTTGCTGCGACTGTTTGCGCCCCGCCTCCTCGCCGCCACCGATCGCCGCTATCGCGAACTCGGCCTGGACGAGAGCCTGCGCGAGCGGGCGGACCACTTGATCCGGCGCGTTCTCACCGTCCACGGGCCGCTCACGCGGCCCGAGTTGACCGAACACCTGGCCACCCTCGGGGTTTCGCCGCGGGGGCAGGCGCCGTTCCACCTGATCCGCCACGCGGCACTCACCGGGATCCTGTGCCAGGGACCACAACGTGCCGGCGAAGCCGGCTACGTGCTGCTCGACGACTGGCTGCCGGCGCAATCCGGGGATCGGGAACGGGAGCAGGACGCCGCCCTCGCCGAACTGGCCCTGCGCTACCTGAAGGCGCACGGGCCCGTCGACGTGGCGGACTTCGCGGCCTGGTCGGGCCTGCCGATCACATGGGCCCGTACGGCCTGGACGGCGCTGCGCCGGTCGGGCGTGATCACCGCCGACGGCGAGCCGACCGCGCCGATCGCGCCGGGCGGTGGCGGCGAGGGCTGGGCCGGGATCTCTTCCGACACTCCCGATGTGCGGATGTTGCCGGCCTACGACGACTACCTCGTCGGCTATCGCACCCGCGAACTGTCCGTCCCCGCCGGCTACGAGGGTCGGGTTCGGCCCGGTGGCGGCCTCATTCGCCCCACCGTCTGCGCCGACGGCCTGGCGGTCGGCACCTGGACCCGCGTCGGTGCGGGCCGCTCCATCGAGGTGGATGCGTTCGAGCCGCTGCCTGCCCCCGTCGCAGCCGGCCTCGCCGCCGAACGGGCAGAGGTGATCGACTTCCTCCGGCACGCCGGCCGAACCCCGGGGTAGGCGCTTCGAGGGCGGCCGGCCGCCGGGCAGGGAAGGTCACGTCGTCGGGGCACGGATGGTGCCCGGTCACGTAGCGGCGTCCTCGGGCCGAAGGCGGCGCAGGCGTGGGACGTCGCCGGCGAGGACGGGGGGTAAGGCGGTGTTGCCGGTTTCGCCGTCGGCTCGGGGCGCAGCCGCGAACGGCTTCGCGTCGTCCGGTCACGATCGCAGGGCCGCGCAGGCAAGGGCCGGAAGGTGGTGATCGCTGAGCGGACTGTGCCGGAGCGCGGGGTCGATGGGACCATTGTTCCTGCGACCCGGGTGAGGGGCCGTGGGTGGGCCGTCGGCCGGGGCGACGGTCGGGTGTGGTCGGGACGTGGCGGGGCGTCGGGTCAGCAGGCGTTGAGGATTGTGGTGAGTGTGTTCTTCTCGGTGGAGTCGACGGTGAGTGCGTAGTCGTGCTTCACCTGGACCCAGGCTCGGGCGTATGTGCAGCGGTAGGACGTCTGGGGGAGCCACTCGGCGGGATCCCGGTCGCCCTTGGAGCGATTGGACGAGGCGGAGACGGCGATGAGCTGGGGGTCGTTCACGTCGTTGGCGAAGGTGCGACGGCGGGTCGTGGTCCAGGCCCAGGCACCGGAGGCCCAGGCTTCGGACAGCGGTACCAGGTGGTCGATGTCGAACGTCGACGGGTTGGTGGTCACCACGTTGTCGTAGGCGCTGGTCCAGGTTCCGGAGGTCGCGGTGCACGCGCTGTTCGTGGTCACGCCGGCGCCGTCCCGCTTGAGGATCCATTCGCGGGTGTCGCAGGTCCCGGAGATGGTGATCCAGGTCGGGAACAGGTCGCGGTCGTAGCTGTCGCCGTGCGTTTCGGCGGTCGCGGTCATGCCGGCGAGGTAGGAGCGGGCGGTCGCCGCCGATATCGGCGTGGGCAGCGCGGCGTGCGCGGGGGCGGTCGCGGCCAGGGCAAGCCCGGCTATACACACGGTGGTTGCGGTGCGACGCAGGGCGGACGGAGCGGTCACGGCAGGGCCTCCCGAAGGCGGTTGGCGGCATCCGGCCCGGACCCGGGCGCGGATCGGCGCGCCCAGCGTGCCCGAGCACCCCGGTCCACCGGGACCCCATGCGGCGTGAATTCTTGGCGACGGCGCACCGCCGAGGCCCCCACGTGCGCGGATGTACGACGTGAACTTCGTGCTCCGGCAGCCGAATCGGGGCGAGCCCGGCCGGCGTCCGATCAGGCCATCCAGCGCGCCCGGAGCACCCCGTCGGGGTCGGGCAGCACGGCCGCGACCGGGGAACGTGAAAGGGGTGGGGTGCGTCGGAAGGGGGTGGGGGCGGTCGGCGCTGGGTGCGAATCGGAGGAATTCATGCGTTTTGGGCGACGGGCGGGCGATCTCGGCCCCAGGAACGGGGGGCGGGCGTTGGCCCGACAGGCCCGTGAACTGGCCGTGCAGGGCAAGGAGCGGCGCGCGTTGGTTCGTGCCTCCACCGCATACGAGTTGCTCGCCGACGAGTGGCCGACGCGCGACGCGTTCGCGACCGCGGACGCCTTCGCGGACTGTGCCGCGGCGTTCACCGCGTTCGGCAACCACGGCATGGCCTTCCGCTGCCTGAGTTCCGCCGTCGACGTGCTGGGCCGGCTGCGTGAGGACGAGCCCGAGAACGGGCCCGCGCACGTACGCTTCGGCATCCTCGGGTACGCGGCCTACACCTCGGCCGTGGCCGGTGGCCGGGAGCCCGCCGCGCTCGTGGACGTGTTGGAGTTCACGGTCCGTGCGCTGACGACCGGCCTGGAACTGGGCCACGCCGAACCGGACACCTTCATCGAGGCCGCCAAGGCACTCGCCGACCGCTACGACGAAGACAACCGCCCCGACGACGCGGCGGCCGTCAGGCGAGCGGCCGAGGGCATGGCCGAACCGGACTGACCCGGCCCGGCTCGGCCCGGTGCGCCCCCGCCGGGGTGGCCGGGCGGGGGCGGCGTGGGAGCGGTGGGTGTGTTCAGACCGTGGTCACTTCGGTGTCGGTCACCCAGACATTGACCGAGCGGGTACCGCCCAGAAGGCCGGGAAGGGTGAAGGCCACGTCGAGGCGTCCGTCGAAACGATGCCCGACGACCACGCCCCGGGTGCCCGCGGGGATCGACTGGGCGAGGGCGCCGCCGAGGTCCCGTACGGCCTCGACCTTCGTTCCGATCTGCACAGCGGGCCTTCCTCGTCGTCGATGGGCAGGCGTTCAGTGGCGGCGGTGGCCGCGGCCGCGGCGTTGTCGGTCACCGTCCGGGTGCCGGTCACCGTCCCGGTCCCGGTCCCGGTCCCGGTCCCGATGCCGGACTCGGTTCGGGTCCAGGCTTCAGCCCGGACTCCGACTCCGGCCCCGGCCCCGGCTCCGGCCCCGGTCTTCGGGTCGGAGCGCATGGGCGAGGGCATGGCTTGGTCGGCGGTGCGGTCGGTCACGATCGGCCGTCCGGGTCGGCGCCGCGGTCCTGTTGCAGGCGCCACAGTTCGGCGAACAAGCCGTCCTTGTCGGCGAGGAGTTCCTCGAATGCGCCGCGCTGTACGACACGGCCCGACTCCATCACGACGATCTCGTCGGCCACCGCCACGTTGGCCAGGCGATGGGTGACCAGGACCACGGCGCTGTCCCGGGCGATGCCGCGCAGTCCGGCGAAGATCCGGTGCTCGGCCCGGGGGTCGAGTGCGGAGGTGGGCTCGTCGAGGCAGATCAGGCCGGGTTGCCCGTACAACGCCCGGGCGATGCCGAAGCGTTGCCACTGACCCACGGACGGATCGATGCCGCCCCACCACTCCCGGGCCAGAAGCGTGGCCAGGCCGCGCGGCAGGCCGGCGATGACGTCGTCCGCGCCGGAGGCCGCTGCCGCCCGGTCCAGGGCGGCGACGTCGTCGGCGCGCGGTTGGCCGAGGTTGATGTTCAGCCGGGCGGACAGCGGCCACCGGGCGATCTCCTGCGGGACGTAGCCGAGATGGGCCCAGGCCGCGTGCGGGTCGAGGTCCGTGATGTCGATTTCGTCCCAGGTGATGCGGCCCTCGTGCGGCAGGTAGAGGCCGCACAGAAGGCGGGAGAGGGTGGATTTGCCGGAGCCGTTCTCGCCGACCAGGGCCAGGATTCGGCCCCTGCGCACCTCCAGGTCGACGCCGTCCACGGCGGCGGTCGCCTTGCCCGGGTAGTGGTACGTGGCGTTCTCCGCGCGCACGACGAGCGGCGAACTCGGTGCGAGGGTGCCCCGCTTCATGCCGTGACCGCCGGCTTCGTCGAGGAAGCGGGCCCAGTCGTCGAGGTAGAGGCCGACGCTGTACAGCCGACTGCCCGACACCACCAGACCGCCCAGTGCCGTTCCCACGGTGCGCAGCGCGATGACGGCGGTGCCGGCGGCGGCCACCGACATCCGGCCGGTGGAGAGCAGGTAGGCGAGCGTGGCCCACACCAGGCTCGCGGCGAGGCCGCCCACGGCGGCGCCGACCAAGCCGATCTTCGCGGTGGTCCAGGCACCGGCCTGGGTGACGCGTTGCACCCGCTCGGCGGCGATCGAGTAGCGGTTGAGCAGGTACGGCGCCATGGTGCAGGCGCGGACCTGGTCGGCCCAGCGCTGGTCGGAGATGTGCCACCGCAGCATGTTGAGCAGCCGCCGCTCGTCCTGGGTGCGGAGCGTGGTCAGGTACTCGACCCTGGCCCCGCGTACCGCGGCGACTCCGCGCGGCAGCGCTCCGAGCAGGAGCAGCGGGAGCAGCACCGGGTGCAGGATGGTGAGGACGGACGCGGCGGCGATCAGGGACGCGCACGCGGCGAGCACGTCCTGGGATTGCGGCATCAGGCCGCGCATGGATTGCAGGCCGCGGTCGGCGGCGTCCCAGCGGTCCTGGTAGCCGGGGTGGTTGTAGGCGGCCAACTCGGCCCGGGAGGCGGCCTGGAGGAGGAGCCATTCGGATTCGCGGGTCAGGCGAGGGGTGACCCGCGCGGACAGGCCGACGACGGCGATGCCCAGTACGGCGCGCAGGCCGACCGCCGAGGCGAGCAGGACGATGGAGGGCAACGCCTCGCGCAGGCGGTCGGCGACGTCGCCCGAGGAGATCAGTGCGGTGATCGTGCCCGTCGTCGCCAGCAGGCCGCCGGCTTCCAGGAGCCCGGCGAGGACCTGGCACACGAGCAGCGCGATCAACGCGCCCGGATCGGCCCGCCAGGCCAGGCGCATCGCGCGGATGATCAGTCGGGGCAGACGGGCCGCCATCGCCCGGGTGGTGATCCTGGTCAGCGCGACCGCGGTGTCGCGTCCGGGTGGCGCGAACTGCGGTTCCTGGTCCGCGGGTTCGTCTGCGGCAGCGGGGTTCGGCGGGGTCGGTCGAGCGGTGCCGGCCTGGTGTGGGATGCCGGTGGACCCGGGTTTCGAGCGTGCCGAGGAGGGGTCTCCTCCGGTGGCTTTCGTGGTCATCGCGGTGCCTCCTGAAGGTGCGGGCGGGGTCGCCTGCGGGAGTGTCCGCTCATGCTTCTGGCGTGTGCCCGGCCCCGGCAGAGCGCACGGATGTGCGAGCAAGGCGCGGGGGCGACGAGGGCGCCCGGACCGGACGCTCGACCAAACGAGTCGCTGCCGGGCGTGATCGGACGGCCTTCGGGAAGGACCGTGCGGGGTCCGGTATTTCGTCGGCGCTGCGGCCGTGCGCCGGGCGCACGCGGGAGGAGCGCGAGACCTCCGCGAACGGCGGCATGCGCAATGGCCGCCCGGGGGCGAGTCGCGCGTCGACGGCGTCGGGGAGGCGCGTGAGGTGCCGCGACCCGTGCGTTGACGCGCCACGACGCAACCCGCGTGGCAGGGCGCGACACGATGCGACGCGAACGCAATCCCGCACGCCGCCAACCTCCCACATCGCCAGGCGATGTGACGCAAGGCAATCCCGCGCGCCGCCATTCGCCGCGCCCGCGAACGGTCTCGGACCCGGGCTCCGGACTCGGACCCGGACCGACTCCGGCGCGCTCGGTTCAGCCGGCGGTGCCGCCGGTGGGGATCGTTCGCTCGAAGAAGGTCTCGAGCACGATCGTCGCCTGCGTGCTGCTGACCCCGTCGATGGCGTGGATGCGGCGCAGCACGTCCTGCATCGCCTCGGTGGACGTGGTGCGGACCTTGAGCAGCACCGAGGCCGTCCCGGCGATCACATGCGCCTCCTGGATCTCCGGGACGGCCGCGAAAGCCGGTCCGGAGTCACCCATCCAGGCCACCGAGTCGACGGTGACGAAGGCCAGGACGTCGAGGTCCACCGCTGCCGGGTCCACGTCGACGAGGGTACGGCGGATGACCCCGCTCGCCCGCAGTTTGCGCACGCGCTCGTGGGCGGCACCGGCGGACAGCCCCACCTCCTTGCCGAGTTCGGCATAGGTGCGGACGGCGTCCTGCTGGAGCAGCGCGAGCAGGTCCCGATCGATGTCGTCCAAGGGGTTCCTCCGTGGTCGCGCCGATCGAGGGCGGTTCGGTGATCGAGGGCGGCTCGGTGGTCGAGGCGGCTCGATGGTAGCGAGCCGGGTCGAACACGCCGCGACCGAGTACACCCGCGGCGCCAAGGGCCCGCCGCACCCCGGCCGAGCACCCGTCCGCTCCGTCCGTGCCGGATCGTCGCCACGAGATGGGGTTCGATCGGATCTTGACATAGCAGAATCATATTCTGTATTCATGCATGGAGCCAGGATGGTATTCAGACGCTGCGAGGAGTCGCGAGACGATGTCCGAGGCCCGCACCCCGATCTACGACGTGATCGACGAACGTTTCCGCACCGAGCGCTGCATTTTCGGTGACGACCGGCTGGAGACCCTCTACACCGGCGGGCGCTGGTCGGAGGGGCCGCTCTACTTCCCGGCGGGACGCTTCCTGATCTGGAGCGACATCCCCAACGACCGCATGCTGCGCTGGGACGAGACCAACGGTGTCGTCAGCGTCTTCCGCTCACCGGCCGGACACCCCAACGGCAACACCCTCGATGCGCAGGGCCGCCTGGTCACCTGTGAACAGGGCAACCGGCGGGTCACCCGGACCGAACACGACGGCTCCGTCACCGTGTTGGCCGACCGATTCGGGGGAAAGCGGCTGAACAGCCCCAATGACGCCGTCGTGCATTCGGACGGCTCGATCTACTTCTCCGACCCCGACTTCGGCATCACCACCGACTACGAGGGGCACCGCGCGGAGAGCGAGATCGGCGCGACCAACGTCTATCGCATCGACCCGGTCAGTGCCGAAGTGCGCCTGGTGGCCGACGGGTTCGGCGGACCGAACGGGCTGGTGCTGTCCCGGGACGAGCAACGGCTCTACGTCTCGGACACCCGGGCCAACCATGTCCGGGTCTTCGACGTGCGCCCGGACGGGACCCTCTCCGAGGGTGCGGTCTTCGTCGAATGCCGCCCGGGCGAAGGGCGGTTCGACAACATCCGCTTCGACGACCGGGGCCGCCTGTGGGTCGCCGCGATGGCCGACGGCGTGCACTGCTACGACCCCGACGGCACCCTCATCGGCCGCATCCGCACTCCCGAACCCGTCGCCAACATCACCTTCGGCGGCCCCAAGCTCAACCGTATGTTCCTGGCCGCCAACAACGCGCTGTACTCGCTGGTCACTTCCGTCACGGGCACCCCGCGACTGCCGGGCCGCCGCCCCGGCCCGGGCACGGACTGACCACCCGCGCCTCGGCGCACACCGCGGACGCGTCCGGCGCGGACCCGCGCGTCGTACCGGGCGCGTCCCGCCCCTCGGCCCGCCCCCTCGCCCACTAGCGGACGGCCAGCATCGGCAGCCGGGAGCGGGCGGAGTGCGCGGCGATGGTGGCCCAGATGTTGACCAGGTCGATCACACCGTTCGCGTCGGGCGCCTCGCAGCGTACGGTCAACTGGTCCACGCGCTCCGCACCCGGCGTGGACGCCGCGATCTCGGCGGCCAGCGGGATCTGGAACCCGACCTCGAAGACGAACTTCTCCGGCAGCTCCAACGGCTCCACGGTCGCGGCCTTCTCCACCGCCGCCGCGGCGCCGGCCCGGATCAGGTCCTGGGCCGTGGACGGGTGCACGCTGTTCGCCGCGTGCACCCCCTCGGCCGTCTTGACCGGGACGGTGATCACCCCGGGGAACGCCGCGGCCGTCGCCGCACAGACCTCGTTGTCGCCGGTCACCAGCCCGATCGGGACGCCGTGCTGGGCCGCGAGCAGTCCGTTGACCTCGGCCTCGGTGACAGGGCGGTTGTTCAGCCGTACCGCCCCGAAGTCGGACGAGAACGTGTGCGCGAGCACGCCCGGTGCGCCGGCCGCCGCGTGGTAGCCGATGAACAGCGCCACTCCGTGGTTCGCGCCCAGGCCGCTGGCCATGCACTGGGCCTTGGGGCTGCCCTGGATCACCCGGGCCCGCGGGTCCAGGTCGCGCGCGAGCAGGTTGTCCATCGTGCCGTGGCTGTCGTTGATCAGGACGTTGTCCGCGCCCGCCGCGAACGCACCCTCGATGGCCGCGTTCGCCTCGCCCGTCATCATCTCCTGCGCATTGCGGTACCCGCCGCCCCCGCGCACGATCTGGTCGATCGTGGCGATACCCGCGATGCCTTCCATGTCGATCGAGATGTATACGTCCATCGGATTCTCCCGTTCGTTGCCCTGCTCCGCCGATCCGCGGGGGTGCGCGACGCCCCGCCGAGCATCACGCACGTCACCCCGTCCGGGCGTTGGCGATTCGTACAGGTTCGGTGTCGGTTCTTCGTCGCGGGCGACGAGCCGGGGGTCTTGGGCGCTGCCTACCGTGAGCGCTCACCGCGGCGCTCCCGCCGCCGATCCAGGAGGTGCTCGTCCATGGCACGATCCGCCCCGTCCCCGGCCGCCACGCCGTCGTCCGGCCGCCCGGATCTGTCGAGTGCGTCCGGGTCCCTGCCGACGCCCGAGTACCTGCGGGCCCGGCTCGCCGACCTGGCCGAGCAGGCGGGCATACCCGGCGCGAGTATCGCCGTCCGCCTGGGCGATCGAACCGTGACCGCGGCGGTGGGCGTGCTCGACATCGAGACCGGCTACCCCGCGACGCCCGACTCGCTGTTCCAGGTCGGGTCGATCACCAAGGTGTGGACCACGACCCTGGTGATGCAGCTCGTGGACGAGGGTCTGATCGACCTGGACGTCCCCATCCGCACGTACCTCCCCGACTTCCGGCTCGTCGACGAGGACGCCGCCGCGCGAGTGACGATCCGTCACCTGCTGTGTCACACCGGCGGTTTCGAGGGCGAGCTGTACGACGACCACGGCCCCGGACACGACGCCCTGGAGCGCCTGGAGGCGAGCCTGGCGACCGCGGGCATCCAGCTGTTCCCGCCGGGCGAGACGTTCTCGTACAGCAACAGCGGATTCGACCTGCTCGGCCGCGTGGTCGAGGTGCTGACCGGGCGTACCTGGGAGGCGGCCCTGCGCGAACGGGTGTTCACGCCGCTGGGCCTGACCGAGGTGGCCAACGACGCGAGCGAGTCGATCCTGCACCGCACCGCCATCGGCCACCTCGGCGGACCGGACGGCCCGGTCAAGGCACCCATCCACCACATGTCCCGCGCCGGCGGCCCCTCCGGAGGCATGCTCGCCACGAGCGCGCGCGACCTGCTGGAATTCGCCGCCGCGCACATTCGCCGCGGGCTGCTCCCGGACGGCACACGCCTGCTGTCGGAGAAGTCCGCACGAGCGATGTGCGAACCGCAGATCGAGATCGTCGGCGACGGCCGGCTCGGCAGGTCGTGGGGCCTGGGTTGGAACCTGTACGACTGGCCCGGCGAGCCCGTCATCGGTCACGACGGCGGCACGATCGGCCACGGTGCGATGTTGCGCGTGGTGCCCTCGCGCGAGTTCTCGGTCGCGTTGCTGACCAACGGCGGCGCCCTGTACGGCGCTTTCGACCTGGTCCGCGAACTGCTCGGCACCGTAGGCGGCGTCGAGGTCCCGGAGCCGCCCGCGCCGCCCGCCGAACCGGTGTCGATCGACACGGGCTACGTCGTGGGCCGCTACGCGTCACCGGCCGTGCAGATCGACATCGCCGAGACCGAGGACGGCCTGACCTTCACCGCGCGCGCCCTCGGTGCCATCGCCGAACTGGTCGGTGACGAGGCCGCCACCAGCCGGGTCGTGCCGTTGGACGCGCGTACCCTGATCACCGCCGAGCCCGAGGGCGGGCGACACCCCTCGTACGCCTTCCTCGGCGACGGGGAGCAGGCCGAATTCCTGCACATGGGACGGGCGTTGCGCCGAGTCCGGGACACCGGCAGCGCCGCCGGGCCGGACGCGACGGGCGACACCGGGCCCGGAGCCACGCGCTGAGACGCACTTCGGCCGACCGGAAGGTCGGCCTCCTCTCCGGTTCCCGACCACCCGAGGGGCAGAACTTCGGCGGGCTCCCGCGAACCCGGACCCGGCGTAGGTGGACCGGCCCGGACACCGGGCGGCGTTAGCCTCGTTCGCATGGCGCATCTACCTCCTGCCGAGTACTACGCGTCGTTGCCCAGGCACATCGGCGCCGCCGGGGCGATCCTGCACGACGAGCGCGGACGCGTTCTGTTGGTCGAACCCGCCTACGGCGACGGCCACTGGGAGATCCCCGGCGGCGCCATGGACCACGGTGAGTATCCCTGGGACACGGCCCGTCGGGAGATCGAGGAGGAACTCGGTCTCGCGTTGCTTCCCGGGCGGCTGCTGGTCGTCGACTGGGTTCCGCCGCAACCCGACGGTCGGCCCGCCCTCACGAACCACCTCTTCGACGGGGGAGCCCTCACCGAGGCCGAGGCGCGTGCCCGGATCCGGCTCGACGCCGGTGAACTCACGGCCTGGCGTCTGGCGGCCCCCGCCGAGTGGGACGTGCTCATGGCGCCGCACATGGCCCGCCGTCTGCGGGCCTGCGCCGAGGCTCTGACCGCGAACACCACCGCCTACCTGCACCACGGCGTGCCGCCGCACCCGTGACCGGCGCGGTCGGGGACCGCCACCGCGGCCGGAGTTGCGCAGCCTCGGCACGTACGTCAGCGCCGGCACGTACCGCAGCACGCACGGCAGTACGCGGTCGCCGCCGACCGCCGCCGTCACGGCCACCTGGCCATCGAGTCCGGCGAGTTCGCCGTCGGTACCGCCCCGGCCGACCCGACGACCACGCGGACCGTACGGGTGCGCGGCGGCCGGGCCCGAACCCGGTCGGCAGCCGGGGGCGGGCAGCGCTCGGCGTACCCGGGAGCGCACCCGGCCCCGCCGCCGCGGGTATCGTCCCGACGGCCGTTTCGGCGCATGCGGTGCCCGTGGGTGGGTGCGCCCGGTGCGTACCACCCGCCCCCTGCGTATCCCGCAACCCCACCAGGGCTCGCCACGCCGTGTGCGGGTCGCAGGCGGGGCGGCGCGTCGGCGATTCCACCGCCGGCAGGGGCTGTTCATGTGCGGCGACGCGGGGTTCACTCGGAGTACGGCAGGTCCCAGCCGCGGTGCCCGTATCGAACGGACAGGAGGAATCCCATGGTTCGACCGCTGATCCTCACCCGCAGGGCCCCTTCTCCCGACCCTGCCCGGGCGTCGCGCCCTGCGCTGCCCGAGCACCACTTCGACGCCGTCCTCGGCCTCAACGTCACCGCGGACGGCGTACCGCTGGTCCACGCGGGCAAGCAGGCCGCGCTCGCCGAGTACACCGGTACCCAGGAAGCCGGTCGGTGGAAGAAGGACGACTGACGTCCGCACCTCGGGCAGGTCGCCGCCGGGCACAACCACGCCACCGCCCGGCGGCGTTCCGCTCCGTGCGGCGGTCACGCGGCAGGTCCGTTCGCGGGTCGGTGCGCGGCGGCCGGACCGGACCGATCGTCCGGACCACGAGGACGTGAAATGGACCCGCTGCTCGCCGCCGCCCTGGAAAGCCTGGGCATCGCGGAGGATCCGCGCCCGCTGACCCGGGACCACAGCGCCGCCTGGCGCACCCGGCACTGGAAGATCAGGACCGCGACGGAACCCGCCGACGTCGCCGCGTTGTTGCACGAGGCCCGTGCCGTCGCCCTCCTGCGCGATCGGGAACTGCACCCTGCCGGAGCGGTGAGCGGACGTCTCGGCGACGGTGCGTGGATCGCGATCGCCTGGCGGCCGGGCACCACCCTGTGGGACTGGTGCGTCGCCGCCCGCCGTACCGCCACGCCGGGCACCCGAGCAAGCCTGCGTCGGATCGCCCATCGGGCGTTCGCGCTGCTGGCCGCACTGCACGCCGCGGGTTGGCGGCACGGCGACATCCAACCGGCCAACATCCTGATCACTCCGGGAAACGCGGTCGAGTTCATCGACCACGACCTCGCCCACCATCCCGATCTGCCGCTGCCGCGTCCCTACCGAGGAGGCATGGACCAGTCCACCGCACCCGAGATCGCGCGCGAACTCCTCCACGGCAGGCCCGACGCCGCCGTCACCCTCACCGAAGCCGCCGAGGTCTACAGCATGGGCGCATCGCTGCGCTGGGCCTGGACCGGCCACGCGCCCGCCACCACCCGCCTGCTCGGCCCCGGCGTCACCGCCGAGGACATCCTCCGGGACATCGCCACCGGCCGACACCGTGCCACGCTGGCCGCGCACCGCCCGTGGGCCGACCCCGAGTTGGAGGCCCTGATCGAGACCACCACCACCCGCGACCCGGCCCGCCGGGCCCCGAACCCGGCCCGACGCTGACCGGCGGGCGGGGTTGATTCCGGACGCCCGGAGGTTCGGAGACTCGGAGCCCGAACGGCGAACCGGCACCCGCCCGACGCCCGCGTCGCGCGCACCCGCCCGGATCCGCACGCAGGCGAGGCCCGCCGCCGGTCGGATCGGGACGGCCGCGTTGCGCGTGAACCCGGGGCGCCATACTCGCGGGATGCGAACCGGCGGGTGGGGTCGAGATGAGGTCGACGAGTGGGGCGCGACGTTCACCGGGGCGGTGGCGCTCGGGGAGTTCGGGTGGGCGCACCGGTTGATGGACCAACTGTCGGGTGATCGCGACGATCGTGTCGGGTGGGTCCTCGGGCGGGCGATGTTGTTCGCGCGGCAGCGGGAGTACGCGGCTTGCCTGGACGTCGTCCGAGGTTGGTTGGACGCGGCTCCGGCGGACGACCCGTTTCGATCCCTCATGGCACACAAGTACGCGGACTACGCGGCTGTCGGCTTCCTGGCGGGCGAGTTCTCCTTGGCCGGCACGTCGGCATTGCTTCGGACCGCCGAGGCGGTCGCCGACGAGGCGGAACACCCGTTCTGTCCGGTGACGTTGGTGCTCGACGTGTTGGAAGGGCGGAGTGCGGAGGCGTATTCGCGCGTGCGCCGGCATCGACGAAGGTCGCGGCTGGGTGATCGGAGGGCACGGGCCTCCGCGGACGCACTGATGGCGGTGTGCCTCGCGGAACTCGGGGACGTGGCCGGAGCCGGGAGGACGATCCGTCGCGCGATGCGGATCGCGCCGGGGCTGGATCTGATACCGATGGCCCAGTCACGAGTCGCGATGGTCGCGAGCGGCGTCGTCGGCCCGCCGTGAGGATCCACCGGGCAGGGCCGGGTGGCCGGCGCGTTTCGGTTCGCCGCGACTCCTGCGTCCGCTGTCGCGGGTGCACCGGCTGCACCGACCGGGCCGACCGACTGGCCGGCGGCTCCTGCTCGCCTACCCGGGGTGCGCTGCCGGAATGGTTGCCGGCCGAAAACGGGTGTTCGTCCGCGCGTCGCGCGGCGGCGGTGGACCCGCCGGCCGACCTGTCGATCGGCATCGGTGGCAAGATCGAGAAACAAGTTTTCCGCGGTTTGTGTGAACTGCGTGTGAGTGTGCTTGGATAAGCGCCGGCCGGATATGAGCGGCTTGTTATGGGGCGTTTTTGATCTGTGATCCACGTCACATTGACGTGCCTTTAGTCCCGGGGATTCACTTTCCAGGCGACGGGAATCGGAAAGTCGGATTCTGTAGCGATGGTTTATCGCCCCGACCGCCCGTGTCATCCGAGACTCGGCCGGTTCACAGTCACCTGGAGGTTGTCGTGATCAAGATCGTCAACTCTTTCTCCAAGAGGTTCAGGCCCGAGAAGTCCCTGAAGTCCGCAGTCTGGTACATCTGGTACAGCTGATCAACACGCGCTGAGAACCGGTTGATCATCGAACCGATACGGGTCGTGGCCGCTCCCGCCGCACGATCGATACTCCTGCGGTAACGCCGCCACGATCCGACGAAGTGTCGGTTCACCGCCCGGGTTCGGGTCCGGTGTCGCCGTATGTCGGCGGCACCGGACGCGAGACTCCCGCCACGTGGAGAGCACCGATGAGTTCCGATACGGTCGGGCGCGCCCGGACCACGGTTTTTTCGCCGAAGATCGAAGAACTCCTCCGGGAACATCGCGGTGTGAAGTTCTTTCGAGTGGACGCCGACACCGTCGGAGTCGCCGACCCGGATCTGATCGAGAAACTTCTCGAGAGCAGGTCCGCCCATGAATTCGAGCGGCCGACTTTCAAGCCGCTGTACGGAAGATCCATTGCCCGCGCGGAGGCCGCCGACGTGATGCAGGCGCTCTCGCGGGACGTCCGCGCCGCTTTGCACGAGCCGATTCCCGATAGTGTGGATCTTTCCGGGAACTGGCCGCACGCGGGCCACGCCTATCTACGTGATCTGCTTTTCCGTCCCGATCCCTTGCGACTGCGCATGCTCACGGATCGCCGGCTCGAGGCGATGCCCGTATTGGCGCGGGCCGCGGTCCGCACGAGTGCCGCACTGCCCGGCACGCCCGATCCCGACGCGCCGATGTCGCAACTCGCGGCGCTGACCGCCACGGCGGCCGCGGATCCGGACAACCGGCACCACGCGCTGGGGTTGTACCGACGGGTCGCGGCTCCGGTGTGCCTGGGAGTCTCGGCACTGGTCGCCAACGCGCTCTGGCTGGGCTCGCCCTTCGACGCCGACGCGTCGAACCGGCACATCGTGCTGGAGTCCCTGCGCCTGCTGCCGCCGTCGTGGAACATCCTGCGGGTCGCCTCCCCCGAGTTTCCCGCCCTGGATTCCCGGATCGGCCCGAACGACGACGTGCTGCTGCTCCCGCTGCTCAGTCACCGCGATCCCGAACTGTGGGTCGACCCGGACGATTTCCGACCCGAGCGCTGGAGCGACCTGGACGCCGACAACCATCCGGGGTACTTCCCCTTCGGCCACGCCTCCGACCGCTGCCGCGGCCGACACCTGATCATGCCGCTGGCCGAACACCTCCTCGATCGCATCCGCTCCCAGGGCCTCACGGTGAGCCCACACCAGACCGCCGCCACGGTGCCCCTTGCCGGTCTGCTCGGTGTCACCCGCGTGAAGATGGCCCGAACTGCCACGCCTGGACGGTGAGTTCGGCGGCAGGAGGATGGGGCCTGCGGAGTCGAGGCGGGTAGGCGGGGGAGGCGCGGCGCGGCGGCCGTGCGGGTGGGGCCGGGAGCATCTTCGCGTGCATCGAATTCGACCGCGGCAGGTCCCGCCTGCTCCGCCGCCGGCGCGCAGCGCGGCCGATTCCGGTCGGAGGCATATCTCCGGCGACATGGAAGATTGCTATTACCCGCGGCCGGCCGCCATCGGGATCCTGGTACCCCCTGGACACCACACGCGAGATGCCGCGTGTCTTCGGAAACGAGGAACTTTGCGAATAACCAGGATAGTCCCCGCTCTCTTGGCCGCATTGCTCATGGTGCTCACCCTCGGCGCCACAGCCACCGCCTCCCCCGCCACGTCCGCGGTTCCGGTCGACCAGCCGTCGGCCGGCGGCCCCCAGCCGATCATCGGTGGCGGATATGCGCAGAACGCCCCCTGGGCGGCCCGCCTGTTCTCCGCCGGCAGGCAGACGTGTACCTCGACCATCATCGCGCCCACCTGGATCCTCACCGCGAAACACTGCGTCAGCGGGGGGCAGTTGACGTTCCGCATCGGCAGCCTGGACCAGACCTCCGGGGGCACCGTGGCCAACGGCGTCCAGACCTACACCAGTCCGTCGGCCGACCTGGCCCTGGTTCGGCTCGACCGCTCCGTCTCGGCCACCTACTCCCGACTCGGCCAACCCGGTTCGGTGACGGTGGGTCAGAGCGTCCAGGTCTACGGATGGGGCGCGACGTCACGGTGCGGCCAGGAGATCAACTGCCAGTCGCAGTTCCTGAAGGTCGCGAACGTGACCGTGACCGGTGGTTGCCGCGACGCGTACAACGGTTCGGCGATCTGTGCGCAGCGCGGTAACGGGATCACCGCGGGCGGCGACTCGGGTGGTCCGATGCTGGCGAACGGTGTCCAGGTCGGCGTCGCCTCCACCAGCGACCGACAGACCACCACCGCGTACACGAACGTGACGGCGTACCGCTCCTGGATCCAGTCGGTCGCAGGCGTCTGACCGACCCGACTCGTCGCCTCACCCCGCGGCCCGAGCCACCTTCGGAACCACGCTCCGAACCATTGCCGGGACCGCGACCGGAACCATGCGCCGAACCGAGCCCGATCGTCGTCCGCTTCGCCGCCGCGAACGGACGATGATCGGGCACGAACGTCTGCCCGCCCGGGCCCGGAGGGCGCCCGCCCCGCGATACGGCCGGCCGGCCCCGCGGCGCCACGTCGCGAGTGCCGCGGGTGGGCCCGCCGTCCGCCCGGGACGTCCCGTGGAGTGTCGCGGCGTCAGGGCACCCGTCGTGTCGGGCCTCCGCGCAGGATCGCCATCGCCGCGTTGTGCCCGGGGATGCCGCTCACGCCGCCGCCGCGTCGCGCGCCGGCCCCGCACAGCAGGATTCGTTCGTGGGCCGTTTCCACACCCCACGTGCCGTGGGTATCGGTGTCCCGCGCGTACGGCCAGGACAGGTCCCGGTGGAAGATGTGCCCGGCGGGCAGGCCGAGTTCGTGTTCCAGATCCAGTGGCGTGTGCACCTCCAGGCACGGATTGCCGTCGCCGTCGCGCAGCAGGCAGTCCTCGATCGGCTCGGCAAGCACAGCGTCGACGGAGTCGAGCATCGCGCGCAGCGCCTTCGTCCGGGCACTCTCGTTGTCCTCGGCGAACAGGCGCGCCGGCATGTGCAGGCCGAACAGCGTCAACGTGTGCACACCCGCGTCCCGGGCCCGCGGCCCGAGGATGGACGGGTCGGTCAGCGTATGGCAGTACATCTCGCCCGGCGGCAGCGCGGGCATCCGGCCGCTCGCGGCACGCTCGTACGCGGCCGCGAGCTGTGCATAGCCCTCGTTGACATGGAAGGTGCCGGCGAAGGCCCGCTGGGGGTCGGCGAACGGGTCGCGCAGCCGCGGCAATCGGGCGAGGACCATGTTGATCTTGAGCTGCGACCCCTCCGGCCCGGGCCCGTCGGGGGTGTTCCCCAGGAGCCGGTCCAACGTGTCGGGCGCGACCGCGGCGAGCACGTGCCCACCCGTCACCCGGAACTCCCGGTCGCCGAGCGTGTATCGCACCTCGCCGTCGGGATCCACCGAGCCGACCGCCGCCCCGGTCCGCAGCTGCGCCCCCGCCGCGCGGGCCGCGTCGG
This sequence comes from Embleya sp. NPDC008237, assembly GCF_042956465.1. Classification (NCBI taxonomy): domain Bacteria; kingdom Bacillati; phylum Actinomycetota; class Actinomycetes; order Kitasatosporales; family Streptomycetaceae; genus Embleya; species Embleya sp. NPDC008237. Next base: position 250,597 of record NZ_JBIBGL010000006.1, read on the forward strand.
CAAGGGCCGCGGTGACCGCTCCCATGCCGCCCACCGGCACGTCCCAATCCCCCGTACCACCGCCGACGACGTGGTAGAGGAAGCAGCGGTTCTGTCGCAGCTCGGGGTCGTCCATCGGGGCGAACGTGCCGATCAGCGCATCGGTCGCCACCACGCCGCGCACCGTGTCGTCGGCGAACTCCGCCTCGATCAGGGCGGACAGGGGCTGCGCGAACACCGCGTCCCACACCCGATCGTCGTCCACCAGCCGGCGGAACTCGGCCGCGGAACGCAGCGGTTCGGTGAGGGTGGGAAAGACCCGACCGGCCAGTCGCGCCGTGGCCGCGCCGAACCGCTCCCACGCGTCGGCCTCGCGCGAACCGGCGAAACGGGTCAGCTCGGCGCGGGTGCGTTCGCGGTCCGCGGCGTCGACGAGGAAGCCGCCGGCGCCGAGCGGGGTGTACGAGCCGACCCGGCGCCGGCGCAGCTCGACGGGCAGCCGCAGGTCGTCGACGATCTTTCGGGGCAGCAGGCTGACCAGGTACGAGTAGCGGGACAGCCGCACGTCGACCCCGGGAAACGGCCGGCACGACACCGCCGCGCCGCCCACTTCGTCGAGCCGTTCCAGCACCAGGACCGACCGGCCCGCCTGCGCCAGATACGCGGCCGCCACCAGGCCGTTGTGCCCGCCCCCGACCACGACGACGTCGAATCTCCCACCGTCACGCACCACATCCGCCTCCGAAATCGACGACCTCCGGCCACCGGCACCGCACACAAGCCAGCGTAGGCACCCGCAAACCCACCCGCCCCACCCGGCTCGCGGAAGTTCCGAGCCGCCTCCGCCCTGCGTCGCGGGCACTCGGACATCCCACCCGGCGACGGTCAGCGCCCCGCCGACCCGGCGCCGCCCGCCCGCCCACGCCCGCCCGGTGCGAATCGCCCGGTGAAAGCCGCCCGGTTGACCGCGTCGGGCGAGCGATCCGGGATCGCGAACACCACCCTTTCGAAGGCGGTGGACAAGGAGCCGTCCTCGGTGAGCGGGGCGTGGAACGCCGCGGCGACGACGCGCGGGTCGTTGCCGAACACCCCGCACCCCCATGCGCCCAGTACCAGTTGCCGCGCGCCGTGCCGGTGGGCCACCGTCAGCACACGCTCGGCGCGCCGGTACAGCGCCTCCCGGATGCGCTCGCCCTGCGCCCGGATCACGGCGCAGGACCTCGCCGGCATTGGGCGCGGCGCAGGTGAGGAAGGACACCCGATCCGGCTCGGCGAGCAGTGCACCCCACTCGTCGCGGTGCACGGGGACGTCGGGGGACCACACGACCCGGTCGCTGTAGACCGGGTCGGGGCAGGCGCGGTGGGCCGTGTAGTAGTCGGGGACCGCCAGGAGGCAGGGGTGCAACAGGGAGTTGCGGCAGAGGTCCTCCTCCTGGGCCCGGGCCCCGCGAAGGTAGCCGCCTCCCGGGTTGCGCGCCGATGCGAAGTTCAGCACCGCGACCGGTCCGATGCCCGTCGCGACCAGGCGCCGGGCGGCCTGGAGGCTGTTCTCGTCGGTCACCTCGAACGACGTCGAATGTTCGCCGCCCGGGTGGCTCGGTTGGACGGGTCCCTCCGGTGGATGACTCACCGTGCCGGAGATCGCCGCGCGAAGTGCGGGCGCCACCACGACGGCGCCCACCGGCGTCGAGTATTCGCCCGCGGCGACGATGCGTGCGTTGGTCTCCGCGATTTCCCGCAATCGGTTGCTCACACGTCCGTACGCTATGGGCGGTCGGTCGGATGCTCCATCGCATTCCTGACCGAGGCCCGAGTTCTCGATCGCGTGGCCGGCCCGGGTGTGCCTTCGGCACCGGCGGTCTTCGTGTGGATGGACACATCTTCGACGTGTCGCTCGTGCCGGAGCCCATGATCGGGTGGCGCGGGGGCGGCGATACTGAGGGGCGCCCGGGAAGTCGGCTCACTCGTACTCGAAGAGGCTCCGTATGCAGGTCGATCTCGTTGTCCGCGCAGGCTCCCTCGTCGACGGGAGCGGATCGCCCGCATTCGACGGCGATCTCGCGATCGATGCCGGACGTGTGGTCGCGGTCGGCGACGTCGGCGATCTCCGGGGCCGTGACGAGATCGATGCGCGGGGCTGCGTGGTCTGCCCCGGCTTCGTCAACGTGCTGAGCCACGCCTACTTCACGCTCCAGCAGGATCCCCGCGGCCTGTCCGACCTCCATCAGGGGGTCACCACCCAGATCTTCGGCGAGGGCGTCTCGCTCGGCCCGGTGACCGGCGCGATGACCGACGGGATGCTCGAGCTCGGTCCGTCGGCCGAGGGGGCCCGCCGGTCCTGGCCGCGACTGCGCGAGTTCCTGGAGCAGCTCGAGGCCCAGGGCGTCGGCCACAACGTGGCCAGCTTCGTCGGCGCGGACAACCTCCGGATGTCGGTGGCCGGGCTGGAGGACCGCGTGCTGGACGCCGACGAGCTCGCTCGCGCCTGCGCACTGCTCGAACAGGAACTGGCGGACGGGGCGCTCGGCGTCGGCTCCGCGCTGATCTACCCACCCGGCAGCTACGCCGACACCGACGAACTCATCGCCTACGCCCACGTGTTGGCCCGCCACGACGCGCTGTACATCTCGCACCTGCGCAACGAGGGCGACCGCCTTCTGGAGGGCGTCGACGAACTCCTGGACATCGCCCGAGCCTCCGGCGCGCGTGCCGAGATCTACCACCTGAAGACCGCCGGCCGCGAGAACTGGGCCAAGATGCCCGCCGTCCTGGACCGGATCGAGGCCGCCCGGGCCGCGGGTGTCGAGGTGACCGCCGACATCTACCCCTACACGGCCGGCAGCACGTTGTTGTCGGCCGCGGTCCCTCCGCCCTTCCACCTCGGCGGCCCGGAAAAGCTCCGGCAGCGCCTCGGCGACCCCCGGAGCAGGGCGCAGATCGTCGACGCGGTGCGCGACGGCGGCGATTGGGAGAGCCTGTGGCGGATGAGCGGCGGCGCCGAGGGCATCGTGATCCTGTCGAATCACCCGGACATCGGCGTGCGCACCGGATCCACGATCGCCGACATCGCCAAGGCCCGCGGCGACGCCGACCCGATCACCACGATGCTGGACATCGTGCTCGCCGAGCCGCACGCCGACGCGGCGTACTTCATCGGCAACGAGGACAACATCCGGCTCGCCTTCGCCCGCGACTGGGTGTCGGTGGGCTCGGACTCGGACGCCCCCGCGGTCGAGGAACCCTTCGCCGACCATCCCGTGCACCCTCGGGCCTACGGCACCTTCGCCCGGGTGCTGGGCCGCTACGCGCGCGAGGAGGGGATCGTGTCGCTGGAGGAGGCCGTACGCCGGATGACCGCCCTGCCGGCGACGACGCTGCGACTGCGCGATCGAGGAGTGCTGCGCGTCGGCGCACATGCCGACGTGGCGATCTTCGCGCCCGAGGACTTCGTGGACACGGCGACCTACGCGAACCCGGCGAGCTACGCACGCGGCATGCGGCATGTCCTGGTGAACGGGACCGCCGCGCTGCGCGACGGCCGGCCCACCGGGGCCCTGGCCGGTCGGGCCCTGCGCCGCGACGTGTCCTGACGCACCGCGTACCGAACGCGCCGTCGGCCCCGCTCCGGGCCGGGGCGCTCAGGTCGGCAGGCGGACGGCGAACACCGAACCGACGCCGGGCGTGCTGCGCACCGTGACCGAGCCGCCGTGGGCCCGGGCGAGGCGCTGCACGATCGCCAGGCCGAGTCCGCTGCCGCCGGTGCGGCGGTTGCGGGACTTGTCCGCGCGCCGGAATCGATCGAAGACGTGCGGGAGGTCCGCCGCCGCGATGCCGCCGCATCGAGGACGCGATCAGGGGATGACCGGCACGCCCGGATCGACCAGGCCGTTTCCTCCCGTGAACGTGTTGTCGGCGGTGACCGTGGTCGGGCAGCCGGGGCGGTACGAGACGGGGTGGATCGCGAGTCGGTCGGGGCCGGTCGCGCCGGTCAGGTCGGCGTGATTCGTGTGGAAGACCGTGCCACAGCCCCATCCCGGAGCCTGTGCGTGCACCTCGAACCCGTTGTTGGTGGTGTTCCGGCCGGTGTTGTTCTCGATCAGGTAGTCGTTGCCCTTCACGTCGACCCACGAGTCGTCGTAGTTGTTGCCGGTCAGGCCCGTGCCGTCGAAGGTGTTGTCCGCGACCCGGCCGCCGGTCGTGCCCTCCTTCAGGTCCACCGCCTCGCCGCGCACCCCGGGGCCGATCACGTTGCGCAGGATCCGTACCCGGTCGCTGCGGTCGGACAGCGTGTTGGCGGTGCCGACGTACACGCCCTCGCCCATGCCGCGGTTGTCCCGGCCGGTGTCGAAGATGCGCGAGTCCACGATCTCGCCGTCGCTGCTGGAGTTGCGGAAGTGCACACCCTCCATGGTGAGTTCGTGCACCGTGACGGAGTCCACCAGTACGCCGCGGGCGGCGTCGATCATGATGCCCTTCTGGGCGTGGGTGAGCGTGATGCCACGCACGGTCCAGTAGGAGGCGCCGTTGAGATGGAGGGCGTTGCCGCCGCCGGTGCCGGTGCGCAGCACGGCATTCGCGGAGCCGGCCAAAGTGATCCGCGCATCGGCGCGACCGGCCTTCACCGCTTGGAAGTTGCCCGTGTAGGTGCCGTCGGCGAGGCGGATGGTGTCGCCCGGTACGGCCGCGGCCAGCGCCGCCTTGAGTTGCGCCGACGTCGACACGAGCACGACCGACGCGCGCGTGGACGCGGGCGCGGCACCGGCGGACGGGGCGCAGCCGAGCGCGGCGGCGACGGTGGTCACGAGGGCGAGCGAGAGGGTGCGCATGCGCATGGGGGAGCCTTCCGTCGACGTGGTGACGGGACGGACCGCCCCGACGCCCTTTCCCCACACCGGCGTCGGACCGGGCAGATGGCATCCAGCGTGCGCCATGGGCGCGCGAAGGTCTAGACCAACACTCGCCCGGATTCATCGCCCGGGCGGACTCGCGGCGTCGTCCGGGCCGGCGCGCGCGACCCCCGACCCGGGCCGCATACCACCGGGCATGCCGGCCGGGCGCGCCGGCCGCTCGCGCCCGTCCGTCCGTTGTGCCCGTGTGCTCAGGCGAAGTCGGCGCGGTGGTCGGCGGCCCACTCGGCGAAGGTGCGGGCCGGCTTGCCGGTGAGGCGCTCGACGACGTCCGTGAGCGGCGCGGGCTTGCCGACGGTCGCCGCCATCAGGTCGAACAGGGCGTTCACGAACGGACCGTCCAGGAACCGGCTCAGCTGCTCGCGGACGTCCGCGTCGGGCAACTCCTCGAACACGAGCGGTCGTCCGAGCACCTCGCCCAACACCCGCACCTGCTCGGCCTGGGTGAGGGACGCCGGCCCGGTCAGATCGTACGTGCGCCCGGCGTGCCCGTCGCCCGTCAGCACCGCGGCCGCCACCTCGGCAACGTCGCGCTCGTGCACGACGGACGCGGCGGCTTCGGCGTACGCGCCGCGCACCACGTCGGATCCCTTCAGTTGCATCGCGAACGACAACGCGTTGACGGCGGGAAACAGCAACCGCAGGAACGTCCACGGGATGCCGCTCTCCGCGATCGCGCGCTCGACACCCGCGTGGTGGGTCGCGATCACGTCCGGCTGCACGTCCGCACCGTCGACCACCGCCCCGGAGGACAGGAACACGATGTGCCGCACACCCGTGTCGGCGGCCTCGGCGAGCAGCCCGTTCGGTGCCAAGCCGTAGGGGAGGACGAGGAACAGGGTCCGGACCCCCCGCAGGGCCGGTCGAAGCGACGCGGCGTCGGTGAGATCGCCGCGCACGACGTCGACGCCCGCGGGCAGAGCCGCCCTGTCGGGGGTGCGCGACAGCGCCCGTACCGGTGCACCCGCGGCCGCCAGTGCCTCGACGGTCTCGCGTCCGAAATGTGCCGTTGCGCCGACGACCAGGATCATGACTACTCCCACCGGATTGGCCTGCTTGGATGTGATGACGGTAGGCATCAATCAGGAAGAGTCGATTCCTGAATCCGGCAGGCCCGGAGTCGCGTTCGGGGTCGGGAGTCGCCATGGCCGTGTCCCCAAGCTCGACGCCTTGTCGGATTTCGCTGCGGGCGGACAACGGGGAAAGCTCGCGGGGTCCGGCCTACGATGAGGCATGGCCGAGACCGCCCCACCGCTTTCGCACCGTACCGACGACAACAGGCGGGCCGCCCCGGCGCCTGCGCCGAGGCCCGAGCGCACACCCGCGCCCGTGCCGGTGCACCGCCGATCGAGCACGCCCAGTCGTGAGCCGCTGTGGCGGGATGTGCTCGGCGAGCACCTGCGGTCGCTGCGCCACGAACGCGGCGAGACGCTGGTCGAGACGGCGGGCCGTGCCGGCGTTTCGCCGCAGTACCTCTCCGAGGTGGAGCGCGGTATCAAGGAGCCGTCGAGCGAGATGATCGCGGCGATGGCCGGCGCACTGGGCGTGGGTCTGGTCGATCTGACCCTCGCGGTGAGCGAAAACCTGAGGAGCACCCGCCCGGCGGGCCGTTCGAACGCGGTCTGCCGCGCCGCCTTCGCCCTGACGGCGTGACGGCACTGCGGTAGCGGCACGATCGGGAGCGGCGCCGGCGCGCCGGGCGGGGTGGGTCATCGCTCTTCGAGTACGACGTCGACGAGTCCGTACTCCTTTGCCGCCGTCGCGGTGAAGACCCGGTCGTGGTCGGTGTCCGCACGCAGGGTGGCCGTGCTTTGGCCGGTGTGCCGGGAGAGGATGTGTTCGATGTCGGCGCGGACGCGCACCACTTCGTCCGCCTGGAGGATCAGGTCCGGGATCGCGCCGCGTCCCTGTGCGGCGGGCTGGTGCAGCACCACCCGCGCATGGGGCAGCGCGGCGCGCTTGCCGGGCGCGCCCGCGGCGAGCAGTACGGCGCCCACCGCGACGGCCTGGCCCACGCACGTGGTGGCGATCTCCGACCGCACGTAGCGCATCGTGTCGTACACCGCCAGCATCGCGCTGGGGTCGCCGCCCTCGCAGTTGATGTAGAACTGGATCTCCTGTTCGTGGTTGTCCGCCTCCAGGAACAACAACTGCGCAACGAGCGCGTTGGCGACGCCCGCGTCGATGGCGGTCCCCAGGTAGACGACGCGCTCCGCGAGCAGGTGCGAATACACGTCCATGATGCGTTCGCCGCGGGAGTCGCGGGTGATGACGTTCGGAATGGCGTAGGTACTCATGCCGAGGCTCCCTGGAATCCGGCGTTCTTGGCGACTCGGCGAGCACCGCGCGGGGCGATCTCGTCGAAGGTCTGGACGATCGCGTCGATGAAGCCGTAGTCGAGGGCCTCCTGTGCGGTGTACCAGCGGTCGTGCAGCGAGTCCTCGAAGACCCGTTCGATGGGCTGGCCGGTGTCCTCCGCGATCAGGCCGAGCACGGTGTCGCGGGTGTGACGCAGGTCGTTGGCCTGCAACTCGATGTCCACGGCCGTCCCGGCGATGCCGGCGGAGCCCTGGTGCATGAGCACCCGTGCGTGCGGCAGCGCCCGGCGCTTGCCCGGTTCTCCCGACGAGAGCAGGAACTGGCCCGCGCTGTAGGCGATACCGAGGACCAGGGTGGACACGTCGCACGGGACGACCCGCATGACATCGCGGATCGCGAGCATCGCCGGCACCGAACCACCGGGCGAGTGGATCCACAACGCGATGTCCGCAGTGGGGTCTTCCGCAGCCAGGGTGAGCAACTGGGTGGTGAGCAACGTGCCGTTGTCGTCGTCCAACGGGCCGTCGAGGAGCAGCACGCGCTGCGCGTACAGTTCGCGCCGCGTGTGCTCGGGGAAAAGCGGGGCCTTCGTGTCATCGCTCATGCCTCCACCCTGGGCCGATGCCCACGGCGACGCCAAGCCGATCTGCCCACAGCGGATCTGCTCCGAGCGGATCGACGCCGTCGGAGCCGTTCGGGTGGACTCGCCGCGCGGCGTTCGTGCGGCGCGGGGGCCGCTCCGGCGCGAAGGGTGATCTTGGTCGGGCAAGGTCCCCTCGACCCCCCCCGGAAGAGACGTCCCGTCATGCGCCGTGCCCCCGCCTGTCGCCTCGCCACCGCTCTGTTCGCCCTCTCCGCGCTGGTCCCGCTCACCCTGACCGCGCCCTCGGCCCAGGCCACCCCGGCCACGGCGGCCACGGCGGCCGTCGCCACCGCCGAGCCACACGACGACTGCCCGCCGCACGGCCTGGACCCCGCGCTCGTGGCCCGCCTCGACGAGGCGATCGAGCGCACCCGTCGGGAAGCCGGCATCCCCGGGGTGACCGTGGGCCTGTGGCTGCCCGGCCGGGGCCGCTACGTGCGCTCGACCGGGGTGGCCGACACCGCGACCGGCGCTCCGATGACGCCCGATCTCCACATGCGGATCGGCAGCGAGACCAAGACCTTCACCGTCACGGCCCTGCTGGAACTGGTCGACGACGGCCTGATCGGGCTGGACGATCCGATCTCCGCCTACCTCGACGGCGTTCCCGACGGGGAGCACATCACCATCCGGCAACTGGCGGAGATGCGCAGTGGCCTGTTCTCGTACACCTTCGACCCGGACTTCGTGAACACCCTGCTGGCCGATCCGACCCGCTCGTTCACTCCGCAGGAACTGCTGACGTACGCCTTCCGGCACCCGAACGTCTTCGCCCCGGGGGCGCAGTTCCAGTACTCCAACACCAACATCGTCCTCCTCGGACTCGTCGTGGAGAGGCTCGGCCGGATGCCCCTCGCCGACTTCATCCACGAGCGCGTCACCGGGCCGGCGCACCTGCACCACACCCTGTTCCCCCGGGGCGCCGAATTCCCGGAGCCGCACGCGCACGGCTACACGAACCAGACACCGACCGGCGCGGTCGCCGACGCGACCGACTGGAACCCGAGTTGGGGCTGGGCGGCCGGCGCGATGATCTCCGACCTGGAGGACCTGCGCCGCTGGGCCGAGGTGGTCGCCACCGGCACACTGCTCTCCCCGGCCACCCAGGCGGAGCGGGAGAAGTTCATCACGGTGCCCGGCTTCGACGGCGCCGGGTACGGCCTGGGCCTGTTCCGGACCCACGGTTGGGTCGGGCACAACGGCTCGTTGCCGGGCTACGAGAGCGTGACGATGTACCTGCCGGAGCAGGACGCCACGATGGTCATCCTGCTCAACACCGACATCGTGCACGACGGTTACGAGCCGAGCACCCTAATCGCCCGTGCGGTCACCTCCATCATCACCCCGGACCACGTCTACGAACTCCCCGCGCAGGGTTGACCCGACGCCCCGCGGCAGGTGTGCCGGGTCGACGACTCCGCGTTCGCGGCGGGCGTCGACCCGGCACCGGTCATCCGCTGACGGGAGGTCTGGAGCGGACGACGGCATTGCTACCGTCGAGATGCAACTTGCTGCGCTCGACGGCCTGTTGCTCGGCGTCGAGGTCGAATCCCCGGGTGCCGAGCCAGTAGGCCGCCCCCGAGACCACGAGTCCGACGACGAAGGCGATGTCGGCGCCGTCGAGTGTGTCGACCATGGGTCCCGTGTAGAAGCCGGTGACCATGAACGGCACCAGGGCCGCGACGCCCAGCGCGTAGGAGAGCAGACCGCGCCAACTCCAGCGCCCGTAGATGCTGTTCGGGCTGAAGATCTCGGTGATGGCGTAGTGGCCCCGGCGGACGAAGTAGTAGTCGATCAGGTTCACCGCGGTCCACGGCGCCAGGACGTAGAGGATCAGGGTGATGAAGTCGTTGAAGCTGCCGAGGTATTTCGCCGGCAGGCCCTCGGCCACGGCGAGCGCGAGCGCCGCGCCGGCCAGGATGCCGGCGATGCGGGTGCGTACGGTCGGTGCGATCGGGCGGAAGGCCTGGACGATGCTCAGTCCCGAGAGCATCGCGCCGTAGAGGTTGACACCCATGACCGCGATCGCGCTGGGGACCAGGACGGCGACCACGGCGGTCTTGCCGAAGCCGGTGAACAGGGTGTCGCCGATGTCCTGGAGGTTGACCAGCGCATCGGGTACCGGCACCGAACCGGCGATGAAGTTGCCGAGCACCATGAGCCAGATCGCCGACAGCGCGGCCCCGGCGTAGGTCCAGCCGATGACGCCGCGTTCGGAGGTGTCCGCGGGCAGGTACCTGGAGTAGTCCGAGACGTACACGGCGTACCCGAGTTGGTAGCCGGCCGCCGCGACGAACTGGGCGAGTGCCGCCGCGGGGGTGAAGGCCGAGGAGTGGGCGACCGGGTGCGGCTCCAGGTGCATCAGCGCCAGCACGGTCAGGATCGCGAACACCGGTACCACCAGGTACGGCAGCAGGCGCAGCACGGTGTGCAGCAGGTCGTAGCCGACGATCGCCACGGTGGCCGCGAGCAGCACGATGACGACCGCCCACAGCGTCGCGGAGCCGGGCAGGACCGATTCCAGGACCTGGGAGGCCAGGAGCACGCCGAACGCGCTGAAGCCGATGTACACGCAGATGACGGCGAGCATCGGCACGAGTGCGCCGCGGGTGCCGAACTGGGCGCGGGACTGGATCATCTGGGGGAGGCCCATGGTGGGCCCCTGGTTCGCGTGGAAGGCCATGAAGCAGGTGCCGAACAGGATGCCGAGCACGGTGGCCGTGATCGACCAGCCGATCGACAGGCCCATGACCGGGCCCGCGAAGCCGACGACCATCGTGGTCGGCACGAACTGCCCGGTGAACCAGAACGGCGCCTGATGCCAGGCGCGGCCGTGCCGCTCGGACTGTGGGACGTAGTCGATGGAGCGGGTTTCCAGCACCGGACCGCGGGCGTGCCCGGTTCCTGCTGCCTGCCGGCCTGTCACCGCACCTGAGTGGTCAGCCATGTGCCCTCCTTCATGTGGGGCAGAATCTACATTTTTCCGGTTGTTTGTCTGCTCTGGTTCCGGTCGGCGGCGGCACCGTCCGCCGCGAAGTCGGCGAACCCCGCCATGGCGCGGGCGAGGGTGCGCGCGGCCGCGGTGAGGTCGTCGAGGGCCACCCACTCGTCGGCGCCGTGCGCCTGACGGATCGAACCCGGGCCGTGGACGACGGTGGGAATGCGCAGGTCGTTGCGCAGGAAGCGGGCGTCGGAGCCGAGGTACAGGCCGACGAAGCCCTGGTCCGGGCCGACGCCGGGACCGACCGGGTCCCGGTCCGGCCGGGCGTCGAGCCGGCAGGCGTCGACGAAGTCCGCGAAGGGGTGCGGGAGCGGCAGCTCGGAGGCCTCGCAGAAGAAGGTGGGGACCACGCGGTAGTCGACGTCCGGGCAGGACGCGTCGATCATCGCGAGGATCGAGGCGTGCACGTCCTCGGCGCTCTCCCCGGGCAGCGTGCGCCGGTCGATGGTCAACTCGCAGCTCGGCGCGATCACATTGGCCGCGACACCACCGCGCACCATCGCCACGTTGCACGTCGGGCTGCCCAGCAGCGGATGCGGGCGGGCATGGAACCGGGCCAGATGCAGCGCGGTGGTGATCCGTGCCGCGTCGGCGACCGCGGACCGTCCCCGCCCCGGGTCGCCGCCGTGCCCGGCGGTGCCGAACACCTCGATCCGAGCCTGCCAGGAGCCGCGTTCGGCCACCGCGACCCGCAGCTCGGTGGGCTCGGGGACGATGCACGCGTCGGCCCGCACCAGACCGGCGGCCACCAGTTCGGCCGTGCCGTGATCGCCGCCGGTCTCCTCGTCGGCGACGAGGTGGAACACGATGTCGGCGCCGAGTTCGACCCCGGAGTCGATGCAGGCGCGCAGTCCCTCGATCGCCGCGGCGATGCCGCCCTTCATGTCCGCCGCGCCGCGCCCGATCAGGCGCCCGTCGCGCACGAGACCGTCGAACGGGGGCACCGTCCAGTCCGACTCGACGACCGGTACGACGTCCACGTGGCCGTTGATCAGCAGCGTCGGCCGGCCCGGCGCGCCGCGGCCGTACCGGGCGATCACCGAGGGCCGCCCGGAGCGCGAGGTGAACACGTCGGTGTCGCAGCCGAGCGCGTTCAGCAGGTTCGACAGCGCCGGTACGGCCGCGGACTCCCGGCCGGGTGGATTCCGGGTGTCGATGCGCACCAGTTCGGCCGCCGTCTCGCATACCCGGTCGGCCCGGACGAAGGTCTCGACCGACGGCCGGTTCGGGTCGGCCGCCCGGGCCGGCCTCACGGTCGCACCTCGGCCCTCGGGAGGATCCCGACCCGTTCCAGGCCGCGGGCGAATTCGCGCAATTGCGGCCGAGCCGCGGTGAGTTCGGCCAGGAGCGTGCCGCCCGCGTCGAACTCGCCGCAGCGCAGCAGGATCACCGCCCGCCACAGGTCCGCCTCGGGATTGCCGCCCAGGCCGGCCGCGGCCGCCGTGAGCGCCTCGACCATCTCCCGGGCGTCGGCCGCGGCGATGCCCGACGGGTCGCCGATGACCAGGGGAGGGGCGAACAACGCGGATCCGATCGTGCGGAAGCCTTCGTGCACGGGCAGCAGGCGACGCAACTCGCGCACCGGGTCGGCGTGGTCGTCGACCCGGATGTCGGCGAGCACGTGCCGCCACGGCCGCTCGCCGCGAACGCCGTCGACCACCTTGACCACCGCCGACTGCGACCCTCGGGCGTCGCCGCCGGCCCGCTCGCCGGCGAGGAGCGCGCGCACCAGCCGACGCGCGTGCGTCGACGCCGATTCCGGGTCGCCGTGATCGCCGGGTTCGCCGTGACCGTCGTGTGCGGCGACCATGGCCCGGCACACCTCGTCCGAGGCCAGCATGTTTCCCGCCGCGGCCACGCCTTCGCCCCGGGCGACGCCGGTGTGCGGTGCGCAACTACCGCCGGTGAAGCAGGCGTACGCGCCGGTGGCGTCCATGACGATCGCCTGGCGGTAGTCGGCGAGCGGGTCGCCCGCGATCAGCGCTTCGAGCACGTCGTCGGGGGTCGCGCCGGCCCGCAGCAGCGACAACCCCTCGTGCGGCCAGTCGGTGTTGGCGAAGGCCTGGCTGACCACCACGCCGACGCCGGCCTCGGCATCGCCGACCACCGAGCCCACGGCGAAGAAGTGCGACTGCGCGGCGAACCCGAGGGAGCCGTCGTGCGGATGGAAACTCACTATCGAATAGGTCATCCCGATCTCCGATCTCGGACCGCTGATGTGTGCCGTGCCGATGTGTGCGCCGGCGTCCCGGCGGCCCCGACGCTTCGGCGTGTACGGGGACGGCGTCGCCGCCCGGCGGCCGGACCGGCGCCCCGGTCGAGGGCCGGCCCGGCCGCCGGACGGGTCACCCGCCGGTCCGGGCCCGGACCAGCGGGAGCAGGTCGCGGGAGAGCCGGTCGACCTGCGCTGCGCCGTCCTCGTCGGGGAGCAGGCACAGCGCGACGCAGTCCGCCCCGGCCTCGGCCAGCGCGCCGATCCGCTTCGCGCAGTCCGCGGGTGTGCCGACCACCGCCAAGTCGTCGATCCACGCGTCCGGAATGGCGCGTACCGCGTCCTCGAAGTCCAGCGCGGCCAGTGCCTCGGCCTCGTCGGCGATGCCGTGGGCCTCGGTCATCGGGTTGCGCGGTCCGGCCAGCAGGTAGAGCCCGAACAACTCGCGCAACCGCTCGCGGGCGACCGCGGCGTCGTCGTGCATCGAGCAGAAGACGTATGCCACCAGGTCGTGTTCGGGGCCTGCGCCGCCGGCCGCGACGGTGCGGGCCGCCCACTCGACGTAGCGCGTCCCGGCGAGCACGGAGAGCACGGTCCCGTCCGCGGACGCGCCCGACATGGCGAGCGCCTTGGGACCGCCCACGCCCGCCAGGATCGGCGGCACGATCGCGGGAGGGTGGGCCAGTCGCACCTCGCGGGCCCGGTACGAGGACGCCTCGACGGTCAGCGTGTCGCCTGCGAGCAGGGTGCGCAGCCCGGCGATGACGTCCCGGACCGAGGACAGCGGGGTCTTCGAGCGAATCGCCATTTGATCGAGCCAGTCGGGGACACCCGCCCCCACCCCGGCCCTGAGCCGGCCCGGGTACAGGCCGGCCAGGGTGGCCAACTCCATCGCCAGGAGCGCGGGATGGCGCGAGGTGGTGGGCACGATGCCGATGCCGACCGGGAGTCGCGTGGCGGCCAACACGGCGCCGGCCGAGGCGATGGCGCCGGTGTAGAAGTAGTCCTCGCCGACCCACAGTTCGTCGAAGCCGCCGCGTTCGGCGGCCCTGGCCGACGCGACGATCTCGGCCGGGTTCTGCGAACTGCCGAGGACCAGGGAGATACGCGGGGAATGTGCGGCGACGGTCATGGTCAGACGCCCTTCGGGAGCGGGTTCCACGGCACCCGGCCCAGGCCGCGGCTGTTGGTGGAGTCGGCGAATCCGGGCCGCGTCTCGTCCGGGTCGGGCAGTGCGGTGATGTGGGTGTGCCACATGCGCCACCGGGGTGCGCCGGTGCCGTCGTCGCGGTGGTAGATCTCGGTGGCCCGCCCGATGGTCGCGTCGACCGAGTCCGCGGTCCACTCGCCGCCGTCGAGCATCTCCGCCTCGATGGTGAACTCGCAGGCCAGCCAGGCGGTGTCGGCACGCACCTCCAGGCGCATGATCTCGGTCCGCAGGCCGCCCGTCTGAGCGATGATCTCGCGGTACCACTTCCACAACGCGACCTTCTCGGTCATGTCGAAGTACGGATGGCCGTTGAAGTTGAACATCAGATACTCGTGGCCCGGGGACGGGAACACCTCGACCATGCGGTCGATGTCCCAGCCGATGTTCGACTCCCACCACTGCTTGTGGAGCCTGAGGATCTCGGCGATGTCCGCCTTCGGCGCGGTTCGCTCCGCGAACGGGGTTTCGGTCATGATCGGCTTCCTGTTTCGGTGCTGAGGCTTTCGGTGCCGAAATTTCCGGTACCGAGGCTTCCGCTGTCGGGACTTCCGCCGGCGGCGGGATTTCGGTCGCGGCCGTGGTGCTCGCGTGTGCCGTCGACGAGGGATGCGAGGTGGGCCGCGACCCGGGTGGGGGCGGTGTACATCGGCAGGTGTCCGTGTTCGACGAGGACCGCGAGCCGGCCGCCGGTGAGTTCGGCGAAGGCCCGGGAGTCCTCGACGGGACAACCCAGGTCCCGGTCCCCGACAATGGCGAGCGTCGGGCACCGCAATCGGGGGGCGGCGTCGAGTCCGGCGGCCGCGGCCGCCGCCGTCCAGATGCGCGCGGCCTGAGTGTCGGACTCGACACCGATGTCGGCGGCGACCTCGGCCACGAGAACCTCGTCCAGGCCGGGTTCGCTCGCCAGGATGTCCAGTACGGCGTTGCGCGCACCCCTGGCGGCGACGGCCGCGAGGAACTCCCGCGAGGCGGCCGGGTCGGCCGGGCGGAAGGCGCCGCCGACCGTGGTGACGCTCTCGACGCGGTCCGGGTGGGCGGCGGCCAGTTCCACCGCCACGGCCGCGCCGACGGAGGCGCCGACCACGTGCACGCCCGCGACCTCGCGGGCGTCCAGCAGTTCGACGCACTCGCGCACCCACCCGGCGAGGTCGTACGCGTCGCGGCGCGCCGACGACCCGTGTCCGGACAGGTCGATCGCCAGACACGTCCACGCGTCCGGCACTGCCGCCAGGACCGCCCGCCAGCAGCGGGCCTGCAGGTTGGCCGGGTGTACGAAGAGCACCGTCGGGGACCCGGGAACTGCGCCGCGCCTGGCCAACGCCGACCCCGAGCCGGCGCCGAAGACGATTCGATCCACGGACGACATTGGGCTTCCCCTCTCCGCTTGGGGCGCCATAGTTACAGTAACGATGTAAGTTTGTCGAGGGTCGGGACGACGTCCGGCCTAGACTCCCGAGCATGAATTGGCGAAGCATCGGCGATGTCGCCGCCGAGGTCGGGGTCAGCCCTCAGACGCTCCGGGCATGGGAGAAACAAGACCTGCTCGTGCCGAACCGCACACCCGGCGGACAGCGCCGCTACGGCCCCGAGCACGTGAGCCGGGCCCGCCGGATCGCCGACCTGCGGCAGCGGCACGGCTGGAACCCCGCGGCCATTCGCACCTCGTTGAGCGGCCCCGACGACGTCCCGGTACCGGACGAGCCCGCGGACGGCGGTCGGTTGCGCCGCGCCCGACTGGCAAGTGGCCTGTCCCTCAAGGAACTCGCCGCGATGACGGACACCTCCGTGTCGCACCTGTCATCGATCGAACGCAGCGTCGAGCGCGCCTCGACCCAGCTGATCGCCCGCATCACCGACGCGCTCGGCGTCCCGATGAGCAGCCTGGCGTCGTTCACCCGGACCGACGCCAGCGTGGTCCGCGCCGACGAGCGCGCGACCGTGGTCCTCGAAGGCGGCGTGCAGTGGGAGGAACTCCTCCTGCCCGGCCACGATCTCGAACCGGCGCTGCTGTCCATCCCGCCGCACGGCTCCAGCGGCGGCCCCTACTCGCGCCCGGGGGAGACCTTCGTCTTCCTGATGTCCGGGACGCTGCGCTTTCGGGTCGGCGGCGGGCTGGGCGATCACGCGCAGGTCGCGGAGCCGATAGACGTCGCCGAAGGCGACTCGGTCTCCTTCCCGTCCCGGACGCTGATCTCCTGGGAGAACGTCGGCCGCAAGACCGCCCGCGCGATCTGGATCGAGGTGTTGTCCCCCAAAGCCTGGTCGGACCCGATGACCAGACGCATCGTCCGGGCGGCCTCCGGCTTCACCCCGCAGGAGCCCGCCGCCGGGGCGGAACCGGAGCGGGGAGCCGACCTCCGCTGACCTGCACCTGCGCGGCGACGGGCCCTCGGCCGACCCGTGCGAGGAACCGGCCCCGGCCCACCTGCCCGGGAAGACCGCGCGCACCCGGCGGGCACACCCCGCCACCCCGCCCCCGGGTCGAGCCCCTCGACGGCTCGACCCGGGGGTGCGAGTGCGTCCCGTCCCGGTGTCGAGCCGGGGCACTCGTACCCGGTGAGCCGCGTGAGTCGCGTGAGTCGCTCAGGATGCGGGGTGGAGGCGTCGGTAGACGGACGTGAGCGACTGTGTCTTCGCCGGGCCCTCCACCCACCACCGCAGATGCCACTCGTCCGGCGACACGACGGTGAACTCGCCGTCGTAGCGGTCCGCCGCGCAGGGGTGTCGGGTGGTCCAGTGGCCGGTGCGCAGGTCGAGGTGATGGAAGGGTCTGCCGTCGGCGAAGAGCACGTCCGCGGTGCCGTCGACCCGCGGGACCAGCCGGTGGGTGCGGCTCGCCGGGTTGGCGACCCCGGCCCAGACGAACTCACCGGACTCCGCTTCGACCAGCTCGTCGTCGACTCGGCGGAAGAGGGCGGTACCGACGAACGTGCCCCGCGCGCCGGAGCGCTCGTCGATCACGGTCCGGTCGATGCTCCAGCGTCCGGCGAGATAGGCGGCGGCGTCGGGAACGGGAACGGGATGCATGCGCCCATGATCCCCGCCCCGGCCGGCGCCGGCCCGGCCGGCCCGGGCGGCGGTGGTGTGCGTCCATCGCCAATCGGTATTGGAAATCATTTTCAATAGTGATAGAAATGGCGGCAGCCCGCGGGGATTGCGGCTGCGGCCCATGTCGTGCCGGTGGCGCGATGACGCCTGCCCGCCGCCCGCTGCCCCGACGCCCCGCCCTTCCGCCTCGTTCCGTCTGCTCAGGAGAGCCCATGCCCGCGTCCGGCACGCCCGTTCACCTCGATCCGATATCCGCCGTCGCGAGTTGTGTCGCCGAGGTGCTGGGGATCGACGCCGGTCCGGACGGCGTTCCGGATGTCGGTCCGGATGTCGGCCCCGCCGTGGACCCCGACGTTCGGCTGACCGAACTGGGCCTGGAGTCCTTCACGGCAGTACGACTGCGGCGTCGGCTGCGCGAACGCACCGGGGCCGACCTGCCGATCGCCGACTTCCTGGGCGAGGCCACCGCCCGTTCGCTGGCCGCACGCCTCCCGGATCCGCTCGCCGGCGACCCGGCGACCCGACCGGCGCCACCCACCGGATCCGTCGAGGCGGTCCGGCCGGCCCGACCCGCCGAAGCACCCGCCCGCCCCGTCCCGCCCCCGGACGCGTTCCCGCTCACACCGGTGCAATCCGCCTACTGGGTCGGCCGCGATCCCTCGTTTCCCCTCGGTGGGGTGGCCACCTTCTACTTCCACGAGTTCGACCGCGTCCTGCCCGACGGCGACCACGACGGCGACCTGACCCGGCTCGAAGACGCGTGGAACATCCTCGTGCGCCACCACCCCATGCTGCGCGCGATCGTCGACGACGACGGCATGCAACGCGTCCTCGCCGACCCCGGTCCCTACCGCATCGGGCGCACCGACCTGCGGGCCGTGAGCGCCGACGAACGGGCCGCCGCCCTGGCCCGCCTGCGCGCCGAGCGCTCGCATCAGACCCGCCGTACCGACACCTGGCCGCTGTACGACATCCACGCCGCGCTGCTCCCGGAGGGTGGTACGCGGCTGTACGTGGGCATGGACGTGCTCGCGCTGGACATGACGAGTTGGCTGCTCCTCATGCGCCAGTGGGGAGCGCTCGTCGCCGACCCCACCGCGCTGCCCGCGCCCTGTACCACCGACTTCGGCACCGTGCTGCGCGAACGGGCGGCCGATCCGGAGGAGTTGCAGCGGCGCGAGCGCGCGGGCGTGTACTGGGCGCGCCGCGCGGCCGAGCTGCCGCCGGGCCCCGCACTGCCGTGGACCGCGGCGGCGAACGAACCCGGTCCGCCGCGCTTCACCCGGCACCAGGACGGCCTGACCGCCGCGGAATGGACCCGACTGCGATCCCGCGCCGCCGAACACGGACTCAGCCCCACCGGCGTACTGCTGGCCGCATTCGCTCTGACTCTGAACCGACGCGGCGCCGGTGCGCCCTTCTGCCTCAACACCACCCTGTTCGACCGGCCCGACGACCCCCAACTCCTCGACATCGTGGGCGACTTCACCACGACCGTGCTGGTCGAGCCGCCGCTGCCCGACCTGTCCCGGCCGTGGACGTTCGCCGCGTGGGCCGGCGAGGTCAACCGGCGCTTCTGGTCCGACCTCGAACACCGGGCCGTCTCCGGCGTGGAGGTGCTGCGCAGCGCCGGCCGCGTCGGCGGAACCCCCGCCCACCCGGTCGTGTTCACCAGCGGCATCGGCCTCGCCGACGGCGACCGTCCGGTGACCGCATGGCTGGGGGAGGAGGTGTACGCGATCTCGCAGACGCCGCAGATCCTGCTCGACCACATCGTGCGCGACGACGGGGGAGCGCTGCGGATCGTATGGGACGGCGTGGACGGCGCGTTGCCCGCCGACTGGATCCGCGACTGCCTCGCCGCCGAGATCAGGCTGTTGCGCCGGCTGACCGAACCGCACGCCTGGACCTCGCCGACCCTCGCGGCAGACCCCGCGTTCCTGCCCGACGAACCGCCCGCCCCCAACCCGTTCCCCACCGCCGGCCCCCTCCTGGACGACCCATGGGCCGCCGCCGCCCGCCGTACCCCCGACGCCCCCGCGCTGCTCGGTACCGGCCGCCGACTGGACCACGGCGAACTCGCGCACCGCGTACGATCCTTCGCCGCGACGCTGGGTGCGAGCGGAGTCGCCGCCGGCACACCGGTGGCCATCGCCCTGGACGAGGGGCACGACCGGATCACCGCGGTCCTGGCGGTCGGCGCGCTCGGCGCCTGGTATGTACCCGTGGAGCCGACCTGGCCCGCCGCGCGGGTCGCCTCGGTCTGCGCACGCACCGGGCTCACCCACGCGGTCGCCGAGCCCGACGCGGCGCCCGCGTGGCCGGCGGGCGTCGTGATCGTCCCCCCGCACCGGGCACCCGGCCCGAAGCCCGCCGACCCCGGTGAACTTCCCGAACCCGCAGGCGGTCGCCCCGAACCGGACGACCTCGCCTACGCCGTCTTCACCTCCGGCTCCACCGGCACGCCCAAGGGCGTCGCGATCGAGCACGCGGCCGCCCGCACCACCGTGGACGACATCGTCGAGCGCTTCGACATCGGGCCCGGGGACCGGGTGCTGGGCCTGTCCGCGCTGAGCTTCGACCTGTCGGTCTTCGACGTGTTCGGCCTCCTCGGCGCCGGCGGCGCCCTCGTGCTGCCCGACCCCGATCGCTCACGCGACCCCGAACACTGGCTCGACCTCGCCGACACCCACGCCGTCACGGTATGGAACACCGCCCCCGCGCTGCTGGAGATGCTCGTCGAGTACGGCGAACTCGAACCCGAGCGCACCCGCCGGCAACTGCGGTCCCTGCGCCTGGTGATGCTCTCCGGCGACTGGATCCCGATCACCCTGCCGGACCGCCTGCGGGCGCTGGCACCGCAAGCCCGATTCGTCAGCCTCGGCGGGGCCACCGAGGCATCGATCTGGTCGGTGAGCCACCCCGTCGAACGCGTCGACCCGTCCTGGACGAGCATCCCCTACGGCCGCGCACTGCGCGGACAGAGCTTTCGCATCCTGGACGAGAACGGGACCCCGGTCCCGCTCGGCCAGTCCGGCGAACTGCACATCGGCGGCGCCGGTTTGGCGCGCTGCTACGTCGCCGACCCGGAACAGACCGACGAGCGCTTCGCGTTCCACCCGCAGCTCGGCGAACGCCTGTACCGCACCGGGGACCTGGGCCGCTGGCGGCGGGACGGGACGATCGAATTCCTCGGCCGGGTCGACCGCCAGGTCAAGATCCGCGGTCACCGGATCGAGTTGGGCGAGATCGAGGCGGTCCTGGGCCGCGAGCCGGGCGTGCGCCAATGTGTGGCCTCGGCCGTACGCACGGCGGACCGACGACTGCGGCTGATCGCCCATGTCGTGCCCGAACACGGCCGGCGCCCCGACGCCGACACCGAACGACGCTGGACCCGGGCGCTGCGCGAACGACTGCCCGCGTACATGATCCCGACGCGCTACGTCGTCCTGGACCGCCTGCCGGTCACCGCGAACGGCAAGATCGACCACGCAACGCTGGCCGAACCCGGCCCGAACCCGGCCGACGTCGTCGCATCGTCCCACGCCCCGGAGCTATCGGGGCCGGATGCCCGCCTCGACCCCACCGCCTGGCTGCGCGAAGCCGTGGAGCACGCCCACCGACTGGGCCTGGAACCGATCCTGACGGTACGTCAGGCCGACGGCGCGCAGCTCGACCCGCTCGACGCGCTGCACGCGGCGGCGGACTGGGCCCAGGCCTGCCGGCAACAGGCGCACGAACACGACCCGACGCCGACGCTGGAAACCGCCGGCGCCGGGGCTCTGGCGGCCTTCCGGATCCCGGCGGACCCGACTCCGCGCGGTACGGACGACACCGCGGTTGGGGGTTCCGGGCCGAGGATTGGCACGCTTGCGCCGACCGCGGACACCTTTGCGCCGACTGCGGGCACCGTTGCGTCGGCCACGGGCACCATCGAGCCGACCGCCGGTACGCCCGCGTCGAACACCCGGTCGGCCCGGATCGACCCGGCCACGCTGGACACGGTCGTCGGCGTCTTCACCGAACTGCTGGATCGACCTGTCGAACCAAACACGTCGTTCTTCGTGCTGGGTGCTTCCTCGCTCGACCTGGTCCGCGCCCACCGCCGACTCCGCGGCCTGGGCGCCGGCGACCTCGCCGTGGTCGACCTGTTCGAACACCCCACCGCACACGCCCTTGCGACCCGGATCGTCCGCGGGGCAGCGGAGCCCCGCACCCCGACGGTCGCGAGCACCACGACGGGCACCCGTGCGAATACCGCTGCGGATGTCGCCGCGAATGCCGCCATGAACACCGGCGCGAGTATCGCGGCGAGTACTGCCGCGCGTACCGCCACGAATGCCGCCGCGCCCGGGCGCCAGTCCCGGCTGACCGCCCGTGCCCGCGCCCAGGAGATCTCCCGATGAGCCATCCCGATCCCGCCACCCCGTCGGCCATCGCGGTCGTCGGCCTGGCCTGCCGCTTCCCGGGCGCACCGGACGCCGACGCCTACTGGGACCTCCTGCTCGGCGCCCGGGAAGGTCTGACCCGGTTCACCCCCGACGAACTCGCCGACCGCGGCGTCCCGGCCGAACTGCTGCGCCGCCCCGGGTACGTTCCGGTCGGCGCGGTCATCGACGGCCAGGAGTTGTTCGACCCCGACCTGTTCGGCATGACCGAGGCCGAAGGGGCTCTCGCCGACCCACAGCAGCGCCTGTTCCTGGAATGTTGCCGGCAGGCACTGGACGACGCCGGACACGGGGAAGGCGCCGATGCGGGAGTCGTCGGCGTCTACGCCGGATCCGCACACAGTGCCTACCTCGCCCACAACCTGCGCGACCGGCACGACCCCACCGGCGCCGGCGCCGACCCGATCGGCAGCCTCCAGGCCGCCATGGCCGGCGTCGCCGACTACCTCCCGCTGCACGTCGCGCACCGGCTCGGCCTCACCGGTCCCGCCCTGGCGATCAACACCACCTGCTCGACGTCGCTGGTCGCCGTGCACGTCGCCGCACAGGCGCTGCTCGCCGGCGAATGCGACACCGCGCTCGCGGGCGGCGTCTCGCTGATCGTGCCGCAGGGGCGCGGCTATCTGCACGTGCCCGACGCGATGTTCTCCGCCGACGGGCGCGTACGCCCGTTCAGCGCTCGCGGCACGGGGATCGTGCACAGCCAGGGCGTGGGCGCGGTCGTGCTGCGCCGCCTGGAGGACGCGGTTGCGGCGGGCGACCGCGTCCTGGCCGTATTGCTGGGATCCGCCGTCGACAACGACGGCGCCGACCGGGTCGGGTTCACCGCACCCTCTCCCCGAGGTCAGGCCCGCGCGGTGGCCGAAGCCCTCGCCGTCGCCGGCCTCGAACCCACCGAGATCGGCTACATCGAGGCACACGGCACCGCCACCCCGCTCGGCGACGCCGTCGAAGTAGCGGCGCTGCGCAAGGTGTTCGGCGCAAGCGGCCCCGCATGGTGCGCCCTGGGCTCGGTCAAGGGCAACATCGGCCACACCAACTCCGCCGCCGGCATCGCCGGTTTCGTCAAGGCCGTCCTCGCCGTGCACCACGGCGTCATCCCCGCATCCCTGCACTGCGACCCGGTCAACCCCGCACTCGACCTCGCCGACTCGCCGTTCACCCTCGCCGACGCCACCCGACCCTGGCCGGGCGTACGGCACGCCGGCGTGAGCGCCTTCGGAATCGGCGGCACCAATTGCCACATCGTCCTGGGCCAGGCCCCGCCACGCACGGCGTCCGCGCCCGACCCCCGCCCGCAACTCCTCCTCCTGTCCGCGCACTCCGCCGCCGCACTGCCGACCGCGGTCGAGGCCCTCGCCGACGTCCTGACCGCCTGCGGCGAATCGGCGGACCGCGCCGAGGTTGCGGCGGCGCCTGCGGACTCTGCGGCCCGGGCCGAGGATTTGGCCGGCCTCGGCGAACCTGCGGCCCGTGTCGAGGTTTTGGCGGCGTCTGCGGTCCCTGCCGGCCGGGCAGAGTTTGCGGCTGACCTTGCCGAACCTCCGGACCGCGCCGAGGATTCGGCGGAGACTGCCGACCCCGTGGGCGGCGCCGGATTCCCGGCCTGCCCTGAGGACCGCACCGGAGTCCCCACCGGCCGCCCGACCGGCCCGACCGGCCCTTCCGGCCCGCCGGACCCCGCCGATCATGCGGATTGCGCCGGAGTGCAAACGGACCCGGCGGACCCTGCCCGCCGCGCCGGAGTCCGGACCGGCCCCGCCGGGCTTGCCGAGCCGCACGCTCTTGCCGACATTGCCGCGACCCTGCACAGCGGCCGCCCCGCGCTGCGGCACCGCGTCGCTGCCGTGGGCACCGACCATGCCGGAGCCGCCGCGGCGTTGCGGGCGGCCACCGGTCGCGAAGTCGAACCCACCGCCCCGCGGCTGATCCTCGCGTTCCCCGGCGGCGGCGCCCAGTACGCCGGAATGGGCGCCGAACTCTACCGGAGCGAACCGGAGTTCGCCGCCGCCATCGATGCCTGCACCGCCCACTTCGCCGACCCGGTGCGCGACCTACTGCTCACGCACCCGCGCGGATCCGCCGCCGCCGACGCCGCCCGGGATCCGCGGGTGGGCCTGCCCGCCCTGTTCACCGTCTCGGTGGCCACCGCCCGGCTGCTGCGCTCGTGGGGCATCGAACCCGATGTGGTGCTCGGGCACAGCCTGGGCGAGTACGCCGCCGCGGTCACCGCCGGCATCCTGAGCCTGAAGGACGCCGCCGAACTCGTCACCGTGCGCTGCACCGGCATGGCCGCAGCCGCCGGAGCGGGTGCCATGCTCGCGGTGCAACTGTCCGAAGCCGAGGCCCGCCACCTGACCCGCCGGCATCCGCAACTGGACCTGGCCGTGGTCAACGCGCCCGACGCGTGCGTGC
Source organism: Embleya sp. NPDC008237 (assembly GCF_042956465.1). Taxonomy (NCBI): domain Bacteria; kingdom Bacillati; phylum Actinomycetota; class Actinomycetes; order Kitasatosporales; family Streptomycetaceae; genus Embleya; species Embleya sp. NPDC008237. The sequence goes on from NZ_JBIBGL010000006.1 coordinate 274,779, forward strand.
TCGCCGGACCGACCGACGCGATCCTGGCCCTGCAACACGAACTGCGGGCTCGCGGGGTCGACGCGACGCGCCTGCGGCTGGACGCGGCAGCCCACTCGCGCCTGGTCGATCCCGTACTCGCCGACCTGCGCGCCGCCGCCCGCCGCGTACACCCGGCGCCGGGCACGATTGCGCTGGTCACCAGCGTCACCGGTGAGGAACTGCGTGCCGAAGAACGCGCAGACCCGGAGCACTGGGTACGCCATCTGCGCTCCACCGTGCTGTTCTCGCGCGCGCTGCGCACCGCCGTGGGGCGGCAGCCGAGCATCCTGCTCCAAGCCGGCCCCGGCAGCGAACTCGCCCTGGCCGCACGGCGACAACAGCCGCCCGCCCTGCTCGCCGCCCTGGTCGGATTCGGCGCCGCCGGCGAGGGCACGGAACGTGCCGCGCTGCTCAGCGCCGCCGGGCGACTGTGGACCCACGGCATCGACCTCGACGCCCGCGCGCTGCACCGTCCCGGACGCCGCCGCGTCGTCCTGCCCGGCCACCCCACCCGCCGCCGCCGACTGTGGATCGAACCCGCATCCGCCGAACGGCCGCCGCTGCACCGCGACCTGCTCCTCCAGATCCCGGTCTGGCACGAGAGCGCACCACCGGTCGCAGCCATGCTGAACGGCGAACGCTGGATCGTGGCCGACCACACCTCGGCTACGACGAGCCCGCCCGAGCAAGAGGAGCGGGCACGGCCCGAGCACCCCGCCCACGCGGTACGCCGCGCCCTCGAAGCCGCCGGCGCCGAAACCGCCACGATCGACGACGAACGCCCGTGCACGGGAGCGGTTTTCGTCCACGACGCCGCACCGGTAGCGGACGGCAGCGAAGCGGCCGTGGCAGCCGCCGTCGCCGCCTTCGCCCGCTTCGCCGCAGGCCTGGCGGATCGTGCGGATGCCCCCACCCGCTTGATCGTGCTCACCCGAAATGGTGAACGGGTCGAGCACACCGACGCGTTCGACCCGGCCGCCGCCGCGATCCGCGCGCTGCCGCGGGTACTCGCCCAGGAGACCCCGGGCCTGCGCTGGCGCGCACTGGACCTCGGTGCGCACGATCCGATGCATGCCCTCGCCCGCGAGGCCGCCGACCTGCGGACCGGCGACAACGCGCGGGAGGTCGCCGTGCGCGGCCGGACCCGCCGGGTGCGCTCGTTCGCCGCCTGGCATCCCACCGACCGCACGCCGGCCATCGACCCCGGTGACACCATCGTCATCCTCGGCGGCCTGGGCGACGTCGGCTTCACCCTCGCCGAACACCTCACCCGCACCCACCGGGCCCGAGTGGTGCTCACCTCCCGTACCGGGATCCCGAACCCGGAGGAGGCCACGCCGCGACCGGATTCCGCACCCGAACCCATCACCGTGGACCGGTCGGCGGCGACCCGCTCGGCGTCGGTCCGCGCGGCGTCGAACGACGCGGAGCCGGATCGATCGCCGTCGGACCGCACGGTGTCGGACCGGACCGCGGCGGATCACCCGGCGCCGCACCGTGAGCTGTCGGCCGGCGGCGCGACCTTGAACCGGACGGCGTCGGACGGCACAGAATCGCACGGCGTGGCACGCGCTCGCACCGTGCCCGACCGCTCCGGGTCGGACCGCTCCGGGTCGGGCCGCACGGGGTCGGACCGCTCCGCGCCCGACGGCTCCGCGCCCGAGCGGACCGCGGCGGGCCGTCGGGCGTGGCTCGATCACCTGCGATTGCGCGGCCTGTGCGTCGAGATCGCCGTCTGCGATGCCGCGGACCCGGCTGCCGTGCACGGACTCCTGCACGACCTGGGCGAACGGCACGGCCGCCCTCGACTCGTCGTCCACGCCGCGGGCGTCGTCGCCTCCGCCGGCATCGCACCGCTGCGTGCGAGCGACCCGGCGACGATCGCCGCGCACGTACGTGCCAAGGTCGGCGCCGCCGACGCCCTGCGCATCGCCCTCGGCGAGCTCCCCGAGGCGCTGCGCCCGCCGACCGTCCTGGCGATGTCCTCCGCCACCGCGGCGGTGGGCGGCCTGGGCCTGGGCCCGTACGCCGCCGCCAATCGGGCACTGGAAGCGATCTCCGCGCGTCACAGCGACGACCACACCACCTGGCTCTGCGCGGCCTGGGACGGCTGGCGGGTCGGACCCGCGGGTCGCGAACGCGTCGTGGCCGCAGCCCATTCGCTCGGCGCCGAGGACGGTACCCGCGCCCTGGACCTGCTGCTCGCCGCGGCAGCCGACGACACGGCCCCGAGCGTCGTCGCCGTCTCCCCGGCCGACCTGGCCGCCCGGCTGCGGCACGATGCGACACCGGCACCAACCGTGGCGCCCACCGCGGTACCCACACCGGCGGATCCGTCGCCGGACGCATGCGATTCCGACCGCCGAACGGATCCGCGAGCACACGCCATGGCGGCGATCTGGTCCGACCTGCTCGGTTTCGCCGTCGCGGACCCGGACGCGGACTTCTTCGCGCTCGGCGGACACTCGCTGCTCGCGACTCGCATGCTCGCCCGCGTACACGACGCGTTCGGCGTGCGCCTGCGCCTGTCGGACCTCCTCGACCACCCCACCGCAGCGGGCCTGGCCCATCTCCTCGACCGCACCGAGTCGAACAGCACGACGCGGCCGGAGCCGCCCGAACCGTCCGCATCGCATGCACCGGTCGTGGCGGGGGACGGCGCGCCGCATACCGAGCCGCTCCGATCGGTTCCGTCGCCCGCGAGTGGCGATCTCCCCCCGGGCTCCGAGCCGCTCCGATCGGCTCCATCGCCTGCGAGTGGCGACCTTCCCCCGCGCGCCGAGGGGCCTCGACCGGATGCGTCGCTCGCAGCCCGGGACCTCTCGACCGTTCCCGAGCCGTTTCGGTCGGCTGCGTCGCCCGTGGTGCGGGACTTCCCGCTCACGCGCGTCCAGCATGCCTACTGGGTCGGGGGCGGCGGAGGCTATCGGCACGGTGGGACCGCGTGTCACTTCTTTCTCGAACACCACTGCCCCGACCTGGACGTGCACCGCTACCAGGAGGCGCTGAACCGGGTCATCGCCCGGCACCCGATGTTGCGCGCCGTGATCACGCCCGAGGGCCGCAACCGCATCCTGGACCGGGTGCCCCGCTACCGCATCCGCGTGCACGACCTCACCCGCCTGGACCCGGCCGAACGCGACGCCGAACTGGTCGAGTTGCGCGCCAGGCTCTCCCACCGCGCACCACGTCCCGACCGCTGGCCGCTGTTCGAGGTGACCGCCGCCCGGCTGTCCGACGGCGCGATCCGACTGTTCACCGGGTTCGACGTGCTGGTCTGCGACACCGCGAGCTATCTGCTGGTGGACCGCGAGATCAAACACTTCCACGACCATCCGCACGACGAACTTCCGCTCCCGGGACTCGATTTCGCCACCTGTGCGGCAGCCCTGGAGGCCCGCCGCAGCGGACCCGCGTTCGATGCCGCCGCCGAATTCTGGCGTGCACGACTGGCCGACCTCCCGGGACCGCCCGCCCTTGCCCACACCACGGGGACGACGACGGAGCAGCCGCCCCGATTCGTCCGCCGCTCCGCCCGCCTCGCCCCCGACACCTGGCGCCGACTGCGCGACGCGGCGGCCCGCCGACGCCTCACACCCACCGCGGTACTCCTGGCCGCCTACACCGAGACCCTCGCCCACTGGTCCGGAAGCGACCGGTTCTGCGTCAACCTCACCCTGTTCGACCGACCCGCGATCCACCGCGACGTGGACCGTGTGGTCGGCGACTTCACCACGCTGCTGCTGCACGAGAGCCGACACCCCACGCCGACCCCGACGTTCGCCGCACGAGCCGCGACGACGCAGCGGCGGTTGTTCGCGGACCTGGACCATCGCGACTTCGGCGCCCTGGACGTCCTGGCCGAACAAGCCGCCCGTACCGGGCGGTTGCACGCCGCCCCCGTCGTGTTCACCAGTGCACTGGGCCTGGCCGACGTCCTCGACGGCGGCCACGACCTGGACTGGGTCGGCACTCCGGTCCACGGCGTGAGCCAGACGCCGCAGGTGTGGCTGGACCACCAGGCGTTCGAGCAGGGCGGCGCCCTGCTGCTGCAATGGGACGCCGCGGAGACGATCCTCGAACCGGCCGACGTGGACGCGGCGTTCACGCGGTACGTGGCGACGGTGCGTCGACTCGCGGACGATCCGCGAGCGTGGGGAGGGCAACTCGACTCCGACGGCGTGGCAACGACACTCGACGGGGTCGAGGACCCCGACGACGTGGCCCTGTTGCTGCGTGCCGGCGCGCACCCGCGCCCGTTGTTCCTGATCCATCCCTCCGGCGGTGACGTGTTGTGCTACGGCGAGTTGGCCCGAAGGCTGACCACCGACCGTCCGGTGATCGGCCTGACCGACCCGCAACTCGTCGGGGCGAAAGCCCCCGTCGACGCGGAGGCGCTGGTCGAACGGCACCTCCGGGCGATCCGGTTCCGCCAACCGTGCGGACCGTACGCCCTCGGCGGCTGGTCCATGGGTGGCATCCTCGCCCACGAGATCGCCGGCCGACTGCACGCCGCCGGGGAGCGCGTCGAACTGCTCGTCCTGCTCGACGCCAACCTGCCCGACCACATCCGCACCTTCCCCGAGGAAGCGGACCAGACCCGCGACACCGAACCGACCCTGCGCTATCTCGCCTCCCTCGAAGCGTTCCTCGACCTCGACCTCGACCTCGACTCCAACCTCGACCGAGCGGACCCCGACCCGGCAGGTTCCGACGCGGGCTTCACCGCGCTGCCGCCCGCCGAGCGCATCCCCGAGGCCACCCGCCGACTGCGCGCGGCCGGCCTGCTCGGCGCCCGGGACACGGCCGCCGAGCGGATCGAGGTGTTCACCCGCCACCTGCGCCTGCTGGGCCTGCATACGGCCCACCCGCTGAAGGACGCCGGCACCGACACGCTCATCGTGCGCGCCGGGCAACGCTCGCCGCGAAACAGCGGAACGGGCATGGGTGTGGACGACGTTCCCGGCGGAACCGACCTCGGGTGGACGCCTTTCCTGAGCACACCACCGCGCTGCGTCGACGTCGACGCCCACCACTACGCCCTTTTGCGCGAACCCGCACTCGGCCACCTCGTCGCGCTCGTGGACCGAGCGCTGCGCGACCTTCCGGCAGCGGCCGAACCCGACGCGGCGGCCGAGCGCCCGAGGTCCTGACCGCTTTCGCAGGTCACACCCCGCTCCCGCCCGCCCCCGCCCCCGCCCGCGCGTCGCCTTCGAGGGCCGGCAGCGGGAGAGGCTGCGGGAGCAACGCCCGCCCCCGCCCGCGTGTCGCCTTCCCGTTCCCTGTTCCATCACCCCGAGGACCCCATGCGCATCGCCCGATCCCGGCCGACCGGCCCACGCCGCTCCGCTCGCAACCTCGTTCATCTCGCCGCCGCGGCCTGCATCCTGGCCGCCTGCTCCACCCGGACCGACACGCCCACCCCCGAGGCCGCCGCCCCCACCGGCGCGCCGCGCGACGGCGGCACGCTGCGCTACGCCCTCGCCGGCAGCCCGGCGACCGCGAGCAACGACCCGCACGGCGGACTGGCCAACGAATCCGACGTGCAGCGATTCGCGCTGATGTACGACGTGTTGACCGTGCCCGGCGGCAACGGCCGCGCCGCACCGCGCCTCGCCGCATCCTGGGACGCCGACCCGTCGGCGACCCGGTGGACGCTGCACCTGCGCGCGGACGCGCGGTTCACCGACGGGCGCCCGGTGCGGGCCGCGGACGTGCTGTACTCGCTGCGCCGCATCCAGGGCAAGGCCGCGGAAAACTATGGCAGGCTCGCCCAGTTCGACACGGACGCCTCCTCCGCCGCGGACGAGCACACCGTGGTCCTGGTCAGCCGCACCCCCGATGCCCTGGTGCCCGAGGCGCTCGAATCCGTCACCTTCGTCGTACCCGACGGCACCACCGACTTCGCCCGCCCCGCCCCCGGTTCGGGACCCTTCCGGCTGGACACGGCCGACGCGCAGACCGCGACCCTGAGCCGCAACCCCCAATGGTGGGGCTCGCGTCCGCACCCGGACCGAGTACAAATTCGGGCCGTCGCCGACCCCCAGGCCCGCGCGGCGGCCGTCACCTCCGGACAGGTCGATGCGGCCGGCAGCGTCGGGCCCGCCGCCGCGAAGACCGCCGGGAGCGGTGCCCGGGTGGTCCGCAGGACCGGCGTCACCGCCTACCCGTTCGTGATGCGGTTGGACCGGGCGCCCTTCGACGACCCCCGTGTGCGCGAGGCGTTCAAGCTCGCCGCCGACCGCAAGGCCCTGGTGGACACCGTCTTCCTGGGCTTCGGCGGCATCGGCAACGACCTCCCGACGCCGTACGACCCCGCGTACCCCAAGGACCTCGCCCAGCGTCCCCGAGACCTCGTCCGAGCCCGGCAACTGCTCACCGAGGCGGGACACCCGGACGGACTGCGTGTCACGCTGCGCACCACCACCTCCTACCCGGGCATGGACACCGCGGCGGCCCTGTACGCCCGCCAACTCGCCGACATCGGCGTCGTGGTCACCGTCCGCAACGAGCCGCCCGACACCTACTTCACCGCGGTATGGGGCACCGCCGACTTCTACACCGGCTACTTCGGCGGCATTCCGTTCACCGACGTCGCACGCGTCACGCTGTTGTCGACCTCGCCCGGCAACGAGAGCGCCTGGCGGCGACCCGGGTGGGACGCGGGCTTCCGCGAGGCGATGGGCAACCGGGACGACCAGGCCCGACAGACGCACCTGGGCGCACTCCAGAAGGAACTGTGGGCGGACGGTGGCTATCTCGTCTGGGGTCTGGGGGACGGGCTCGACCTGACCTCCGCGGCCGTGCACGGGATGCCCACCACGCCGGGGTTCGGACGCTTTCTCCTGGACTCGGTCTGGATGGCCCGGTAGGCGATGATCACGATCCGCCCGTCCCGGAAGCCGCTCGCCGGTGCGCCCGAGTCGCGTTCCCGTCGGCCGACGCCATGGCCGCGGCCATGGCGCCGACAGCCACGGCCCCTGCCGCCTCGGGCCCGACCGCCACAACCTCGGCGGCCACGGTTTCGGCTGTTCGGGGCCGTGTTGCGCGCGGCGCTCCTGCTCCTGGCCGTCTCCGCAACGGTGTTCGCCGCCGGCGAGGCGCTCCCGGGCGATGCCGCGGACACCCTCGGCGGCGGGCGGGTCACACCCACCGGACTGGACGAACTACGCGCCCGGCGCGGCCTGACCGACCCCGAGTGGCTGCGCTGGCTGCACACCGTCGGGGATCTGGCCGGCCGGGACGGCGGACACTCGCTGCTCACCGGCCGCCCGGTGTACCGGGTGATCGGCGAACGACTGCCCGCGACCCTGATCCTGGCCGGACTCTCGCTCGCCTGCGCCGCGTTCGGATGCCTGGTCGGCTGCCTGCTCACCGGGCGCCGGGCGCTGCGCCGCCCGCACACCGGGCCGTCCGGCGTCGCCACCGCACTCGCGGCCGTCCCGCAACCCGTGGTGGCCGCCGGACTGACCGCTCTGCTCACGGGCGGCCTCGCCCTGCTGCCTCCCGTGTCGCTGCTGCCACCCGGCGGCAATCCCCTGACGGAGCCCCGCATCCTGATCCTGCCCGTACTCACCATCGCCCTGCCCACCGCCGCGTTCGCCACCGCGCTGCTCGGCGGCGCCGTCGCCGACGCGCTCCTGGCCCCGCACGCCGTCGACGCGCGCCTGCGCGGCGTTCCACCCGGCCGTATCCTGCGCCGACACGTCGCACCCGCACTCACCGTGCCCGCGCTGCGGGTGCTCGCGGTCGCCGTCTCGGCCACGACCGCCGGAACCGCCCTGGCCGAGAGCACCTTCGGCTACGCCGGCGCGGGCGAACTCCTGGTCACCGCAGTCGCCACCCGGGACACCCCCGTGGTCCACCTGCTCGCCGTCGGATCGGCGGTCGTGGTGTCGGGCATCCTGCTCGTCGCCGACCTGGTCGCCGGGCGGGAGGACCGGTGAGCGCCGTCGGCCGCCGGTCACCGCGGCTCGCGGTGCGCCCGCGGGTGCTGCTGCCGGCCGCCGCCGCGTGCCTGCTCGTCGCGTTCGTCGTCGTCGGGCCCGCGCTGACCCCGTACGACCCGGCGGCGCCCGTCGGTGCGCCGTGGACCCCCGCGGGCGGGCGGCACGTGCTGGGTACCGACGTCCTGGGCCGCGACGTGCTCTCCCGGGCCATGACCGGCGGGCACCGGCTGCTTGCGGTCGGCGCCCTGGCCGCCGCGTGCACGTGCCTGATCGGCACCGCGGCCGGCTTGATCGCCGCGGGCGGGCGGCCGGGCACCGGCTACGCCGTCGACCTCGCCGCCGATCTGCTGATCGCGGTGCCGGCACTGCTGCCCGCGCTGCTACTGGCGGCCGTACTGCCCGGGACCGGTGCGGTGATCGCCGCGACCGTCGTGTCCGGGGCGCCGCTCACCGCGCGGATCGTGGCCGATGCCGCGACCCGCGCCCTGGCCTCCGGCTACGTTCGAGCGGCACGGCTGCGGGCGGAACGGTCGCCGACGATCCTGGTCCGCGAGGTGCTTCCGTCGATGTCCGCGCTGCTCGCCGCCGACTTCGGGCTTCGCTTCGTCACCGCGCTGCAACTCTCGTGCGCCCTCGGCGTGCTGGGACTCGGCGGTACTGTGCCGCCGTCGGGGGACTGGGCGGCGATGTTGCGTGAGAACCTGCCCGGCGCGACCCTGAACCCCGCCGCCCTGGCCGCGCCCGCCGTGCTGATCACCGCCCTGGCCCTCGCCGTTGCCGGCAGCGCACACACGGCCGCGCGGGCGGGTACCGGATCGGGGCTTCGATGAGCGCCCCCGGAACCACGACGCGCCCGATCGCCGCCCCCACGCACCCGCTCGACGCCGGCGAGGGCCTGCGGGCGGACGGCATCCGGGTCGTGGACGCCGCCGGTCGCCCGGTCCTGGACGGATTCACCGCACACGCGCCGGCCGGCGGCGTACTCGCGCTGGTCGGCCCGTCCGGCTGCGGCAAGACCACGGCGCTGCGTGCCCTGCTCGGCCCGCTTCCCGTCGGGCTGCGCAGCACCACCGGAACGGTGACCTGGCACGGCGCGCCCCGCCCGATCGCGCACGCGGGCCGAGCCTGGCGGCTGCGCCACGTCGGCCTGCTCGGCCAGGATCCGCACGGCGCGCTCGACCCACGCCGAACGATCCTCGACCTGGTCGCCGAGGCCGCCGCGGACCGCGGTGTCGCCCGCCGGGCCGCCCGCGAGCAGGCCCTCGAACTGCTGGATCGGCTCGGGCTGGATGCCGGGCTCGCCGCGCGGCGGCCACGCGCGCTGTCCGGAGGTCAGGCACAACGCGCCGCTCTGGCCGTCGCGTTGGTCGCGAACCCGATGCTCGCCTTCCTCGACGAGCCCACCGCAAGCCTGGACCGGGAGACCGCCGGCCGGGTGACGAACCTGATCCGCGAACGGCACCACGATCGCTCCCGGGTGACCGTGACGGCCACCCACGATCAGCACCTGATCGCCGAACTCGCCGACCGTGTACTGCGATTCGACCGGCCCGGGATCCGCCGAAACGTGCCCCGTCGCGAGCGGGCGCCCATCGGGCCGCCGATTCTGGCCGCACACGCAGTGGAACTGGCCCACGCCGACCGCGCCGTCACGCCGTCCACCGGGGGCGGGCCCGAGGCGGGCGCCGCTTCGTTCACCACGGCGGCGTCCATCGGATCGAAACTGCAGAGCGTGCGGAAACCGGAACCGGAACCGGAACCGGAACCGAAACCGGAATCCGATTCGGGACCGGACCCTGAGCCGGCTCGCCGGGAGCTCGCTGCACCGCTGCTCACGGATGTCGAACTCAGCCTGCACGCCGGTGAGTTCATCGCGCTGATCGGACCGTCCGGCAGCGGCAAGAGCACCTTGCTGCGCGCCCTGGCCGGCCTCCATCCACCTTGCGCGGGCACCCTTCACCTCGGCACGGACCAGCGTCCGCTCGCCGCATCCGCCGCCGCTCGTTCGCGCGCCGAACTGCGGCGCATTCAATACGTCGGGCAGGATCCACGCGACGAGCTCAACCCCGCACACCGGGTGATCGGCGCCGTTGCCCGCCCCCTGCGCGGCCCGAACGGGCTCGCCCGCACCCCGGCGCGGCACGAGGCACTGCGGCTGCTCGCCGCCGTCGGCCTCGACGCCGGGACGGCCCGCCGTCGACCCGGTCGGCTCTCCGGCGGGCAACGCCAACGGGTCGCCCTCGCCCGGGCTTTGGCGGCCCGGCCGCAGATCCTGCTCGCCGACGAGGTCACCTCCGCGCTGGACGCCGAAACCGCCGCCGCGCTCCTCGACCTGCTCGACGGTCTACGCGCCGAGGGCCTCGCCGTGTTGATGGCCACCCACGACCCCCACATCGCGGCCCGCGCCGACCGCATTCTGCACATCACCGGGGGCGCCCTGACCGAGGGCACACCCGCCTCCGACCACCTCGCTCCCGACCTCCGTCACCCCGGCCATCCGGACCCCGGCCGCCCCGACCGATCCGAAGGAAGTACATGAGCCACGATCGAGACGACCTTCTGCGTGAACTGCGTGCGCACCCGTGGGTCGGCGACGCCCGACGCGCACCCGACGGCGGGCTGGTCGTCGTGCCGCACCCGGAGGCGTCGGCCCTTCGGCCCGCCCCCGGGGGTCTGCTCCGCGAGTTTCTGGAGCACTGGAGCGACGTCTACGACTGGGTGTACGACCGGCCCGCCGGCCCGGAACACCCCGTCGACGCGGACCTGTCGGGGTGGCTCGCCTCCGACACCGGACGGCCGCTGCCCGCCGCACACATGGCGGACTGGCGCGACACCACCACCGCGCTCGCGCTGTCCTGCCGGCCCACCCGAGTCCTGGAACCGGGCTGCGGAAGCGGGATGTTCGTGCGCGCGCTCGGTGCCCATGTCACCGCGTACGTGGGCACCGACGTGTCCGCCGCGGCCGTCGACCGCCTGCGCAGCCAGGATCTCGCGTACGCCACGATCGTGCCGGCCGGCGCACACGAGATGCGCTCGCCGGCGGTCACCCGGGCGTCGGCCGCGGCGTTCGGCCCGGATGCGCCGCCGGACCTGGTCCTGATCAACTCCGTCACGCAGTGCTTTCCCGACCTGGCCTACCTGCGGGCCGTGTTGCACGACGCGATCGCCTCCTCTGCCCCGGGCGGGAGTGTGCTGGTCGGCGACATCCGCCACGCCGGTCTGCTCGATCACTACGCCCGCTGGGTCGAGCGGGCCAGGGACCCCGGCGCCGCACCCGACGAGATCCGACGCCGGGCACTGGAACGCGCGGGGCACGAGGAGGAGATGCTGCTCGACCCGCGTGCGCTGGCATGGGCCGCGACCGGGACCGGTCGCCGGGTCGAACTCTCGATACGAGCCCGCACGATGGCCGCCGACACCGAACTCACCCGCTATCGCTACGACGCCCTGCTGCGCGTCGACGCCCCACCCGGCCCGACGCCGACCCGCCCGGAATCACCCGTACCCAACGCGCTGTTGACCGACCACCCCGATGCCCGCACCCCGCACGACCTGCACACCGAGGCCGCGGCCCGGGACGCCGTCGTGCTGGTCGACCCGGACGACCCCACCCGCCTGGTCGTGGCCGGCCCCGACAGTGCCCGCTTTCGGCCGGTCGAGGACATCGCCGACGGCACCGCACCCGCGCACGAACCCCTGCACGCCTTCATCGCCCGGCGCCTGCCCGAAGTCCTGCGCGACCACCTGCGCGCCCGGCTGCCGGGGCGCACCCCGCCGCGCCTGTCCGTGGCGCTGCCCGCCACCCGCGAGGCCGCCCGTGTCCGCTGACCACGACCTGCTCCGCGTTCGCGAGGTGCTCGAAGCGCTGCCGGACGTGGCCGCGGCCGAGGTGTTCCGGATCGCGCACGGCCCGGCCGCCGCCGTCGCCGCGCTGGTCCGCGGTCACCACCCGCCCGATCCCACCACCCCCGGAACCCCGGCCCCGAGTCCGCCGTACACCGGCCCCGACGTGACGCCCGCCATTGCCGCACTGGACCGGGCCGCGGTCCTGGCGATGGCACACACGCTGCACGGGGCAGGTCTGTTCACGCCGGGCAACACGCACACCGCGACCGAGATCTGCGACCGACTGCGCGTCCCCGAACGCCATCGCTGGATCCTCCGCCGCTGGCTGACCGCGCTGACCGAACACGAGTTGCTCGCCGCCGTCCCGGCGCAGGCGCGATACGGTCCGCTGCGCGCCGTCACGCGAGCCGAACTCGGTGTCGCCATGGTCGGACTGGACGCCGCCCGACGCGAACTCGGCTACCCGCCGACGATGGGCCGCTTCCTCCAGACCACACTGCGTGCCCTGCCCGCTCTCGTCAGCGGGCAACGCACCGTACAGGCCTCCCTGTTCGAGGGCGGAGCCACCGACACCGCGACCGGCAACTACCGGGACAACGTGATCAGTCGGCACGTCAACGCCGTGGCCGCGACGGCGGTGGCGCACGCCGCGGGCCGCGCCGCGGGGCGACCACGTGTCCTGGAGATCGGGGCGGGAGTGGGCGCCACCACCGAGAGCGTGCTGCCCGAACTCGGCTCGGTCGACTACCTGTTCACCGACGTGTCGAGCTTCTTCCTGGACGCCGGCCGACGACGTTTCGCCGCCCGCCCGGGTCTGCGTTACACGCTCGTCGACATCAACGCGCCGAGGTCGTCCCGGCTCGCGGCCGAACCGCCGTTCGACGTGATCCTCGCCGCCAACGTGCTGCACAACGCCCGACATGCCACCCGCAGTCTCGCTCTGCTGCGCGAACTCCTGGCGCCGGACGGCACCCTGGTCTTCCTGGAGTCGTGCCGTGAGCACGCCGTGCTCTCGACCGGGATGCAGTTCCTGATGTCGGCGCGCGCCGACGATCCGGTGCCCGGCTTCGCCGACTTCCGCGCCGGCGGGGACCGGATCTTCCCGACGGTCGGGGAATGGACCACCTCCCTGCACGCGGCCGGGTTCGACCACGTCGCCGTGGACCCGGGACCGGGCGATCCCCTGGCCGCCGCGGGGCAACACGTGTTCACCGCCCGCCGCCGCGAGCCCAGCCGGCCGCGCCCCGACCCGGGCGCGGTCCGGGCAGCCGCCGCCGACCTGCTGCCCACCGCCCTTGCCCCGATCGAAGTACACGCCGTCGACGCCCTCGCCCCATCCACCGTGCCCGCCCCATGACACCGCCCCGGAGGAACCTGTGCCCACCACCCCCGACCCCACGAACCCGACCGCACCGCCCGCGCCCGGCACCTTCCGCCCCACGAACCCGACCGCATCGCCCGCTCCCGGCGCTGCCGGTACTCCCGGCCACCCCACGGATCCGATCGACGCGACGACCCTGGTCCGCCGCATCTGGGCGGACATCCTGGACCTGCCCGCGGCCGACATCGGCCCCGACGACACCTTCCTGTCCCTGGGCGGGGACTCGATCCTCGCCGTGCGCACCGCCGCGCTGGTGCGCCGCCGCGCGGGAGCCGTGCTCGCGTTGTCCGACGTGCGCGTGGAGAACACCCTCGCGGAGTTCGCGACGGCCGTCGCCACGCGGGCACCCGCCTCCGGCGCGGCGAGCGTCCCGGACCTGGAGGTGACGCCGCGTCCGGATCCACGCGCGGCGTTCCCGCTGCTCCCGTTGCAGCAGGGCTACTTCGTCGGTCAACAGGACGCCTGGGAGTTGTCCTACGCGTCCGCCCACCACTACCTCGACTTCGCGCTGCGCGACGTGGACGCCGACGAGGCGCCCGAGGCGCTGCGCGACGCGCTGTACCGCCTGATGATCCATCAGCCCATGCTGCGCGCCCGGATCACCGCGGACGGCCGACAACACATCCTCGACCCCGACGACCCGGACGCGATCGTGGCACCGACCGTGTACGACTGGCGTGACGCGGACCCGGAGGAAGCCCGCCTGCGAGTTGCCGAGTTGCGCGAGCGCATGCGCCACCACGGGCCGGATCCGCAGACCGGGCCCGGTATCGACGTGCGGCTGAGCCTGCTGCCGGGCGGGCGTGCCCGGATCCACTCGGCGACCAGCCTGCTCCTGATCGACGGCTGGTCCTCGGGTCTGCTCTACCGGGACCTGCTGGCCTTCGCCGCCGACTGGAACGCCGTGCCGGCGCCGCTGGACGTGGACTTCGGCGACTACGCGACCGCGCTGGCCGCCCTGCCGACGACCCCGAGGTGGATCGCCGACCGCGACTGGTGGTGGCGACGGCTGCCGCAGTTGCCGCAACCGCCCGCGCTGCCGCTGGCGGTGCAGCCGGACGCGGTGGCCGAACCGGTGATGACGAGCCGCGAGTCGCGCCTGTCACCGGCGCGTTGGCAAGCCCTCCGGGACCTGTGCCGCAGCCACTCGGTGACGCCGTCGTCCGCCGCGCTGGCCGCCTACGCCATGGCCCTCGCGCGGATGGCCGGCCATCGCCGCTTCCTGGTGGGCAGCCTGCAACTGGGTCGGCTGCCGCTGCACCCCGACGTGCACCGGATGATCGGGCCGTTCTCCACGACCGTCCCGCTCGCGATCGAGCTCGACGCGCGCACCACGCTTGCCGAGGCCGCCCGGTCGACGGGCGAGCACCTGGGCCGGGCACTGGCCCACAACCTGGTGTCCGGGGTCGAGATCGGCCGCGAGCTGGCCCGCAGGCGCGGCACCACCCGTCCGGTGGCACCGGTGGTGTTCCAGAGCACCCTGGGTGTCGACGTGGCGATGGGCAGCGCGGTCCCCGAGGACGCCGGACCGCTGGGCACGGTGGACCTCAAGGACCACCACCAGGAACTGCGCACGCCACAGGTCGCCCTGGAGGCCCGCCTGTACGAGGCGCGCGACGAACTGGTGATCGGGATGTCCGCGGTCGAGGAACTGTTCGCCCCCGCCGCCCTGGACGCGCTCTTCACCCACTTCACAAGCCTTGTCGCAGCTCTCGCCGAGCCCGAGGGATGGCAGGTCGAACACCCGCTCCCGCAGCCGCTCGACCCCACCGACGACCCGGCGGCGCCACGCCTGCACGCGCGTGCTCGGGCCGTCGTACGAGCTGCGGGCGGCCTTCCTCGCGATGCCCTCGAACAGGTCATCGCGGACGCCTGGCGCACGGTGCTGGGGCTGCCCGAGCACGAACCGATCGACCGGGCGACGGACTTCTTCGCCACGGGCGGCGACTCGTTGCTGGCGGTACGTATGCTCGCGATGCTCGCCCGAACCGGCGTGGGCCGGGTGCCGCCCCGCGCGTTCCTGACGGCGCCGACCGTGGCAGCCCTGGCGGAGGCGGTCCGCACGGCTTCGGCGGAACGCGAGGACGAGCACGAGCCGTTGCGCTGAGCGCCCCCGCACCCTTACCTGGAGCCGCACCCGCACCCGCACCGCGCCGAAGCGCACCCGCGCCGGACGGAAGCCATCCGTCCGGCGCGGGTGCGCTTGATGCCGATCCGACCGAGGCCGACGAAGGCCGACCGAAACCGTCCGGCTACAGTCCCGCGTCCGCCCTGAACATTTCCTGATCCGCCCACACCGCGGCGCGGGCGCCGTCCGCCGCGCCGGTGACCACGAACGTCAGCGGATCCGGCAACGCCTCCAGGCGGGCCATGTCGCCGGCCGCGAAGACGCCCGGAACGGACGTGCGTTGGAACTCGTCCACGCGCACGCAGCCGTCCGGGAGATGCGCGCAGCCCAGGCGCGCGGCGAGCGCGGAGTGCTGGTGGATCCGGGTGCGGTGGAAGACCGCGCCTCGGGCCAACGGTGATCCGGTGGCGAACTCCAGTGTCAGGGAGCCGGGTTCGCCGGTGATCGAGGTCAATTGCTCGACGCGCAGCCCCACTCCGGCCTTGGCGAGCAGGGCGCACTGCTCGTCGGTCGGCGCCTGCCCGTGGGTGGCCAGAACCACGTCGTCGGTGAAGCGGTCGGCCACATAGCGGGCCAACATCACCGAGGCGGGATCCGACCCGACGACGGCGAGCGGCATGTCGCGGGTCTCGTAGCCGTGGCAGAACGGGCAATGGAAGACCCCGCGGCCGAACCGCTCGGCCAGACCGGGGATGTCGACCAGGACATCGACCTGCCCGGTGGCCAGGATCAGCTTGCGGGTGTGCTCGACCCGCCCGTCCGCGAGCACGAGTTCGAATCCGCAGTCCAGTGCGCGGGCGTCGGTCACCTCGCCCGCGCGGGTCTCGACGGTGGCATACGCCGCCAGGTCGGCACGGGCGGCCGCGCGCAACGCGGCGGGGGAGAAGCCGTCCCGACTGAGCAACATGTGGGTCTCGGGGGAGGGGGCGTTGCGGGGCCGGCCGCTGTCGATCAGCAATACGCGGCGACGCTGCCGTCCGCAGACCAGGGCCGCATTCAACCCCGCCGGGCCGGCCCCGACCACGACGACATCGAACGGCTCACCGGTTCGGCCCGTCTCGCCCATCTGTCCCATTTCGCCTATCTCGGGTGCTTCACGCGTTCCGGATGCTTCATCCGCCTCGCGCGCCGTGCTCGTCTCGCTCACGGGAACCTTCCCTCTCGTCGGCGGGACCCGGACGGGAGATGCCCGGCCCCTGGACGCCACACCCTATAGCTCATGATAATCGTTTCCATTAACCACGGTCAGACACCCCGAACGCCTGAGGGTCCGATCGACACCGCATCCCGCCCGAGAGGCCTCCATGAACGACCCCTACGCCGTGACCGCCGACTACTACCACCTGATGTCCGAGCCCTACTGGCGCCAGTTGCGCCCGGTCCTGGCCGACGCCCTGCGCCAGGTGGACCCCGCGGTGGGCCCGGTCCTGGACATCGGCGCGGGCACGGGCCTGTCCACCCGCGTCGTGGCGGACGCACTGCCCGCCGCGCGCATCGTCGCGCTCGAACCGTCCACCGCGATGTGCGCCGTGCTGCGTACCCGCACGGCCGACGATCCGGCACTGCACGGGCGGGTGACGATCCATGCCGCGACGCTCGCCGAAGCCGAGCCCGCGCTGCCGCCGGTCCTGTCCGCCGTCGTGGCCACCGCCGTCCTGCATCACTTCGACCCCGACGAACGTCGTCTGCTGACCCGCCTGCTGGCGGAGCGACTGGCTCCGGGGGCACCGGCGTTCGTCGAGGTGCAGGAGCCGCCCGCGCCCTGCCGCATCCCACGAACCCGCTATCACGCCAGTGCCGTGGGCGACCTCGTGTACGAGGGCTGGATGGGAGCCGAGCCCAGCGGGGCCGACACGATGGACTGGACGATGACCTACCGCACCACCAGCGCCGGACGCGTGCTCGACGAGCGCTCGGCGCGCTTCACGATGCATCCCATCCCGCTCGCGCGGATGGAAGCCGAGGCCGCCGAAGCCGGCCTCGCCACCCGCCGCCTGGGCTCCGGCCTCCTGGAACTGCGCACACCCGGGGCCGGGCAGGACCCCAAGCACGCCGGATGATCGTATTGCGGCCGGATCGATCAGGAATCGAGAAGCGCGACCGACCGGGCCGCGGCTAGCGTGATGATCATGGACGGCGCCCTGCCGGCCAAGCGGACACCGCGGCCGACGGCGGCGCCCTCCCGGGCTGCTCCGCCGGCCGAGGCGCACGAGCACCGGATGTACGGTTCGAACCCGATCGGATCGAGCCGGGCGACGCCGGCGGAGGCCGCGAAAGCGGTCCCGCCCGAGAGATGGAGACACGACGAGCATGGCCAAGAGAACGGACTCGCAGTCGCCTGCGCCGCACGTTGCCGACAGCCACGACCTGATCCGGGTGCACGGCGCGCGCGTGAACAACCTCAAGGACGTCAGCGTCGAGATCCCCAAGCGTCGACTGACGGTGTTCACCGGCGTCTCCGGCTCGGGCAAGAGCTCCCTGGTGTTCGGCACGATCGCCGCGGAGTCGCAGCGGCTGATCAACGAGACGTACAGCGCCTTCGTGCAGGGCTTCATGCCGACGCTCGCGCGGCCGGAGGTCGACGTCCTCGAAGGGCTGACCACCGCGATCCTCGTCGACCAGCAGCGCATGGGCGCCGACCCGCGCTCCACGGTGGGCACCGCCACCGACGCGAACGCGCTGTTGCGCATCCTGTTCAGCCGACTCGGCAAGCCGCACATCGGCCCGCCCAGCGCGTACGCCTTCAACGTGCCCTCGGTCCGCGCGAGCGGCGCGATCACCGTCGAGCGCGGTGCCAAGAAGGCGGTGAAGGCGACCTTCGACCGCACCGGCGGCATGTGTTCGCGCTGCGAGGGCCGCGGCACGGTCTCCGACATCGACCTCACCCAGCTCTACGACGACTCCAAGTCGCTCAACGAGGGCGCGATCACGGTCCCCGGCTACAGCATGGACGGCTGGTACGGGCGGATCTTCGGCGGTTGCGGCTTCTTCGACCCGGACAAGCCGATCCGCAGGTTCACCAAGCGGGAACTGAACGACCTCCTGCACAAGGAGCCGACCAAGATCAAGGTCGAGGGGGTCAACCTGACCTATGAGGGACTGATCCCCAGGATCCGCAAGTCGATGCTCGCCAAGGACATCGACGCACTACAGCCGCACATCCGCGCGTTCGTGGAGCGGGCGATGACGTTCACCACGTGCCCCGAGTGCGCCGGTACCCGGCTGAGCGAGGGGGCCCGGTCCTCGAAGATCAAGCGGATCAGCATCGCCGACGCGTGCGCGATGCAGATCACCGACCTGGTCGCCTGGATCCGCGACCTGGACGAGCCGTCGGTGGCGCCGCTGCTCGACACGCTGCGGCACACCCTCGACTCGTTCGTGGAGATCGGGCTGGGCTACCTCTCGCTCGACCGGCCCGCGGGCACCCTGTCCGGTGGCGAGGCGCAGCGCGTCAAGATGATCCGACACCTGGGGTCCTCGCTGACCGACACCACATACGTCTTCGACGAGCCCACCATCGGGATGCACCCGCACGACATCCAGCGCATGAACGGCCTGCTGCTGCGGCTGCGGGACAAGGGCAACACGGTGCTCGTGGTGGAGCACAAGCCGGAGACGATCGCGATCGCCGACCACGTGATCGACCTCGGCCCGGGCGCCGGCGCGGGGGGTGGCACCATCTGCTTCGAGGGCACCGTGGCGGGACTGCGGACGGGCGGCACCGTCACCGGCCGCCATTTCGACGATCGGGCCGTCCTCAAGGAGAAGGTACGCACGCCCACCGGCGCGCTGGAGATCCGCGGCGCGAGCACGCATAACCTGCGCAACGTGGACGTGGACGTCCCGCTCGGGGTGCTGGTCGTCGTCACCGGGGTCGCCGGCTCCGGCAAGAGCTCGCTCGTGAACGGGTCGCTGGTCAAGGATTCGGAGGCAGCCGCAGGCGCGGGTGTGGTGTCGGTCGACCAGAGTGCGATCCGCGGATCGCGGCGGAGCAACCCGGCGACGTACACCGGCCTGCTCGACCCGATCCGCAAGGCGTTCGCAAAGGCCAACGGGGTGAAGCCGGCGCTGTTCAGCGCCAACTCCGAGGGCGCCTGCCCCACCTGCAACGGCGTCGGCGTCGTCTTCACCGACCTGGCGATGATGGCCGGCGTCGCGAGCGTGTGCGAGGAGTGCGAGGGGAAGCGGTTCGAGGCGTCGGTGCTGGAGTATCGGCTCGGCGGTCGCGACATCAGCGAGGTGCTCGCCATGTCGGTGACCGAGGCCCTGGAGTTCTTCGGCTCCGGTGCGGCGCACACGCCGGCCGCGCACGCCGTCCTGGTCCGGCTCGCCGACGTCGGGCTCGGCTACCTCAGCCTGGGCCGCCCGCTCACCACGCTGTCCGGCGGTGAGCGGCAGCGGCTCAAGCTGGCCACGCACATGGCCGAGAAGGGCGGCATCTACGTCCTCGACGAGCCGACCACCGGACTGCACCTCGCCGATGTCGAGCAGTTGCTCGGCCTGCTCGACCGGCTCGTCGACGCCGGCAAGTCGGTCATCGTCATCGAGCACCACCAGGCAGTGATGGCACACGCCGACTGGATCATCGACCTCGGCCCCGGCGCCGGCCACGACGGCGGCCTGGTCGTCTTCGAGGGCACGCCCGCCGACCTCGTCGCCGACCGCTCCACGCTGACCGGCGAGTACCTCGCGGCCTACGTCGGCGCCTGAACAACCGGCATCGGCGCGACACCCGACCGGCGGCCGCGCCGCTGTGCCCTCGTCGAACAGGGCCTATGGACAGAGCCTGGGAACAGGACCTAGACGCAGGACGGGCACAGGCCGCGGTAGGTGACCTCGGCCTCGGAGACGGTGAAGCCGAACCGCTGGTCCGGCGGGAGGTCGGCCAGCGGGTTGCCGGTCGGGTGCACGTCGCGCACGGTGCCGCAGGCCGAGCACACCAGGTGCTGGTGCGGGTGGTGGGCGTTGGGGTCGTAGCGCTTGGCGCGGCCGTCGGTGGAGACCTCCTTGACCTCGCCGAGCGAGACCAACTCGCCCAACGCGTTGTAGACGGTTGCCCGGGAGATCTCGGGCAACCGCCGCGCCGCACGGGCGTGTACCTCGTCGGCCGTCAGATGTACGTGGTCGCCGTCGAGGACCTCCGCAACGACACGCCGCTGGGAGGTCATCCGCCAACCGCGCTCTCGCAGCCGCTCCAGCAGGTCGCTCATGTCGGTTCACCTATTCAGGCTCGGTGGGATACCGAAGTTTACCGGTGGACGTCCGGATTCCGGTTGGGTACGGGATTGGCGAGCATCTTGACTTGGACTCTGTCCATCGTAGGATCGGTTCCGGCGGTAGCCAAGGGGCAGCAGAAGACTCCACTACGGCAGGAGACGCAGACGTGACGGCACCACCGTCGAGAAGCCGCGCGGTACCGGCCTGCGCATGACGGCCACCCGCGTCGCGCTGCTCCGGAGCATTCCGGACGGTGACCACCTCGATGTCGAGGCGATCGCCTTTCGGGCGTGCGGTGGGTATGGGACGAACGTGATCACCATTCCCCTTCGGACCGCCCCCCGGGACCTCGACCCGCTCCCGCCGGCGCGACCCGTTCACCGCCTCGAACCGGCGGGCGCCCCGGCCCGGTTCGACCGAGGACGTCGTGTCGTCGCCGACCGGGGCCGCCGCTGCCCCGACCGTTCCACCGTCCACGCAGTCCCCCGGCTTCGTGGCACGCAGTTCCGAGCACCGCGATCCGCAGTTCCGAGCACCGTGATCCGCCTGGTCCGGAAGGATTCCCATGTCTGAGAACCATGATGCAATCGTCGTAGACGCGAAGTCGGAGGGCGAGGGGGGCTGCCCGGTCGCACACGGACGCGCCCCGCACCCGACGCAGGGCGGCGGCAACCGGCAGTGGTGGCCGGAGCGGCTCAACCTGAAGATCCTTGCCAAGAACCCGGCCGTGGCCAACCCGTTCGGCGAGGACTTCGACTACGCCGAGGCGTTCAACACCCTCGACCTCGCCGCCGTCAAGCAAGACATCGCCGAGGTGCTGACCACCTCGCAGGACTGGTGGCCCGCCGACTTCGGCAACTACGGCCCCCTGATGATCCGGATGGCCTGGCACAGCGCCGGCACCTACCGGATCAGCGACGGCCGCGGCGGCGCCGGCTCCGGCCAGCAGCGCTTCGCCCCGCTCAACAGCTGGCCGGACAACGCGAGCCTGGACAAGGCCCGCCGGTTGTTGTGGCCGGTCAAGAAGAAGTACGGCCGCAACCTTTCGTGGGCCGACCTGCTGGTCCTCACCGGCAACGTCGCCCTGGAGTCGATGGGCTTCGAGACCTTCGGCTTCGGCGGCGGTCGGGCGGACGTGTGGGAGCCCGACGAGGACGTGTACTGGGGCCCGGAGACCACCTGGCTCGGCGACGAGCGGTACACCGGCGACCGGGATCTGGAGAACCCGCTCGGCGCGGTCCAGATGGGCCTGATCTACGTCAACCCCGAGGGCCCGAACGGCAACCCGGACCCGCTGGCCGCGGCCCGCGACATCCGCGAGACGTTCCGCCGGATGGCGATGAACGACGAGGAGACGGTGGCCCTGATCGCGGGCGGCCACACCTTCGGCAAGACCCACGGCGCGGGCCCGGCGGACAGCGTCGGCCCCGACCCCGAGGCCGCGCCGCTCGAACAGCAGGGCCTGGGCTGGAAGAACTCCTACGGCACCGGCAAGGGCGGCGACGCGATCACCAGCGGTCTGGAGGGCATCTGGACCAACACCCCCACGACGTGGGACAACAGCTTCTTCGAGATTCTGTTCGGCTACGAGTGGGAGCTGTTCCAGAGCCCGGCCGGCGCGCACCAGTGGCGGCCGAAGGACGGCGGCGGTGCCGGCACCGTGCCGGATGCGCACGACGCGTCCAAGACGCACGCGCCGACGATGTTGACGACCGACCTCTCGCTCCGGTTCGACCCGGCCTACGAGCAGATCTCGCGGCGCTTCCTGAACAACCCCGCCGAGTTCGCGGACGCCTTCGCCCGCGCGTGGTTCAAGCTGACCCACCGCGACATGGGCCCGGTCGTGCGTTACCTCGGCCCGGAGGTCCCCACCGAGACGCTGCTGTGGCAGGACCCGCTGCCGGCGGTGACGCACGAACTCGTCGACACAGCGGACGTCGCCGCGCTCAAGAGCCGGATCCTCGACTCGGGCCTGTCGGTGTCCCAGCTCGTGTCCACCGCGTGGGCGTCGGCCTCGTCCTTCCGCGGCAGCGACAAGCGCGGCGGCGCCAACGGTGCGCGCATCCGGCTCCAGCCGCAGATCGGGTGGGAGGTCAACGAGCCCGACGAGCTGGCCACGGTGCTGAGCGCACTGGAGGGGATCCAGGAGGCGTTCAACGCCGACCGCACCGACGGCAAGCGGATCTCGCTCGCCGACCTGATCGTGCTCGCCGGCGCCGCCGCGGTCGAGCGGGCCGCCAAGGACGCCGGCTTCGACGTCGAGGTCCCGTTCACGGCGGGCCGCGTGGACGCCTCGCAGGAACAGACCGACGTGGAGTCCTTCACCGCGCTCGAACCGGCCGCCGACGGGTTCCGCAACTACCTCGGCAAGGGCAACCGGCTGCCGGCCGAGTACCTGCTGATCGACCGGGCGAACCTGCTGACCCTGAGCGCCCCGGAGACGACCGCCCTCGTCGGCGGCCTGCGGGTCCTGGGCGCGAACCACCAGCAGTCCCCGCTCGGCGCCTTCACGGCGACCCCCGGGGTGCTGACCAACGACTTCTTCGTCAACCTGCTCGACCTGGGCACGACGTGGAAGGCGACCTCCGAGGACGCGAGCACGTTCGAGGGTCGCGACGCCGCCACCGGCGAGGTCCGGTGGACCGGCAGCCGGGTCGACCTCGTCTTCGGGTCCAACTCCGAGCTGCGCGCCCTCGCCGAGGTCTACGCGAGCGACGACGCGAAGGAGAAGTTCGTGCACGACTTCGTCGCCGCGTGGGACAAGGTGATGAACCTGGACCGGTTCGACCTGGCGTGAGCACGACGTCCGGGTCGGCCCGCGCCGGGCCGACCCGGACGCCGGCGCCCTCGCCGCCCCCTCGGCCCGGCCGGGCCGAGGGGGCGGCCGATATCGGATTCCCTCGGTACCGGATTTCTTTCGGTTTCCGGTGAACCTCCCCGGTACATCGGCCACTTGGCCGGAGAAATCGTTCGGCGTCGCGCGCCGGCCCGCATAGGGTGCTCCGGTCGTCGAGCCGGAGAGGTGAACCGCGCGCCGAGTATTCGGTCGTGCACGGCGAACTGGGACTGGACCACGTACTGGTGGACCGCGAAGGCCGGCCCGTCCTGATCGACATCGAGGACCTGATGTACTTCGACGTCGAGTGGGAGCACGTGTTCCTGCGGATCCGGCTGCACGACGACTACCGGCGACTCGCGGTCGGCGGTCTGGACGAGGACCGGCTCGCCCTCTACATGCTCGCCCAACGACTGTCCCTGACGGCCGGGCCGCTGCGGCTGCTCGACGGCGACTTTCCCGACCGGGCGTTCATACGGGAGATCCCCGAACACAACCTGAACGAGGCGCTGATCCTGGTCTCGGCCGAATAGGGATTCGCGGGCGACGCCGGCCCGTGCGGGGGTGGGGATCCTCCTTCACGACGGCTCGTGGCCGCTGATCCGGGTGGTGCGGTCGGCGCTCGCCACGACGACGAAGGGGTTGGCGATCAGGCCGTCCTGGGCGTCGAGGAAGAGCAGGCCTCGGTCGCCGACGGTGAGGTCGGGACCGGAGGTGATGATCGCGGTCCACCCGCGGGGGAGTACGTCGTCGGTGCGGGGCGGGTCGTACAGGTCGAGCGTGACCTCGACTTCGCCCCGATCCGGGAGCGAGATCGTGCCGTGCGTTTCGAGGATGTCCATCCTTCGAGTGTCGGTGGCGGGATCGGGATCGGTGCGCCGAACGCACACGGCGCGCCGAACCGGTCCAGGATGGCGGCGGCCCGACTCGCGCGGAACCGACGAAAGTTGGGTGTGACGGCGCGGAGGATGACGGTGGGAGATACGAAAGTCGACTCCCCGCGGGAACCGCGTGCCGCGCGCGGCACGGTGCCGGCAACATCTGCCTCGGAGGACGAAATCCGGCTGTCGACAGGGCATTTGAGGCTGCGACCGGGCGCGGGGCGATTTCGCGGCGGCGAATTTTAGCCGATCGGGACGAGTGCGATCACTGCGCAGGGCATGCCTCGTTGATAGCCGGGCAAAGAATTCGCAAAGAACCTCTGGCTTCCCCTGCCTCTGCCGTCACTCACGCCTCTAGGGTCCGGTCACCCGGCCCGTTTCCCACCGGTCGCCGTGACCCGGCGGTTGGTGGGAGCAGGCGTCGGGTTTCTGCCGAAACAGCTCGACGTCGTGGGCGCACAACGGCACCACAGCACCCTGATCGGCGTCGCTTCGCGTCCGGAACCACCTTCCGGGCGGAAGGGAGACCATCTTGAGTCGAGCGATACCCGGACGTGGCGGAACTCCGCCGCGAGCCATCCGGCGATTGCGTGGCCCGGTGACGCTACTGTCCGTCTCGCTCCTCGCGGTCACGGGACTGACCGCGGCACCCGGCGTCACCTCGTCCGCAGCCGCCGCGCGTGTGGACACCACCAAGGCGGTGTGGAACCCCGGCCCCGACGATCGGTACTTCAACCCCGTCGAGGCCGAGATCGGGCCCGACGGCCGCATCGATGCCGAGCAGACCGCCGCCGACAAGTCCCGCAAGGCCAAAGCGGGAGGCGGCAGCAAGGAACGCGAGGGCAACCCGCGCGCGGCATCGCAACTGCGCCTTCTCGAGGCCGAAGCCCAGCGCACGGGCAAGAGCCCGGAGCAGCTCAGGGCCGAAAAGAGTGGCTTGGCACCGGGTGCCAGGCAGGAAGCCAAACTGTTGACGATTCTCGTCGAGTTCAACGAGAACGCCAACGACGACTTCTCCGGATTCAACCGCCGGGCGAGCGTGAGCGACGCCTCCTGCGTGGTGGAACCGCCGGGCACGATCAAGAACGGGCCCCTGCACAACACCATTCCCGACCCGGCGCTCACCGGGCAGGACAACAACACGCCGTGGGTCAAGGACTTCAGCCCGGAACACTTCAACAAGATGCTCTACACCAAGCAGGGCATCACCGAACGCATGCGTCCGGACCTGACCGGTCCCGACGGCAAGCCGGGCATCGACGTCTCCGGCTACACGATGAAGAACATGTACGAGGAGATGTCGGGCGGCAAGTACACCGTGTCCGGCACCGCCACCTCGTGGATCAAGGTGCCGCACTCGGAGGCGTGGTACGGCGCCGGGCGTTGCGGCAAGCGCGAGCAGGACATGGGCGGACACCCGAACAATCCGGGCGGCGCCGAGACGCTGGCCACCGACGCGGTGAACGAACTCGCGCGCAGTCAGCCGAACTTCCCGTGGGCCGACTACGACAAGGAGGACACCGGCGACGCCGACGGCGACGGCAACACGCAGGAGCCGGACGGTGTGGTGGACCACCTGGTCCTCGTGCACTCCGGCAAGGACAAGTCCACCGGCGGCGGCGCCGAGGGCAGCTATGCCATCTGGGCGCACTCCAGCGCCGTGGCGGGCGGCTACACGGTCCCCGGGACCCGACTGAAGGTCGCCAACTACATCGTGCAGCCGGAGGACTCCGGCGTGGGCGTGTTCGCCCACGAGTACGGCCACGACCTCGGACTGCCGGACCTGTACGACAACTTCAGCAGCGTCCCCGGTGGTGCGTCGGACGTCAACTTCTGGGACCTGATGGCGAACGGGTCCCACTCCGGTCCGTTGTTCCAGTCGATGCCCGCCCACATGAGCGCGTGGTCCAAGTACACGCTGGGTTGGTTGACACCGGAGGTCCTGAAGGTGGGCGACCGGCCCGCCCTGGCCACGCTCGGGCAGGCGGCCAAGACGCCCAAGGGCACCAAGCAGGCCGTCCGGGTGAACCTCCCGGACCAGGTGACCAGGTTCAGCACGCCGCACAGCGGCCAAAAGGCGTGGTATTCGAGCAACGACCAGGACTGGGCGGACGTGAAGCTCGTCCGTGACATCGCGGTCCCGACCGGCTCCGATGTGAAGTTCCAATGGTGGAGCGACTACGTCCTGGAGGAGGACTGGGACTTCGGCTTCGTCGAGGTGTCCACCGACGGTGGCACCACGTGGACGCAGCTGGAGGTCCGCAACGAGGCCGGCACGCTCGTGTCGACCCCGCCGGACTACCCGGACCCGAACGGCAACCTCCGACGCTTCCACAAGAGCACCGGGTTGACCGGCAGCAGCAACGGTTGGCGCCATGATCAGGTGAACCTGACGCCGTACGCCGGCAAGAACATCAAGCTGCGCCTCGGCGTCGACACGGACGCGGCGACGCAGGAGAAGGGCTGGGTCGCGGACGACTTCTCGCTCACCAACGGCACCACCACGGTGTGGTCGGACGACGTCGAGCAGGGCGACAACGGCTGGACCCCGCAGGGCGGTTCGGTCGGCGCGGGCACCAAGGGCGCCGGCTGGGTCCAGAGCGACGGCACCTTCAGCCGCGAGCGGTACTACCTGCTCGAATGGCGCAACATGTCCGGCTTCGACCAAGGCCTGAAGTACACCTACACGTTCGGCGAGAACGGCAAGCGCGAGAAGCTCGCGTACAACGCGCCGGGCCTGCTGGTGTGGCTGCGGGACAGCTCGTACCCGAACAACGGGGTCCTGGACAACATCGACAAGTCCCCGTCGTGGGGAGCCAAGGGCGAGCTGCTTCTCGTCGACGCGAACCCGAACCCCTACCGGTTCCCGGACGCGCCGTCGAACTCGGCGGCCAACCTCGAACCCCGGGTGCAGTCGGCGAACGCGGCGTTCAGCTTCAAGGACACGGCCGGGTTCCGGGCGTGCCGCAGGGCGGGCGACCACTGCGCGACCTTCGCCAAGCAGGAGCCGGTGCGGTTCTTCTCCGACTCGCTCGGCTACGCGCCGGGTGCGGAGGCCACCGCGACCGGCTTCGGCGCCAAGGACGCCACCGGCTCGACCGTGGTGCCGGCGCGGGCTCCGTATTCGACCAGGGTGACCAAGGCGGACGGTTCGCCGGACTACGCGAACTACGGCAAGCCGTTCTTCTCCTCGGTGCTCGGTTCCGGAAACCCCGGATGGGACAAGGCATACGGCGTGACGGTGTTCCCGGTCCACCCGCTGTCGGGTGACAAGGGCGCCGTCGTGTGGATCGTGCCCGCACGCAAGTAGGCAGGCGCGCACGAGCACGGGTGCGACATCGGCCCCCACGACCCGGTTGTGGTCGTGGGGGCCGATGCATGCGGAGCGGCGGGCCGCCGTGCCGGCGGTCGACCCGGATCGCTCAGGGGGCCGGTGGAGCGGTCGATCCGTGCCGGCGCAGGAATGCGTCGACGAGGCCGTCGGTGAAGGCGTCGTCGATCGGTTCGGCGGTCACCAGGACGCGGTAGTAGAGCGGGCCGACGAGTTGATCCGTCTCGCTCGCGATGTCGAGGTCGGCGGGCAACCGGTTGTCGTGGATGGCGCGTTCGAGCGGAAGGCGGTCGCGTCCACGTTGTGCGTCGAGCCAGCGGGAGCGGAAGTCCCGGGCGAACGCCGGGTCGTGCTGAGCCTGGGCGATCAGCGCGCGGAAGACGGCTCCGGAGTCGGACCTGCCCAGGAAGTGGGCCAGTTGGCGCAGGTAGTCGCGCAGGTCGTGGGCGAGGTCCCCGGAGTCGGGCGGGGTGAGGTCCTCGATGGCGTCCTGGAGGAAGGCGTCCATCAGGACGTCGGTCTTGGTGCTCCACCACCGGTAGATGGTCTGTTTGGCCACGCCGGCCCGGGCGGCGATGCCCTCCATCGTGACGCCGGCGAACCCCTTCTCGGCGAGCAGGTCGTCGGCCGCCTCCAGTACCGCCAGCCGGGCCTGTTCGCTGCGTCCGTGCCGGTTGCCGTGGTGCTGCCGTACGGATCCCCCGGTGTCGTCCGCCTTGCTGCCGTCCGCCCTGGTGCCCTGCGTCCTGGATGCCATCTCGCCTCCCCTGTCGTCTCGTCCTGTGTCGTCTCGTCCTGCGGGTCGAGAATATTGCATCTAGAAACGACGAGACGTTGCGTCTATTCTAGGAGGCATGACCTACACACACACGCTTGCCGACCCACGCGTCCGCACGGCTCTCGATCGCATGTTCGCGCACGCCGAACAGGACGACGCGGTCGCGGCGCGCGTCGACGCGGAACTGCCTGGCGGACGGGGGCCGCTGTCGCCCCTGGAGCACGCCGACGCCGCGGCGGAGATCTACATGCCCATCTCCGCCGCGGCCGGGGGACTGCTCTACAACCTGGTCCGAGCCGTACGCCCGACCACGATCGTCGAATTCGGCATGTCCTTCGGCATCTCGACGCTGTATCTGGCCGCGGCCGTACGCGACAACGGCACCGGACGCGTCGTCACCACCGAACTCAGCAAGGACAAGATCGCCGCCGCGCGCCGCACCTTCGCCGAGACCGGCCTGGACGACCTGATCACCGTGCTGGAGGGGGACGCCCGCGAAACCCTCCGCGACCTGGACGGCCCCGCGGACTTCCTGCTGCTGGACGGCTGGAAGGACCTGTGCCTGCCGGTACTGCAACTGCTCGAACCGCGACTGCGACCCGGCACGCTCGTCGTGGCCGACGACATCGTCCTGAGCAGCCTGCAGCCCTACCTCGACTACGTGCGCAACCCGGAGAACGGCTACCACAACGTGACGTTCCCGGTCGAGGACGGCTTGGAGATCAGCTGCCGCCTCTGACCGACCACCGCACGGGCCCCGCCCCGGCCGGCCGGCCACCCGCGCGTGCCCGGGCCCGCCTGCCGGCCGCCCCGGCCGCCCCGGCCGCCCCGGCCGCCCCGGCCGCCCCGGCCGCGCCGGTCAGGCGGGGAGGGCGTCGACGGTGGGGACGACGGTGCCGAACAGGTCGGTGATGGTGGTCAGCGCCGCGGCCTGGAGGCCGGCGGCGGACAGGACCGTGCCGTCGGGGGCGGTGAGGGCGCGGGTGGCGGTGGCCTCGGCGACGACGGTGGGGCGGTAGCCGAGGTTGAACGCGCCCTGGGCCGTGTGGCCGACGCACATGTGGGTCATGAAGCCGCCGATGATCAGGTCCTTGCCGCTGCCCGGTGCGGCGCCGAGGTCGGTCAGGATCCGCTCCAGTTCGGTGCGGTGGAAGGAGTCGGGGAACTCCTTGACCACGACCGCCTCGCCGGCCACCGGGGCGACTTCGTCGCTGATGGCGCCGATGTGGGCGCGGATGTCGTACGGGGTGTTCTCGCCGCCGTCGTTGAGAACGTGCACGACCGGGGCACCGGCGGCGCGGGCACGGGCCAGGAGGCGGGCGCCGGCCGCGAGGGCGTCCTCGGCGCCGTCCAGGGCCATGACGCCGGTGCGGTAGGTGTTCTGGAAGTCGACCATGATCAGGACGGAGTCGGCCGGCCTCGGCGGCTCGTTGTCCAGGCCGATGACGTCACGCAGGGTCTTGGAGGGCTGGTTCGTGCTCATCGCGTGTGGTGCCTTTCGGTAGGGGAGTGTGGCTCGGGGAAACGGGCGGCCGGGAACCGGGCACGGCGGAGTGGTCCGCCGTGCCGGGTATCGACAGGGGATTTCGGTGGGTCCGGAAGGTCAGTGGGTCCGTGTGCGAAAGCGTCGACGGTAGGCGGCCGGCGTGGTGGCGAGTTGTCGCCTGAACGCCCGGTGCAGGGTCTCCGCCGAGCCGAGCCCGGCGGTGCCGGCGACCCGGTCGAGCGGATCGTCGGTGGTCTCCAACAGGCGCCGGGCCACCTCGACCCGGGCGGCCTCGACGTACGCCGCGGGACCGGCACCGGTCTCCTGCTTGAACACGCGGGCGAAGTGCCGCTCGCTCAGGCGCATCCGGGCCGCCAGTACCTCCACGGACAGGTCCTGATCGAGGTGGTCGGCGATCCACAGCCGCAATGCGTCGATGTCCCGGCGGGCGGAGGCGGGACGGCTCAGCGGTACGGAGAACTGGCTCTGCCCGCCCTGCCGCTTGAGGTACATCACCAACTGTCGGGCCACCGCGAGCGCCACCTCCTCGCCCAGGTCCTCGGCCACCAGGGCGAGCGCGAGGTCCAGGCAGGCGCTGATTCCGGCACCCGTCCACAGTCGGCCGCAGTCGGTGCGCAGGAAGATCGGATCCGGGTCGACCGCGACGGCCGGATGCTCGGCGGCGAGTTGGGCGGCGGTCGACCAGTGCGTGGTCGCCGTCTTGCCGTCCAGCAGGCCGGCCGCCGCCAGGACGTGCGCACCGACGCACACCGATGCCACCCGCCGGGCATGCGGGGCGGTCTCCTTGACCCAGGCCACGACATCGGGATCGATCAGGGCCACGGGACCGTCGTCGGTGACCTCCACCGCGCCGGGCACCAACAACGTGTCCACGTCGTCGCCGACCTCGTCGAAGGCCAGGTCGGCCAGCAACCGCACCCCCGCCGACGTACGCACCGCGCCCGCAACCGGCCCGGCGAGCCGAACCCGATACCCGGCACGGCCCGCGATCCCTCCATCGATCTCCTCGTTGGCCAGCGCGAACACCTCGGCCGGACCGGTGACGTCGAGAAGATCGACATCGGGAAAAACCGCGATGACGACACGGTGCGAAAAGGACATGCCCCAATCCTCCCCACCGCCCCCCATGGCCGCAATGACGCCCGACTGTCACATCCGGACATGCACGTCATCACCCACCGCACCGGCGACCACCCGGTATGGCGCGGGCGACGGCGTCCGGCGAGCGGCTGGGACAGGGGAGCCGTGGGGTCCTTTGGCGAGCGTGGCTAGCATGCCCAAGACGGCTGACCCGAAGGGCAGTTGGTGTTGTTCCTTCAGACGGACGGAAGAGGCGAAGGATGTCGGACGAGCAGTGGATGTCCGGACGGGAACCGCAGGACGAGCACCAGCCGACGGTGGACTTACGGCTGGACATACCGCATTCGGCCCGGGTCTACGACTACCTCATCGGCGGCAAGACCAATTTCGAGCCGGACCGGGTGGCCGCCAAGGCATCGGTGGAGGCGTGGCCGGCCCTGCCGATCTCGATGCGCACCACCCGTACGTTCATGAACCGCGCCGTGCGCCATCTCACCGAGCAGTACGGGGTCCGGCAGTTCCTGGACATCGGCACCGGCATCCCCACCTCGCCGAACGTGCACGAGATCGCGCAGGGCATCGCGCCCGACGCACGGGTCGCCTACGTCGACAACGACCCGATCGTGCTGACCCACGCGCGGGCCCTGATGTCGAGCACCGTCCAGGGCAGGACCTGTTACGTCGACGCCGATCTGCGGGACGTCGACTCGATCATCGGCGCGCCGCAGCTGCGCGAGGTGCTGGATCTGAGCAAGCCGGTAGCGCTGTCCCTGGTGGCGATCGTGCATTTCGTCCTGGACGAGGACGACCCGCGGGGACTGGTCCGCCGGCTCATGGACGAACTGGTGCCTGGCAGCTTCCTGGTGCTGACCGTGTTCACCGGCGACACCGACCCGGTGGGGGTCGGCGGTGTCGGCCGCGAGTACAACGCACGCGGTATGCCGTTGCAGATCCGGGATCGGGCCGAGGCCCTCGCCTTCTTCGACGGCTACGACCTGGTCGACCCCGGGGTGACCCTGGTCCACCACTGGCGGCCCGACCACGACGCCCCGCCCGTGCGGGATCGGGACATCGCGATGTACGGCGGTGTGGCGGTCAAACGCGCCTGACCGGCCCCTGCGGCCCATGCGGCACAGGGTGAAGGCGTGTCCGGGTACCGTCCGCGCCGCCGGGTCGGATCCCGCGTCAGCCCTTCGGTGGAGCGGGCTGCGTGGGCTGTGTCGACTGCGTCGGCGGGGGGAGGAGCGGCAGGCCGGCGGCGCCGATCAGGGCGCGGCCTGCCAACGGTGCGTCGAGGGTGATCGTCACCGTGCGCGAGGCCATCACCATGGGGCACGCGATGCGCACGCCGTCCGCGGCGACCGTCGGCCCGGGTTTGCGGATGCCGACCACCGCCACGGCGACGACCCTGTCGCGCTGTACGGCCACCGGTCGGTAGTCGGACCCGCACGGGCCGGGCCCGTCCGGCGAGCCGCCGAACCCGACGGTGACGGTGCGGCCGTCCGCGCCCACGGTCGCGGTGCTCGCGCTCTCGATCGAGCGGCCGGGGTCCGGCGGTGGGTCGTCGGTGAGCGCGAGGTCGATCACCCGTACGGAGGTGTCCGCGAACGTGATCTCCCAGGCCGGGACGGTCGCGGCGCCCTCGGTGGTCTGCACGGTCCGGGTCGTCGCGGAGACCGAGGTGACGGTCAGCCGGGGCGACTGCGCCGTTCCGCACCGGGATTTCAGCTCGGCCGGCAGGGACTTGCCGTAGCCCTGGAGCGGTGCCGTGGCCGGGCGACGCTGGACGACCCCGTCCGCCCAGCGCACCTCGCCGTCCACCGGTGTCGGGGGGAGGACCCCGGGTGCGGGCGGGGCGAAGCAGCCGTCGGCGAGCGCGAGCTTGAAGGCCTGGTTGTTCGGCTCCCAATTGCCGACCTGGGTGGGCAGGCCGCCGCGCACGACGAACGAGCGCGGCTTGTCCGCCGCGCGCTCCGCCTCCCAGCGGTCGGCGGCCTGCTCGGCATCCCGTCGTCCCCGCGCGACGGCTTCGTCGACGTCGTGGCCGGTCGCCGCGGGGGCAGCGGCACCCGCACCGGCGCCGTCGTCGTGCTTCGCATCGCACCCGGTCATGGTGGCGGCGAGCAGCGCGACCGCGAGGGTGACGATCAGTCGTGGTGCGGGAACGGACACGGTCCACCTCCGAGACGCCGCACACCCTGCGCGACGCCGGTGTGACGCACCACCCGCCCGGCGGGTTCCGTGGCGAGGACCGGGCTCCGGCGGTCGCCGGCCGGCGCTCCCGAGCCTTCGCGCGGGCCGCAAGCCGGGCATCTCATCCCGACGAAACCCGGCAAAGCGGCCCCCGTCACCGTCGGTGCCCCGGGTGGTCATCGTGGATGTGCCTATTGTTGTCCCCGCGTACGAAATCGGAGGACCGTTTCGGTTCCGTCCCACAGAGGTGACCCACACGTGACGACGCACTCCCGCAGGAGCCTGGGCCGCGTACTCGAAGAATTCGGCCCCACCCTCCTCGACCTGATCCACGGCGATCCGGACACCGTGGAGGAGATCGGCGGGGTGGTCATCCACGATCCGCACGACGAACCGCAGTACCCCCAGCACGCCGTGGTCCTGGGCCCCGCCGTGCACGGGCCCGCCGAGATCGCCCGTCTGCTGCACACGCTCGGCAGCCACGACGTCGGCGCACTGATCGTCCGCGGGCCGATCGACCCGGACCCCGCGGTCGCCACCGCCGCCGCACACGCGGGAGTGGCGCTGCTGGCGCTGACCCGGGGTGCGTCGTGGGCCCAACTCGCGGCATTGTTGCGTACGTTGCTCACCGAGGGCGATGTCGGCGACGCCGGCACGCCGACCCTGGGCGGCATCCCCTCGGGGGACCTGTTCGCGCTCGCCAACGCGGTGGCCACCCTCCTCGACGCGCCGATCACCATCGAGGACCGTCGCTCACACGTCCTCGCCTTTTCCGGCCGACAGGACGAGGCCGACCCCTCACGCGTGGCCACCATCCTGGCCCGTCGAGTGCCCGAGGAATACCTGCGCATCATGGCCGCCCGCGGCGTCTTCAAGGAGCTGTACCGCAGCCGGGAACCGGTGTTCTTCGCCCCGGCCACCCTCGAAGAGGACGAACTCGGGCTCGCGCGGGTGGCGATCGTGATCCGGGCGGGCGACGAGATCCTCGGGTCGATCTGGGCCGCCGTGCGCGAGCCGCTCAGCCCCGAACGCGCCACGGCGTTCCGCGAGGCCGCCGAACTCGCGGCCCTGCACCTGCTGCGCCACCGGGCCGGCGCCGACTTCGAGCACCGGCTGCGCGCCGACCTGGTCACCACGGTGCTGGAGGGCGGCCCCGGCGCCGTGGACGCCCTCGACCGCCTGGGCCTGGTGCACGAGCCCACGGTGGTGCTGGCCCTGGGCCTGGCCCCCGGAGCGGGCGTGGACCACGCACAACTGACGGCCGAACGGCAGCGGCTGGCCGGAGCCCTGGCGATCCACCTCAACGCCGTGCAACCGCGCTCGGCCGTCGCCCTCCTGGGCGATGTCGCCTACGCCGTCCTGCCGGCACCGGGCGATCCGGCCGACGGACGCGAGCGCACCGTGCAGATCGCCACGAACTTCCTGGAGCGCACCGGTGACCGGGTCAAGGCGCTGATCGGCATCGGATCGATCGCGAAGGAACCCGCCGCGCTGCGCCGCTCGCGCACCAACGCGGACCGCGCCCTGCGGGTGCTCGTCGGCGGACATGTGAACCGGCGGGTCGCCTCGATCGCCGACGTCTACATCGACGCCCTGCTCCTGGAGGTGCGCGACCTCGCCGTGGCCAACGGCGACGAACTCGTCGGTCCGTTGGCCCGACTCGTCGCCTACGACGCCAAGCACAACACGAGCCTGGTCGAGACGCTGCGATCGTGGCTGGACGCCTTCGGCGACGTGACCTCCGCCTCGGCGAGCATGTTCGTGCACCCCAACACGTTCCGCTACCGGATGCGTCGGATGACCGAGGTCGGCCGGATCGACCTCCAGGACCCGGCGGCACGCTTCGCGGTCCAGCTGCAACTGCGGCTGATGACCCCGCGCCCGAGCGATGGGACCCGCGAGGTCGCCGACGCGATGTCGGCCACGGCCCGGGTCGAGGGGTAGCCGAGGCCGCGGGGGCCACCGGTACGTTGCCGGGCGGTGGGGGCGGGGTGGGCTCTCGGGGTCAGTAGGCTCGGGCGACGATGGCGGTGTTGCCGGCTTGATCGTCGGAATCGGGCACCGAGCCGTCCGCGGCGATCAGGCAGCGGACGGATACCCCCTGGTCGGCGAGCCGGGCCTCGCCCTCCGGGCCGAGCGTGGCCCACGGGATGCGGGCCCAGCCGGTGCCCGCGGCCTCCACGGCCTCCTCGATCGTGGTCACCTCGACCTCGCGGCTCGTGCGCCGCTCACGGGCCTGGGCCAGGAGCAGCGCCTGGTCGTCCGCCAGCACCGTGGGCACGAGCTCGGGCAGTCCCGCGATCGGCACCGGGTCCTTGCTGCCCGCGATGCGGCGGACCAGCACGGCGGTACCGTCGGCCAGGTCCCGAGGCCCGACCTCGATCCGTACCGGCACACCCTTGAGCTCCCAGTCGATCGCACGGCGGCCGAACGGCGTGTCTGTACGGTCGTCGACGTGGACGCGGACGCCCGCCGTCCGGAGCCGCTCACCGATCGCGCGGACCTCGGCCAGGACCGCATCGTCGCCCTTGACGGCGAGGACCACGACCTGAATCGGCGCCAGACGCGGCGGGACGCGCAGACCGTCGTCGTCCCCGTGCATCATCACCAGTGCGCCGATCATGCGCGTGGTGGAGCCCCACGAGGTCTGCCAGACGTACTCCTGGTGACCGTCCTTGGACAGGTAGCGCGTCTCGAAGGCCTTGGCGAAGTTCTGGCCGAGTTCGTGACTGGTGCCCAACTGGAGGGCCTTGCCGTCGCCCATCATGCCTTCGAGGGTGAGCGTGTTGATCGCGCCGGCGAACCGTTCCCTGACCGTCTTGCGCCCCGGCACGACATCCATGGCCAGGACGTTCTCCATGAACTCGGCGTATACGTCCCGATGGATGCGTGCGGCGTAGTCCCGGGCGTCCTGGTAGGTGGCGTGCGCGGTGTGGCCCTCCTGCCACAGGAACTCCGTCGTGCGCAGGAACACGCGCGGGCGCAGCTCCCAACGCACCACGTTGGCCCACTGGTTGATGAGCAGGGGCAGGTCGCGGTAGCTCTGCACCCATTTGGCGAAGTACTCGTTGACGATCGTCTCGGAGGTGGGGCGGATGACCACCGGCTCGTCCAGTTCCTTCCCGCCGCCGTGCGTGACCACCGCGAGCTCGGGGGCGAAACCCTCGACGTGCTCGGCCTCCCGCGTCAGGTACGACTGCGGGATCAGGAGCGGGAAGTAGGCGTTCGCCGCGCCCGCCTGCTTGATCCGGGCGTCCATCTCCTGCTGCATGCGTTCCCACAGGCTGTACCCGTACGGTCGGATGACCATGGTGCCGCGCACCGGACCGTTGTCGGCCAGTTCGGCCTTGGCGATCAGGTCTTGGTACCAGCGGGGGAAGTCGTCCGCTCGGGGGGTGAGAACAGGAGCCTTGGGCATGTTGCGGATGGTAGGACGCGCTCCGGTGCGGGCGCGAATCGATTTCCCCCATCGGCCGCGGCTTCCCCCAGGGGGTGGGAGGGGCTCGACCGGCCCGCCCGCAGCGTTTGTTCACAGAGTGAAACGCGCTTCCCGGCTCCGGGTCGGGCCGCGTACGGTGCGCGAGGTCACAGATCGTTCCAACGGGGGAGAAACATGTCCGGAGCAGCAATGACGCGCGATGTGTCGGTGGGGTCGGTGCACTCCGCGGACGGCACGGTCATCGGCTATCGAAGTGTCGGGACGGGGCCGGGACTGCTGATCGTGCCCGGCACGCTGGCGATGGCGGCCGACTTCGACGGCTTGGCCGCCGCACTCGCCGACCGGTTCACGGTACATACGATCGAGCGGCGCGGACGCGGGACCAGCGGCCCGCAGGGGGACCGGTACGGCGTCGAGGTCGAGGCGGCGGACATCGAGGCGGTGCGCGCGGCCACCGGTGCCCGCTTCGCCTTCGGACACAGCTTCGGGGCGTTCCTGACCCTGGAAGCCGCTCTGCGGGGATCCGCCTTCGAGCGGATGGCCCTGTACGAGCCGGGGGTGTCCATCGACGGATCGGTGCCGATGGATTGGGCCCCCGAAAGCCGACGCCTGCTCGATGCCGGGAAACCCGCCGAAGCG
The DNA here is from genome assembly GCF_042956465.1 of Embleya sp. NPDC008237. Taxonomy (NCBI): domain Bacteria; kingdom Bacillati; phylum Actinomycetota; class Actinomycetes; order Kitasatosporales; family Streptomycetaceae; genus Embleya; species Embleya sp. NPDC008237. The sequence goes on from NZ_JBIBGL010000006.1 coordinate 312,005, forward strand.
TTCCTGACGTTCGTCCGGGGCATGAACCCGGAGACCAGCGGCAAGGCCCCGCGTTGGCTGCTGCGGCTGATCCTGCGGCTCGCGATCAGGAAGCCCGAGCGGCTGCAAAAGCACGCCCTGCTGGCCGGATCGATCCGCGAGCACGCCGAAGCGGCAAGCAGGGACAACGATTTCCCCAAGTACGCCCGGCTCGACGCGCCCGTGCTGCTGATGGCGGGCAAGGGCGTCGAGAACACCGGCGCGGGTCGTGCCGCCGTGCGTCTCGAGGACGTCCTGGTCGATTCCGAACTGGTCCGCTACCCCAGGCTCGACCACTTCGGCCCGGAGAAGGATCCCGCGACCATCGGCGCGGCAATCGCGTCCTTCTGCCTGGACCGCTCCGTCTGAGCCGATCCCTCGATCCCGGGCAGGAAACGAAGCCGCCGGGGCCGAGGGCCGGGGCCCGGCCCGACCCTCGATCGGGCCGGGCCCACACGGATTGCGCCACCGGTCGAGCGACCGGCCGAGTGGCCCACGGCGCCGGGCCGGCCGCATCGGAGCAGCGGTGCCGGAACGTTTCCGTCCACCGCGTTCGGCCCGGCACGCCATGCGCGCCCTCGGTCGCCGGTGGTCCGGGCGGGCCCGGAACCGGAGGCGTCGGGTGGCGCACAAGTGACCTGAATTCGGCTCCCGTCGGTTTCCGCTCCGGCCAATGATGAGAACCGTCGGCGTGCACGGGGGCACGTGCCCACGACCCGTGTGTCGACACGGTTGTCACCGAGGGCACGAAGGGAGATCGCACAATGGAATTGCGCAATACGGAACTCCGCGTGGAGTCGGCGAACGAGGACGACTCCTTCGACATCCTCGTCGGTGACCTGGAGTTCGAGCTCGTGGACGACAGGCTCCGCCCGCCGACCAGCTGTACCCACTACGGGTACTGCCCGGCCTGAGGCCGAGCCTGATTGCCGGATGCCGTGCCCGCCGGGCGCGGCATCCGGCTCGTTCCCGGACTCGTCGGCGCCCTCCCGGCAGGGCGGAAGGATGATTCGCCATGGCCACCACGCTCCCGGGGCACGTGCTCGACCGCGGTCCCGTACTCGGCCGCCTGATTCGGCGGGTACGAGTGCACGGCGCCCCGGAGTTCTTCCCGCCCGTCGTCACCGACGGACCGCACGGCACGCTGGCGCCGGACCGTGCGCTCGGCGGCGGGCGCGACGCCGACGAGGTGGCGGCGCTCCTGGGGCAGGAGCGATTCGCGCCGCTGCGGCGGGCGTTGGAGCGGCTCGACGCCTGGTGTGTGCGGACCGGTTCCGCCGTGGAGGAGGACGTACTGGCACCCGGGTTGCTCGACCCGGTCGACTCCGGTGCGTTCGGGGCCACCCTGGGCGCCGTCTTCACCGCGTGTTTCAACTCCCCGCCGGACGTCGCCGACCGCCTCGCGGAGCAGCGCACGGGACAACTGTGCGCCGCACTGGACCTCTTCCTCGCCCGACTGCGCACCGACCTGCGCTCGCCCGACTGGCCCCGGGACGCGCGACTGCGCGGCCCGGTCACCGATCTGTCGGCCCAGGGCACGGAAACCCACAACGGGGGATTACGCGTGTTGCGGCTGCGGCTCGCCGGTGGCGGGCGGGTCGCGTACAAGCCGCGGCCGGCGAACGGCGAGGCGCTGTTCCTCGCCGACGGCGAGCGAAGCGGCCACGGCGCGGGCCTGTTCGCCCGCATCAACGCGCTGCCGCAGGCATCCGGACCGGTACGCCTGCCGGTGCTGGGCACGTGGACCGGGTCCGGTCCCGGGGCGGCGGGGTACAGCTGGCAGGAGTGGATCGAACCGCCGGCCGAGCAGGGCGCCGTGCGGGTCGACGGCCGCTGGACGATGACCGGTACCGTGCTCGCCGCCGAGGACGCGGCACGGTTCTGGCGGCGGGCGGGCAATCTCGCCGCCGCCTGCGTCGCCTTCGGGATCTCCGACCTGATCGGCGGCAACATCCTGGCCGGCGCCAGGCCGCATCGCCCCGACGACGAGCCGATGTTGTATCCGGTGGACCTGGAGTGCTACTTCACCGGATTGACCGGGCTCCGCGCCACGGGCCTGGTGCCACCGGACCGTGACACGGCGGGCGGCGCCGACGCCGACCTCGGCCCGGGGGCCGATGCCGGTCCCGCGCCGGCCGAAGCGCATCCCGGCCCGAACTCCGCCACAGCCCCCGGCCCGGCCTCGGACGCCCGGCCGGCCCCGGCACCGGATGCGCGCGAACCGAGCCCCAACCCGCCCCATCCGCCCGCAGCACTCGGGGAGTTCCCGCCCGGGCTGGAGGACACCGCCGACTGGCCGGACCAGGAGGGCGGCGCCCTCGTGTGGCGGCGCTCGCCCCGCACCGGTGTGCCGCGCCCGGCACCCATGGACCGGCCGCTGACCCGCACGGCGGTCCCGTCGGCCGTCGCCGACACCGAGGGACGGATCGGCCGTGCGCACTACCTGCCGGCGATGCTCCGCGGCATGTTCGACGCATGGACGCTGTTCTCCCGCCACCGGGAGGCCCTGCGCGGTGAGCTCGAACGCGGCTGCCCCGGGTCGTACATCCGGATCGTGCCGCGCCCGACGGCCGACTACGCGCGGGCCATCGACGCGAGATTGCGGGGCGTGACCGACGAGGTGTACCCGGACGGGGAACCGTTCGGCATCGACGAGAAGCGGCAACTGGGGCGCTGGGACGTGCCGTATTACTTCTGTGCCGCCTCGGGCGGGCCGCTGCTCGCGATGGACCCGGCCGCCGCGCCGTTCACGGCCGCGCCCGTTCCGGCCGAGGAGAGCCCCGAGGCGGAGGTCCCGGAGTTCCCCACGGCCGGCCTCCACCGCTACCGCGACGCCGCCCTGGGCGCCCTCGGCCCGGCCTTGCGCGACGCGGTCGCGAGCCTCGGCACGCCACCCACGGGAGAGGCGCGCACCCTGTCGGATCCCGCGCTCGGCGTACGACTGCGGTGGTCCGACGACGGTGGCCGGGTCGACTTCGACTGGCCCCGGGCGGGCCGCCGGGTCGGCTACGAGTGGAGCGCGGGGGCCGTACGCGTCCACCTGGAGGAACTCGCCCGGCCCACGACCGGGTCCGACGTACCCGCGGTGTCCGCGACGACGCCCGATGTACCCGCCCGGGGTACGACCACCCCCGACGAACCCGCCCGTTCCGCAGCCACGGAGGAGGCGTCGTGAGCGGCCCGGCGGCCGGATCGACGGGAACCGGGCACGCGTACACCGACACCGCGTGGGAGAAGCGCTGCGCCCATGCGTGGGGTCGCGAGCCGGTCCATGCCACCGGTGTGACCCCTCCCGTGGACGCGGCGGAGGCATTCGGTACCGCGGTCAGGATGAGTGGGCCGTTTCGGGCCGGTGCGCGGCCGCGTTCGGTGTCGGCCGTCCGGTTCTTCACCGTCGACGGGCGCCTGGCCGCCCCCGGGGCGCTGCTGCCCACCGAGGACGACCTCGACCGGGACCGCTACGCGGACCGACTGGATCGGGAACTCGGCGGGAAAGGCCGGCTCCTGACCATCCGACATCCGTTCGTGCTGAACTTCGCCCGATGGGCGCGCACCCGGGACGCGCTGGCCGGACTGTGGCGCCGGGCGGGATGGCCGGCGCTGCCGCTGACGGCGGAACTGAGCTTCGGCCACGGCTGCTCCGCCTCCGCGCCGGCGCCCGGCACGGACGTGTTGACCTGGGTGCTCGGCGGCACCTTCGGGCCCGGGGCGCGGGCGGGCGATCTGCTGTACCGTCCGGCCGCGAGCGCGCCGGACGACGCGGGCGAGGTGTACCGCGACCGGGCCGCCGTGCTGCGGATCCTGGTGCCCACCGATCCCACGACCGCGCTGCCGGCCGTGCGTACGGTGCTTCTGGACCTGGTGCGCCGCGACCCGCTCGCGGACCGAGCGATGCCGTACCTGCCCTATCCGCCGCCGGAGAACCCCGACGGCTCGACGCCGGTCTCCGGCGAATTCGCCGAAGTGGCCGACGTGCTCCGCCGGGTGATCGACGGGCCCGACGCGGAACTGGAGCGGGCGGTGCGGCGGCGCTGGGCGGCCCGGCGCTCCGCGGCGGGCCTGGAACCCGTCCCGGAACCGCGCCCGGCGACCGACCTCGGCCCGGGCGCCGACTCGCGGGTCCGGCTCGGCGCGCAGGTGCTTCGGGTGCCCGAGGGCGCGAACCGCGAAGTGTGGGCGGTCAACGGGCTGTTGCTCCCGGTACGCGGCACCCTGGCGGCCCGGGTCCTGGCTGAACTCGACCCGGAACGCGCCATCCCGGTCCGCGACTTGCTCGCGCGGGTCGGCGCAGCCGGCCACCCCGCCCGGGAGGACGGCGTCCTGGCACTGCTGCGGGCGCTGTATCGCACCCGCGCGCTCGAGCCGGTCGGCCCGGACGAGTCGCTCGACCCGGACGAGCCGGTTGATCCGGACGGGCCGTCGGCACCGAAGACGGAGACGCAACCATGAGGACACCACGGGGCGACCACCGCACCGACATCGTGGACCGGACCGGGGGAGTCGACGTGATCGACGGCCTGGACTGGGAACTGATCGCCGCACGCTACTGGGACCGACGTCCCGTGCTGATCCGACTCGCGGACGCCCCGGAGCGGCACCCGTTCCGGCCGGACGACGTGTTCGCCTCGGCCGTGGCCGCCACCGCCGCCAACGCCGCCGGCGAAATCCCCAAGCACGTCCGGTTCGCCGTGGACCGCGACCTCAAGTCCCGCCCGGACGGCTGGCTGCCCCGCGCCGGCGACGGCTCGCTGGACGGTTACGCGCACCGCCTGGCCGAGCGCCTGGCCGGGCGCCGCTACTCGTTGACCGTGCAGGCGTTCCACGCCTTCCACCCCGCGCTGTGGCGGCGCGAACGAGCCTTCTACGACGGCGCCTTCCGGCGGTTCGGACTGCCGCTGAGCAGCGCGATCACCACGATGTTCCACGGCAATTACGAGCACACCCAGATCGGGGCGCACAAGGACCGGTTCGCATCGTTCATGTTCGCGCTCCAAGGACGCAAACGCATGCGTTTCTGGCCGGAACGGCCATGGACCGAGGCGGTCACGTCGGTACTGGACTACGAGCGATACCTGCCCGCTTCCTTCGCCGTCGAGGTGCATCCGGGCGAAATGTTGTACTGGCCGTCGAGTTACCACCACGTCGGCGAAAGTGCACTGGACGAAACCCCCGCCACGAGCGTGAACGTCGGACTGCCGCGCGAGTTCACCCGGTCGGCCTTCGAGGTGGCGGAGTACCTGACCGAACCCACGCCCGAATCCATGCTGAGCGAGGAAATGGAAACCGCCGGACTGCCACCCCTGGCGGGCCCGGCATGGGCACCGGCCGACCCGATCGACGGGTCCTCGGTGATGGGCGAACTGCCGTCCGCACTGGCCCAGGCGGTGGACTTCTTCCGCTCCGGCATCGACGAGCGCTCGCTGAACGAGTGGGTGGCGACGCTCTCGCTGCGCCGCTGGACGGCCGGCGGCTTCTTCCCGTCGCCGCCGCCCGCACCGCACCGGGCCCTGGACGACGAGGCGACCGTCACGCTGCCGGTCGACGAGCCGGTGCGTTGGCACGACACGGGCGCGGCCCGGATCGTCGCCGCGTGCGGACACACGACCCGCACCACACTCGATGCGCACACCCTGACCCGCCTGCTCACCGCCCTGCGGACGTCCCGCGGGGGAACTCGGACCGGTACCCTCCTCGACCGATTGCCCACGGCGGCCCGGGAAGACGCCCGGCACCTCCTGGAGGACCTCAGCCGATTCCACGCCCTGCACCACTCCTGACCGCCTCGCCGCGGCCTTTGGACGCGGCCGCGCTCCTCGCCGCGCTCGTCATCGACCACCCCGCCCGCCTCCGAGCCCGACGGGCGGTCGAACGCACGGCCGCCCACCCGCCGGTGCGCCGTGTTCCGCCCGGCGCCGACGTCTCCTACGGGCCGGGCGCGTTCGGGTGCGGGGCATGCCCTACGCTGCGCTCTCATGTCGATCTTCAAGCGGTTTCGTCGGCCCGGGCCCGACGAGACCCCCGCAGGCCCGGCTTTCGTCGAGGACCCCGCCATGCTGGACCTCGAGGTGGCCGCGGCCCGCGACTTCGTGGTGCGGACCGGGCGCTTCGAGCCCGCGGCGCAGATGCTCGAACAGATCGGCTCCAACTGGGATCGGCGCTCCCTCTGCGCGCAGACCCTCGCCGACAGCGTCCTGAAGAACCCCGCCTGGTTCGTGGCCTGGACCCGGGCACAGCCCGATTCGGCCGACCGGCTCGTGGTCGAGGCGCAGGTCGCGGTGAACGCCGCCTGGGAGGCGCGTGGCAGTGGGTGGGCACGCGACACCAGCTCCGAGGCGTTCGCCGAGTTCGCCCGGATCCTCGAACACGCCGAGCACGCCTGCCTGCTCGCGTGCGAAGCCGCCCCGCAGGACCCGACGCCCTGGATCACCCGCCTGTGGGTGACGATCGGCCGCGGAGCCCCGCGGGAGGTGTTCGAGGCCCGCTGGTCCGAACTGCTCGCCCGGGACCCGCACAGCCGGTTCGGCCACAACAGCGCGCTCCAGTACCTGGCCGCCAAGTGGTACGGCTCGCATGAGGAGATGTACGCGTTCGCCCGCAAGGTCGCGGCGGCGGCTCCGGCCGGATCCCCGCTGGCGCTCCTGGTGTTGCAGGCACACGTCGAGTACCAACTGCGCGAGAACGACCGTGACTCCGATTTCGACATCGACGCGTTCTGGTCGCACCCCGAGCGTCGGGCCGACGTGGACGCGGCCCTCGCGGCCTATCCCAAGGACGGCGCCGGCCGCAATCCCACCTGGCTGCACGACCTCAGCATCCTGACCTTCGCGCTCGCGATGTCGGACCGATGGATCGACCTCGCCGTCCAGTTCGCGGGTGCCAACAACAGCGTCTACGAATACCCCTGGTACCACACCAGCCGCGGCTTTCTCGCCGAAGCCTTCCGCAACGCGCAGGAGGCGGTGGCTCCCCACCGCGACTGAACCGCGCGGGCGTGGGTCCGGCGCGCCGGCTGCGGGGTGGGGCGCCACGACCGGGTGTCCCGCGATCCCACACCGGCGAAACGCGGTGACCGGTCCCGGCGTAGACTGCGCGGCCGAGTCGGAGTGGTTCTGGAGGTGTCGGTGAAGTCTCGTCCGTTGGCCGTGTTCGACCTGGACGGCACGGTGGCCGACACCCGTCACCGGCTGCACTTCGTCGAGTCGCGTCCGCACGACTGGACGGCATTCTTCGCGGCGGCGGCGCAGGACGCGCCGCTGGAGGAGGGTGTCGCGCTCGCGAAGGCCAGTGTCGAGACCCACGAGGTGGTGTACGTCACCGGCCGCCCCGAGCGCTGCCGCCGCGACACCCTGGACTGGTTGCGCCGGCACGGTCTGCCGCGTGGCCGACTGCTGATGCGCGCCGACCGGGACCGCCGTCCGGCCCGGGTGGCCAAACCCGAGTTGCTGCGCGAACTTGCGCGGGGGCGGACCGTCGGCATGGTCGTCGACGACGACGCCCGGGTCTGCGAGGCGTACGCGGCCGCGGGATTCCCGGTGGTGCGGGCCGACTGGATGCCCGCCTCACCGATCCTGAAGCAGGCCCAGGAACAGCAGGGCCGTACCTGACTCCCCGCATGCCCCGAAGCCCGGCACCCGTCGTGCCGACGAAGGGGGAGCGGGACGTGCAAACCGGATGCCGGCTCCGACCGGGTCGCCGACCCCGACCCGACGCGGTCGGGTTCGCCGGCGGCCCCGCCCCGGGTTCGAGGCGACGCCGCTATCCGTGCCCCGGGAACGGCGGGTCCGGGTTGTGTCGCAGTGCGTCCAGTACGGCGCGCACCGCCGCACGAGGTGGCGGGCCGCGGCGGATCGCCGCCGTGATCGTGCGGGTCACGGGGGTTGCGAGTTCCCGGGTGGCGACGCGGTATCGGCGGTCGACCGCCAGGCCGGGCAGCAGCGCGATGGACAGGCCGGCCTCGACGTGCTGCAGGGTCATCATGTAGTTGCCGAACCGGCACACCACCCGCGGCTCGAACCGTGCCTGACGGCACAGCCGGAGCGCCAGATTCGCCATGTACGACTGCGGCACGTCGAACGCCCACGGCTCCTCGGCGCAGGCCGCCAGATCCACGGCGCCGCGCCCGAGCACGGGGTGTTCCGGCGGGACCACCAGCACGATCGGATCGGTGGTCAGCGGCACGATGTCCAGGTCGGGCCCCAGCGGCAGTTCGTCGAAATCCGTGGTCGTGATGATCACGTCCGCATCGCCGACCCGCAGCGCGGGCATGCTCTCGTGCGGCTCCAGCTCCAGCAACTCGACGTCCAGGTGCGGATGTTCGCGCGCCAGCCGGGTCACCGCCGGTACCGCCATGCTGTGGATCGCGCTCTGGAACGCCCCCAGCCGCACCAGCCCGGCGGGTTCCTCGCCGAACCCGCGCAGTTCCTCCTCGACGCCGTCCATGTGGTCGAGGATCGCCCGCGCCCGCCGGGCGAGGATCAGCCCGGCCGAGGTCAGCCGCACTCGGCGTCCCGTTCGTTCCAGGAGCTGCGTGTGCGTCTCCGCCTCCAGCACGGCGAGCTGCTGGGAGACGCTGGACGGGCTCAGGTTGGCGGCCTGGGCGACCGCGCGGACGGTGCCCAGCGTGTCCAGTTGGCTCAGCAGCCGTAGCCGCCAGGGATTCATCACGTTCCCATTGTTGTGCGGTTTTCCCGAACAGGACAGCCGGAATCGTGAGCTGGACGTGTTGCTCGAACGCGACCTACCGTCGAAGACATGGCTGCTCCGACCCCCGCCCCGGCGTCCACCGAAACCTTCTGGACCGATGCCGAGAGGCATCTCGTCCGCTACGGCGGCGAGTTCACCCGCGAGATCATCGACCATGCCGCCGGCAGCTTCGTGTTCACCGCGGACGGCCGGAAGATCCTCGACTTCACCTCCGGCCAGATGAGCGCGATCCTGGGCCACTCGCACCCGGAGATCGTCGCGACCGTGCGGCGACAGGTGGCCACCCTCGACCACCTCTACAGCGGCATGCTCAGCCGCCCGGTGGTCGACCTCGCCCGGCGGCTGGCCGACACGCTGCCCGCGCCGCTGGAGAAGGTACTGCTGCTGACGACCGGCGCCGAGTCGAACGAGGCCGCGATCCGGATGGCAAAGCTGGTCACCGGCAGGCACGAGATCGTCTCGTTCGCGCGGTCCTGGCACGGCATGACGCAGGCCGCCGCGTCCGCCACCTACAGCGCGGGACGCAAGGGCTACGGCCCCGGTGCGCCGGGCAACTTCGCCATCCCGGTGCCGAACACCCACCGGCCCGACCTGACCACGGCGGACGGCTCCCCGGACTGGCGGCGCCAGTTGGACCTCGCCTTCGACCTGATCGACGCCCAGTCGACCGGCAGCCTGGCCGCGTGCCTGGTCGAGCCGATTCTCAGCTCGGGCGGAGTCGTCGAGCCGCCGGCCGGATACTTCGCGGCCCTGCGCGACAAATGCCGGGAGCGCGGCATGCTGCTGATCCTGGACGAGGCGCAGACCGGCCTGTGCCGCACCGGCTCCTGGTACGCCTTCGAGCGCGACGGCGTCGTCCCCGACATCCTGACGCTGTCCAAGACGCTCGGCGCGGGACTGCCGCTCGCGGCCGTGGTCACCAGCGCCGAGATCGAGCAGGAGGCGTACGAGCGCGGGTACCTGTTCTTCACCACGCACGTCGCCGACCCGCTTCCGGCCGCGGTCGGCAACACCGTCCTCGACGTCCTGATCCGCGAGCGGCTCGACGAGCGCGCGCGCTCGCTCGGCGGGTTCCTGCGCCGCGGTCTGACCGAACTCGCCGCGCGCCACGCGGTCGTGGCCGACATCCGCGGCCGGGGCCTGCTGGCCGGAGTCGAACTCGCCGTCGACGGCGAGGCGAAGCGCAGCACGGACGAACTGGGCGCACGCATCACCCGGCGCTGCCTCGAACTCGGCCTGCACATGAACATCGTGCAACTCCCCGGCATGGGCGGAGTCTTCCGGATCGCCCCACCCCTGACCGCCACGGAGGAGGAACTCTCCCTCGGCCTGACCATCCTGGACGAGGCGATAGGCGACGCCTGCGCCACCCTTTGAGCACGCCGCCACCCGCGGCCGGGCGGTCCGGCTCGGGGTCAGGGGTTTGGGGTCAGGCCGGGATGTGGGCGCGGACGGTGGCTCGGGTGTGGGGGCCGAGTGCGTTCGTGCCGGTGACGCGCAGGGTTGTCTCGCCGTCGTGTACGGCGGTCACCTCGCCGTCGAGGGTGAGGGTGTCTCCCGTGTGGTTGGGGGCGAGCAGGCGCAGGTCGACCTCCAGGAGCCGGGTGGCCGGGCCGCCCCAGTCGGTGACCACGCCGCCGACGAGACCGGTGGTGGCGAGGATGTTGGTGAAGATGCCGGGACGCCGGAGCGAGCCGCGTGTCCAGTCGGCGTCGTGGTGGGCGGCGTAGAAGTCCCCCGTGGCGAAGGCGGTCGCGATCACGAACGTGGGGGTGATCGGGATCGTGGTGACGGGGGTGCGGTCGCCCACCCGCGGGGCCGCCGCGAGCGGGCGGCAGGTGCGGCCGCTCGCGGGTGTCGGCGGCGGAGGATCCGCGGCGGCGGCCGGCGCGGCGGCGGGTCGGTCTTCCGGCGTGCGGAAGCACAGTACGGTCCAGTCGACCGTGGCGACGTCCGCCTCGTCCCCGTTCCGGAAGGTCATCCGGGTGGTGACGAAGTATCCGGCGCCCAACGCCGTCTGCTTGCGCGCCGACACCGTCGTGAGCACGCTCTCGCACGTGAGGTGCTCTCCGACGGCCGCCTCGCGGTGGTACTCCTGCCGGCATCGGGTCGCCGCGCGGGCGGCGTACCCGTGCGCGGTGAGCAGGCGATGTACGGCCGCGGCGGGGTTGTCGGCGCCCTTCCCGTCCGCCCGGTCGGTCGGCGACGGCCCGTCGTTCGCCACCTGCCCGCCCAGGTAGGGCGCATACCCGGGCACCTGCGGCAACGTGGCGGCCAGGGCCGACAGTCGGGGCATGGTCCAGGCCTGGACCATGGTCGGCGGTGCGACGATCCCGGCCCTCCCGGTCGCGGCGGCGGCGCCCGCGTCGCGGTAGACGGGGTTGGGGTCGCCGAGGGCGTCGGCCCACATGTCGAGCATGGGCGCGTTGACCGCGTACCGGGCGCGCACGACGGACGCGGTACCCCGGAGCACGCACTCCTGGAGCCTGCGATCCAGTTCCACGGTGTCGGTCGTCATGCCCGCCTCGCCTTCCGGACGATCGCCAGGTTGCCGTCGCACACCCTATCGATATGCTTGACATTGACAAGCGTCGGGCGTCCGGTCGCGGGCGGCCCCGCTCACGATCCCCCCGACACCCCGTCGTGCGGCACCGTGTACGGGCTGCCCGGCGCCGGCCGGACGGGCTCGTACACGGTGCTTGCCGGCCCGCTAACGGCCGGTTCCCGCGTGGACCGGGGCCTCCCCCTCGCTGTCGTCGGTGTCGAGACGGAATGCGGTGTGCAGGGCACGGACGGCGTCGGCGACCCGGGCCGTGCGACACAGGACGGAGATCCGGATCTCCGACGTCGAGATGATCTCGATGTTGACCCCCGCCGCCGCCAGCGTCTCGCAGAACGTCGCGGTCACTCCGGGGCACGTGCGCATGCCGCTGCCGATGAGCGAGATCTTGCCGACGTCCTCGTCGTGACTCACCTCCTCGAAGCCGATCTCCGCGGCGCGCCCACGCAGGGCGGCCAGGGCGGCGAGCGCGCCGTCCCCCGCCAGTACGAACGTGATGTCGGTACGTCCGCCCTTCGGCGGCGCCGCGTTGTGGACGAGCATGTCGATCTCGCCGCCGGCGTCGGCGACCGTTCGCACGAGCCGACCCACCGCCGCGGGGTCGTTCGGCACGCCGGTCACGGTGACCTTCGCCCCCGACGTGTCGTGGGCCACGCCGGTGATCGTCGACCGACCGGCATCCGCGTCGTCGGGCGCGCCGGACACGGTGGTTCCGGGCCGGTCGCCGTAGGCGGAGCGGACGTGGATCGGCACACCGCAGCGGCGGGCGTACTCCACCGAGCGCAGGGCCAGGACCTTGCTGCCTGCCGCGGCCATCTCCTGCATCGCCTCGTAGCCGATGTGGTGGAGCAGCGCCGCGCGCGGGACGATCCGCGGATCCGCGCTGTACACGCCGTCGACGTCGGTGTGTATCTCGCAGATGTCGGCCTTGAGCGCGGCGGCCAGGGCGATGGCCGTGGTGTCGGAACCGCCGCGGCCCAGGGTGGTGATGTCGTCGGTGTCCCGACTCAGACCCTGGAACCCGGCGACCAGGACGATGGCGCCCCGGTCGAGCTCCCGCCGGATGCGTTGGGGTGCCACCTCGACGATCCGGGCGTTGCCGTACTCCGAGGTGGTGAACACGCCGGCCTGTGGACCGGTGAGCGAGCACGCCCGTTCGCCCAGGGCACGGATCGCCATCGCCGCCAGGGCGTTGGAGATGCGCTCGCCCACGGTGAGCAGCATGTCGCGTTCGCGCGGGTGGGGGAGGGGTGTGATCTGCCGGGCCAGGTCGAGCAGTTCGTCGGTGGTGTCGCCCATCGCGGACAACACCACGACGACATCGTGGCCTTCCCGGTGGGTGGCCACCACACGTTCGGCGACGCGTCGAATGCGCTCGATGCTGTGCACCGACGAGCCGCCGTACTTCTGGACGATCAAAACCATGGGGGAGGTCTCCTCGAAGGGCTGCCGGTGACGGGCGGCCGGGATCGGCGCCGGGCCGGGCCGATCGCACCGGGGCCGATACGGCGTGGGCCTACGGATGGCCGGTTTCGATGGCGTCGACGAGGATCGAGCACGCGGTGTCCACGACGTCCGCGGTGACGTTGAGCGGCGGCAGGATCCGGACCACGCAGTCGTCGCGACCTCCGCGTTCGATGATCAGTCCGCGGCGCAGCGCCCGGGACTGCACGGCGCCGGCGAAGTCGCCCGCGGGTCGGCCGGTCTCCGGATCGGCCAACTCGATTCCCCACATCAGCCCCCTGCCGCGTACTTCGCGCACCCACGGGTCGGCCATCAGCGGCGTCAGGCGCGCGGAGATCTGCGCACCGCGACGGCGCACGTTGCCCAGGACGTCGTCGCGCCGCACGATGCGTACGGCCTCGGCACCGGCGGCGAAGGCGAGTTGATTGCCGCGGAAGGTGCCGATGTGCGCGCCCGACGCCCAGGTGTCCAGTTTCTCGTCGTAGAGGATCAGCGCGATCGGCGTGCCGATGCCGCTGAGCGCCTTGGAGGCGACGATGACGTCCGGTTCGATGTCGTACTGCTCGAAGGCGAACCAGGTTCCGGTCCGTCCGCAGCCGGTCTGGACCTCGTCGACGATCAGCAGGATGCCCAGTTCGCGGGTGATCGTCCGCAACCGGCGGACGAAGTCCGCGGTGGCCGGGACGACGCCGCCCTCGCCCTGGATCGGTTCCAGGATCACCGCGGCCGGGAGCGGGATGCCGCCGTTGCCGTCGGTGAGCGAACGCTCCAGGTAGGTCGCGCAGTTGGTGTCGCACGTCGCCGGGCTCAGGTCGAGGGGGCACCTGGCGCAGTAGGAGAACGGAAAGAAGTGGGTGCCGGGCATGCCGTTGGGGACGGCCGTCTTGGGCGCCACGAGTCCGGACAGGGCCATCGCGGCGTGGGTGCTGCCGTGGAAGCCGCCCTGGAAGGTGACGATGTCACCGCGGCCGGTGGCGATCTTGCACAGCTTGACCGCGGCTTCGACGGCGTTGGCTCCGGTCGGGCCGCAGAAGTGCACCTTCGTGCGGTCCCGCATGCCTGCGGGCAGCATGGACAGTTGGGCCTCGACGAAATCGTCCTTGATCGGTGTCGGGAAGTCGAGGCCGTGGGTGAGCAGGCCGAGCTGGGCGACGACGGAGCGCACCAGCTCCGGGTGGTTGTGGCCCAGGGACAACACCCCGGCGCCGGCGAGGAAGTCGATGAAGACGTTGCCGTCGACATCGCGCACGAAGCTCCCGGAGGCTTCGGCCGGCGCGATGGGCAGGTGTCGCGGGTAGGTGCGGGCGTTCGACTCGCGGCGCCCCTGACGTGCGAGCAGTTCGGCGGAGCGGGGGCCGGGAAGGTCGCAGTCGACCCGCGGTTCGGTCATGGTGCGTTGCACGAGCGGTGCCATGAGGGTCTCCGATGGCGTGGCGGGAGATGGGGCATGACGGATGGGGACGAGGGGTGGAATCGGATCGTGCGTCGGGGACGAACGCGGAACGGGAGCGGCGCCGGACGGGAGCGGATGCGCGGGAGCGGCGCGGGATCGGAGCGGCGGCGGCGCGGGAGCGGAACGGCCTTCGACCGTCCGCCGGTTCAACCGGGACGGGCCGGGATGCCGCGCCAGCGGGTGCCGTCCGGCAGGTGCTCGCCCTTCATCACCAGGGACATGGCGTCCAAAGAGGCGCCGGCGCCGACCCGCGCGTCATAGAGCACCACCGATCGGGTGCCGACCGAACTGCCCGCCCCGATGCGCACTCGGGACATCTTCATGACGCGGTCCTCGAACAGATGGGTCTGCAGGGACGTCACCTCCGCCACCGCGGCGTCGTCGCCGACCTCGACCAGGTCGAATTCGGTGAGGTAGGTCGTCGCGAGCCAGACCCGCCGCCCGATGCGGGCGCCGAACAGCCGCAGGATCGGGCCCATCAGCGGCGTGCCGGTGAGGAGGTTGAGCAGACTCGGCACGACGAGGTTCTCGAACAGCCCGGTGATCACCTCGGTACGGCGCACCCAGATGCTCCACAACGGTTCGACACGGGCCCGATAGCGGCCGATGACCAGCCACTTGAGCAGCACCACGGCCAGGGTGGAACCCACGCCGACGGCCAGGAAGAAGGCGGGACCGAGCAGGAACAGCACCCACGGCGGGCAGTTCTCGGCGACCCGGATGCAGCCGTACAGACTGGCCAGCGCGGCCAGCGAGGCGATCGTCGCGGGCAGGGTCACCCGGAAGTACTCGATGGCCAGGCGCGCCGCGATCAGCCCCCGGGAGGGGCTGTAGGTCAGTTTCGCGGGGAAGTCCCGGCTCGCCTCGCGGCGCGGCAGGAAGATGGCGGGTGAGCCCAGCCAGGTCGTCTCCGGGTCGATCGGCCGACTCGGGGCCAGGGAGTGCACGCCGAGCAGGCTGTTCTCGCCGAGTCGGCACGAGCCGGGAACGAGGGCCCCGTTGCCCACGAAGCTGCGTGCGCCGATCTCGGCCGGTGCGAGCGAGACGCGACCGCGGTGGAAGACCGCCGGCCCCACGACGCTGACGTCCGCCACGAAACTGCGTTCGCCGATGATCAGCATGTCCGGGTCGACGAAGCTCACGGTGGCCACCTCGGACCAGCGTCCGGTGCGGGCACCGAGCATGCGCAGGAAGGGCACGAGGTACAGCGTCGAATAGAGCGAGTGGGTCAGGGTCAGGCTGGTGGTCATCATGCCGTCGCCGATCCACTTGCGCACGCCGAACCCGCTGCGTTCGGGGTGGATTCCGGCCCGCACCCGCGGCAGTACGGCTCGTTTGACGAGCAGCACCAGCGTGCAGGTGAACAACACGACGAGCGGACCGGCCAGGGCGGTGGCGGCGACGGCCCAGCCGAAACCGAACTTCCAGGCCACGCAACCGACGAGGGTGCCGGCCCCCGCGACGACCAGCAGCGGGACCAGCGCGAGCAACAGCGCGCCGGCGCCGAACCCGAGCAACACCCGCATAGGCCAGGGGCGTTCGTCGTCCTCGGCGGCCAGTGCGGCGAGCAGGGCGGGCGCGGTGTCCCGGCGGGCGACCGGCGAACCGGCCCAGTGTTCGTCCGCGGGCACCACGTGGCCGGCCGGAACCAGGGACTGCTCGCCGATCGAGGCCCGGTCGCCGATCACCGCGCCCGCCAGGACGACGCTGTTGGTGCCCACGAAGCTGCCGGAGCCGATCCGGATGGGCGCCAGGCACAGCCGGCCGTCCTCCACCACGTACGGCTGCAACCGCGCCCCGTAGCCGATGCTGGTGCCCTCGCCGATCTCCACGAACGCGGGCAGGCCGATCACGGCCGACAGGTGGCAGCCCCGGCCGATCCGGGCACCGAGCAGCCGCAACCACGGGGCCAGCAGGGGCGAACCGGTCAGGAAGGCGAGCGGACCGAAGACCAGGATCTTGCCGTACAGCCAGAACCGCAGGTACGTCACCCCCCACAGCGGATATCGGCCGGGCCGTACGCCGAGCATCAACAATCGGCCGCCGAGCACCGGGATCAGCAGGCTCACCAGGATCCACCCGATCTCCAGGAGGATGAATCCGGGCAGGTTCAGGTGGATGAGCCGGTCGAGGACACCGCCGGCGGCCGGCCGGTGCACGGGCAAGTGCCAGACCAGGAACAGCCGGTAGAGCAGAACCACGCCGGGCAGACCGAATACGAGCAGCCATCCGTACAGGCAGGCGATCTGCGCGAGGCCGCAGGCGAACACCCGGGCGCCGGAGTGGCGCAGCGGCGCGAGCGGCTCGGGGAGCGTCGTTGCCGTGGTCGCGGTGTCCGTGTCGGCGTGGCCCTTGGCCGCTGCCGCTGCCGCTGCCTCGGCCTCGGCCTCGGACTGGATGAAGCGTGCCAGCCGGCGGACGGTGGGATGGGCGTACAGGTCGCCCATCGCCACGCCGGACAGGTCGGGCTCGCGGCGCAGCCGGGAGACGAGCCGGGCCGCGGACATGGAGTGGCCGCCCAGGTCGCAGAAGAAGTCGTCCTCGACGGAGGGCGATTCGCCGCCCAGAACCTCCTGCCACACCTCGGCCAGCAGCCCCTCCAACGCGGTTGCGGGGGCGACGTGGGTGGTGGTGCGTCGGTTCAGCGGCGGGGAGGTGGGGGCCGGCAGGGCGGACCGGTCGACCTTGTCCGCGGCCAGCAGGGGGAATTCGGGCAGGATCTCGACGAAGGACGGGATCATGTAGTCGGGGAGCCGGCTCTGCAACGACACCCGCAGCCGCTCGCGCAGCGCCTGGTGCGAGGCGCCGCCCGCGGGGTCGGTCAGCGTGACGTAGCCGATGAGGTCCTGGACGACGCCGTCCTGCTTGCGGGGGATCACGATCGCGTTCCCGATCGCGGCATCCGCGCGCAACACCTCCTCGATCTCGGCTGCTTCGATGCGGTAGCCGCGGATCTTGAGCTGGGTGTCGACACGGCCCAGGTATTCGATCTCCCCGGTGGGGGTGAACCTGCCGAGGTCGCCGGTGCGGTAGATGCGCGGGACCTCGGCCCGTTCGTGCTCGACGGGGTTGGGCAGGAATCGTTCGGTGGTCAGTTCGGGCCGGTTGACGTACCCGACGGCCACGCCCGGACCGCCCACGCAGATCTCACCGCCGACGCCCGGATCGACCGGCCGCAGTTGCTCGTCCAGGATGTAGACGCGATACGTGGGCAGCGGGATGCCGATCGTGACCGGCCGGTCGGGTGCCAGTTCAGCGCACGTGGCGGTGACGGTGGTCTCGGTCGGGCCGTACGCGTTGAGGATGCGCCGGTTGGGATGCGACCAGCGGCGCACCAGGTCCGGTGGGCATGCCTCGCCGCTGACCAACAGGGTTCGCAGGCCGGTTGGTTCGGCTTCGATGGTGGTCAGCAGGGTGGGCACACAGCACAGCACGGTGATCGCGTGGGCGACCAGGAAGTCGCTCAGGCCCCGGCCGACCCGTCGATCGTCCGTGGGGCCGGCGACCAGGGTCGCGCCGGCGATCCAGGCGGGCCAGATCTCCTCCACCGAGAAGTCGAAGGCGATCGAGAGGCCCTGATAGACCCGGTCCTCGGCCCGGACCCGGTAGATCGGGGTGACCACGTGCAGGAAGTTGGCGATGCTCGCGTGCGACACGGCAACGCCCTTGGGCCGGCCGGTGGTTCCCGAGGTGTAGATCACGTACGACCACGAACTCGGCTCGATGTCGACGTCGGGTCGGTCGTCGCGCTGCTTCGCCAACTCGTGGGCTGCCTCGTCGAGGTCCAGGAACGGACCGGGCAGTTCCGCAGTGCGGTGGCGCATGCCGCCGGTGGTGACCAGATCGCACAGGTCGGCGTCCCGGGCGATGAAGGCGATGCGTTCGGCCGGGAAGGAGGGATCCAGCGGGACATAGGCGGCGCCCGTCTTGATCACGCCGAGGAGCGCGACGTAGGAATCGATCGAACGCTCCAGCAGGATGCCGACGGTACGTCCCGGAGCGGCCCCGCGCGTCCGGAGCAGATTCGCCAGGCGATTGGCTCGCGAATCTACTTCCGCGTAACTTAGCTCGATGTTCTCGCAGACGACGGCTATCGCGTCCGGATTGCGGTCGCAGGAGCGTTCGAAGAAATGGGGAAGGGCTCGGATCGGCGAGCCGTCGAGAGCGGTCGTCGGCGGTGATATATCGGGGTCGATCGCCGCCTTCGCCGGTCCCGGAGCGGGTCTCACTTCGGTCATGGCGGATCCTCGTATGGGATTTATGTAAACCTGGTTGAATTAATCGATTCGGACTTTATTCGATTGTTGATCCACATGCACCGCGGCTTCCGGTGGCCGTTCGGCGGGCTGCCCGCACGCTCGCAAAAACAGGCGGACGTGGGTCATCGACGCAGGTGAAGAGCTGTCTGCCGGCCGTCGTGGGGACGGCCTTCGGCCCGACGTGGGTCGGCGCCCGTCGTATCGCGCGGCAGGTTCCGGCGAACCGCCGAGGCGCACGGAGCGCTCTCGCGAAATGACGTTGCCCACGGAGGCGAAACTGCGACGAACGATCGAATAAGCATCGCTCGCGCCACTCTTCCACCACCGATCGACGCCGAGCTCGACGACCGACCGGCTTCCTGTGCAATTGGAAGCCGTGATCATCCCCGAAGGATCACGGTTTCGCCGATTTTTGTGACCGCGATTGAGGATTGCACTTTCTTCGCGGTCACGGTTGAAGCCGAAATGAAAAATAGGTTCGGGCGTGCGGGTGCGAACAGGCGAATACGAGCCAACGTGAATCGGCTCGTTGGCAGGGGTGGATGGATACGCCGGGTGACCGGACGATGACGCTTCGCGCGGTCTGCGGGTCTACGGCCGCAATCCGCCGGCGGGGGTGGAATCCAGGACGAGTCGGGCGTGCGTCGGGGGGTTCTCGGGGTACCCCCGAAAACGCCGGTACGGGCCGGGAGCCGAGGCGGTCACCTGCGAGACCGTCGGGATGCGTGCGGTCTCGGTCCCGGCCGACGGCGTGCCGCCTTCCGGCGGGGGTGCGGTCGGTCGACGTCCCGGTCGGGGGCATGACGACCCGGGTGGTCCGACTCGACGAGATCGCTCGACCACGAAGAGTCAACGAAATCGGGCCGCCGTGGCGAAAATCGGCCTCCGGAGGGGGCAGAAAAGTGCGCCCCGTGCCTTCCGGCGGCCACCGGGACGGGCAAAGACTCCCTCACGGTTGCCTATCGGTTGTTTCTCGGCGGGTCCGGGGCCGTTGTTTTGTCCAACACCCCGCCGCCGATGTGCGCGCTCCGCACCCGACCGGCAACGGCGACGGGCCCGACCGGCGCTGCGCCGGTCGGGCCCGTCCCAGGGATGGGTCGGCGGTTCACCCCGAGGTGCGAGACCCCACGGACGGCAGGTAGCGCGGTGCCTGCCAGGCATCCAGCCGACGTTCGACCGAGGCGCCCAGCGACAGCAGTTCGGCGTCCCGGTGGTCGCCGGCCATCAGCAGCAGGCCGACGGGCAAATCGTGCACGAAACCGGCGGGCACCGACAACGACGGGTACCCGGACACGGCCGCCGGTGTGGAGGACGGGATCACGTCGTTGTCCCCGCGCGCGCAATCGGTGGTCCAGGCCGGCGGGTTCGTCGGCGAGGCGATGGCGTCCAGGTGATGTGCGGCCATGGTCTCGTCGATCGACCGCCGGGAGAGATCCTTCAACTCGGCCCGCATCGCCCGATATTGCGGGTCGCTCGTCGGCGGCGCGGTCAACGCCTGCTCGAACAACTCCTGACCGGCGAAGCAGGTCTGCTCCGCCGGGTGACTGCGGTTGAACTCGATCAGTTCGGCAAGGTTCCGCGGTCCCCGGCGGGTGCCGAGGTAGGCGTCGATGTCCCGATGGAACTCGCTCAGCAGCGCCGGGAACTCCAGTTCGGCGAGCCGCTCCTGGTAGGGGAGGCTCACCTCGACGACCTCGGCGCCCGCCCCGCGCAGGCGGTCCGCCGTACGCGTCATCAGGGCGTCCACATCCGGCCCGAGGGTGGGCAGCCGCCACAGGCCGATGCGTTTGCCGTGCAGACCGCCGGGGCGGGTCGACCCGCTCGCGACGTCGAAGGAGTCGACGAGGTGCGGAAGTCGGCCGCCGCTGAGGACCGACAGCGTGAGCGCCGCATCGGTCACGTTGCGCGCCATGGGCCCGGCGGTGTCCTGCTCGGCGGAGATCGGCACCACGCCGGCCTGACTGACCAGGCCCAGGCTGGGCTTGTGCCCGACCACGCCGTTCGCGCCGGCCGGGCACACGATCGAGCCGTCCGTCTCGGTGCCGATCGCCACCTGCGACAACGACGCGGCGAGTGCGGCGCCCGACCCGGCCGACGAACCGCAGGGGTTCCGGTCCAGGACATACGGATTCCTGGTTTGTCCGCCCACCGCCGACCACCCCGATGTGGGCCTGGCCGCACGGAAGTTCGCCCATTCGGAGAGGTTCGTCTTGCCGAGGATCACCGCCCCCGCGTCGCGCAGCCGGGTCACGAGCACGGCGTCGGTGTCCGGTGGACTTCCGGCCAGTGCCAGCGACCCGGCCGTCGTGGGCAGGCCGAGGGTGTCCACGTTGTCCTTGAGCAGGACCGGAATGCCGTCGAGCGGGCCGCGGCTTTCGCCGCGTCGATGCCTGGCATCGCTGGCCGCCGCCTGGCGCATGGCCGTCGGATCCGTGCGCAACACGGAGTCGATCCGGGGATCGATGGTCTTGATGCGCCACAGGTAGGCGCCGGTCAGTGCCGACGAGGTCAACGAGCCGCGCGCCATGCGCGCCTGTAACTCGGGGATGGTCACCGTGTCGAGGTCGACTCCCAACCGCGCCGGCGAATCCGCGGACGAGGACGAACCGCCGGCCCCGGCCGCCTCGGCAGCCGAAGCCGGCGATCCCGTCACCAGGCACCCGGCGACCAGGGTGGAGATCAGTAGGGCAACTCTCTTTCTTGTCATGCGAGTCATCGCACTACATCCCGGTGTCCGGGCACAAGGACGCCATGACACCCACTCGGATCGAGAGCCTCGCGTTCACGGTTCGGCCGCGGACCGTCAACCGCGCCGGCCGCGGAGCGCCCCCGGCCGTGGCCGGGGGCACCGTGATTGCGCTGTCCGGTCGGTGGGTTCGCGGCGATGGGATGGGGTGGATGTGGGTGGTCAGGTCGTGGCGTTGCGGACGACGTTGTACATCGCCTGGGTGAGTTCCCCGAAGCCGTTGGACATCAGGTAGGGGCCGTATGCCCAGTTCGGGGTGCTGCCGTGGACGATTGCCCAGACCGCCTCCCACCAGGGCGAGCTTCCCGTGGAGTTGGTGAAGCGGGAGGTGACCGCGATCTGGGTGCCGGTTCCGGTCGCGGGGTCGAAGTTCAGCAGCCAGGGGCCGCCGCTGGAGCCGGGCGACATGGCCGAGGCCATGTCGTGTGCCAGACCGATGGTCGAGTCGCCGATCGTGCTGCCGTGCGCGTACATCAGGGCCCGGCCGTCGAAACCGCGTCGCAGTGAGGGGGCGACG
This sequence comes from Embleya sp. NPDC008237, assembly GCF_042956465.1. Classification (NCBI taxonomy): domain Bacteria; kingdom Bacillati; phylum Actinomycetota; class Actinomycetes; order Kitasatosporales; family Streptomycetaceae; genus Embleya; species Embleya sp. NPDC008237. The sequence continues at coordinate 333,725 of NZ_JBIBGL010000006.1, forward strand.
CCGAAGTCGGCGGCGGTGGTGCCGTCGCTGTTCTTCGTCCAGTACCAGTTGCGGGTGTTGTCGGTGGGGTAGCCGAACTGGTGGAGCGAGAGCGGGTTGGCGTCCACGCCGAAGGCGATGTTCTGGCCGCCGGTGAGTTGTTGGATCGGGGTGGGGTCGCCGGGACGTTCGACGGTCGCCATCGCGACGTCGCCGCCGGATCGGAAGGTGCTGTCCGCGTCCCAGGTGGGGGTGATCCAGGCACGGGTGACGCCCCAGACGCCGTAGGGCGCGATGTCGGTGCCGGGAAGGGGTGCGGCGGTGTCGTCGCCGCCGGTGAAGCGGGGCACGTTCGCGCCGTTGAAGCCGGGGATGAACACGGCGTTGGTGACGACGTCGTCGCCGAGTCCTCCGCGGAGGTTGGCGGTCACCTTCAGGCAGTGGCCCGCGGTGACGATCGTGCTCCGGTTGGCGCTGGTGACCACGTTCGCCGAACACGAGGAGGGCACGAGCGAGCCGTCGAAGGAATTGCGGTACACCATCAGGAGCTTGCCGGCGGTGCGCGAGATCGCGCCCTGGCCGGTCCACGGCTTGCTCAGGTCGTCCCAGCCGCCCGGCGGCGGGAACGCGTCGGCGCCGTCCGAGTTGAGCCCGTACTCGGCGATCCGCGCCACGTTCCAGAAGGCGACCTCCGCCTGGAGCATCCCCGCGTGGTTGACGGGGTCGGCGGTGACCAGTCGGGGCAGTTCGACCGGGGCCGTGTTGTCGGCATGCGCGACCGGTGTCGCGGTCAGCGCCGCGGCGGTGAGACCGAGCACCCCCACCACGGTCGCGATCTTGCGTCGTAACGTGCTGCGTATCCGCATGAAATGGTCCGTGTTCTCTCGAATGGACGACGGAATGAGCGGTGTTGAGTGCGGCAGGAAGCGCCCGTGCGGCCCTCCCTCGGGATCGCGCCGTGCGCACGTCGCGATCGACTCTGTTCATGACCGGCCGGTCGGTCATAAGGTGTTCATGCGGAGCGCAACTGTCAAGACCACCAAGTGGTTTGACCGTCGAACAGAGGTGATCGATGGCACGGCCGGCCGGACCGGGGCGCGAGGCGCTGCTGCGGGCGGGACTCGAAGTCGGCGACGCGCGCGGGTTGTCCAGGATGTCGGTGAACGCCGTGGTGGATGCGGCGGGCATGGCGAAGGGCAGCTTCTACCAGCACTTCGAGGACCGCCGCGACTACCTCGTGGCGCTGCATCGCAGGTACCACGGTGGGCTGGAGGAGCGGGTCCTGGCCGATCTGGAAGGTCTCGCGGCCGGCCGCGAGCGCCTGGTCGGCGGCGTACACGGCTATCTGGACGCCGCCCTGGCGACCACCGGCACCAGGGCGCTGCTGGTCCAGGCCCGCACGGACCCCGACCTCTTCGAGGAGACCCGCACCCGCAACGCCCGTACCAGAGCACTCGTGCAGCCCGAACTCGTCGCCCTGGGCTGGGATCCGCCGGAACCGATGGCGCATCTGCTCGTGGCGATGGTCTTCGACATCACCCTGGAGGAACTCGTCGTCGGGCGCCGCGACGACCTGCGCGAGGCGCTCCTGCGACTGATGGTGCGCTGATCCGCGGCGGCGGACATCGACGCGCTCCGGCCGCGTCGCACCGGCGGGCACGCGACTGCGGCTGCGACCGCGATCGCGGTCGCAGCCGGTAAGCCGGTAAGCCGGTCGGTCGTCCGGTCAGCCGGTCGGGTCGCCGAACGGACCGTCCGCGCCGAACGCGAGGTGCGCGAAGCGTTCGCCGATGCGGCGGTGGGCGGCGGGGTCCGGATGCAGCTCGTCGGGCAGCGGCAACTCGGCCTGGTCCGCTGCGCCGTAGAGGTCGAGGCCGTCGAGGTAGTGCAGATTCGGGTCGGTGCCGGCGCGCTGCCGGACGATGCCGGCCAACTCGTCCCGGATCACGGTGAGAGTCAGCTTCCCGGCGGCGGTCTGCGTGGGGTCGCCGGTGGCCGTGAACCGCAGGCGTCCCTCGCTCATCGCGGCGGGGTCCGGCGCGCCGGGCCCCGGAGTGTGCTCGTGGATCGCGCAGTGGATCGGCGAGACGACCAGCAGCGGCGCGGTGGGGTGTCCGTCCCGGATGGTGTCGAGGAAACCGTGCACGGCCGGGCCGAACGCGCGCAGCCGCATCAGGTCGAAGTTGACGATGTTGATGCCGATCTTGAGGCTGATCAGGTCGGCGTGGGCGTCGCGCATCGTGCGGGCGATGAACGGGTCGAGCAGCGCGCCGCCGCCGAATCCCAGATTGACCAGCTCCACCCGGCCGAGAGCCGCGGCCAGGGCGGGCCAGGTCCCGGTCGGGGTGGCGGCGTTGGAGCCGTGGCTGATCGAACTGCCGTGGTGCAGCCAGATCTTGCGGTCACCGGTCGGCAGGGTGTGTACGGGTGCGTCGGTGCGCAGCGCGACCAGCAGGGTGGTCTCGTCGTGCGGCAACCAGATCTCGACGTCCTTCTCGTCACCGGGCAGGCCGGTGAACCGCACGGTCCGCACCGGCCCGGGCCGGTTCCGTGCGGTTCCGGTGGCCAGGTCGATGGTGAGCGTGTCGCCGTCGGTCACACCGGTCCGGTCCACGATCCGCCCGTCCACGACAAGCTCGTACACCCCGTCCGGGCGCGGCGGGGCGCCGAGGTACACCCGCTTGGTGGCCACGACGTCCAGCTCGACGGCGGTGGCCCGGGTGCGCAGGGCCAGCCGTACGCCGGAGGGTTGTGACTCCGCCATCGCGAGTTGACCGTCGGGGATCTGCCGCCGGGCGCGTGCGGGCAGCCGGTGGGGCAGCACGCCGCGGCCGGTGTACTCCAGGTCGAGGGCGCCGCGCACGAGATCGGCGGTGATGGGGGTGGTGGTCCAGTCGAGTTCGGTGCTCATTGCCTTGGTCTCGTCGATCGGGGGAGGTGGGAGGACCATGGAGGCTCGGGCGTGGCCGCTGTCGGTGTCGGTGTCGGTGTCGGCAGCCTGTGCAGCGGGGCAAGGCCGTTCGTGGTCAACGCGTCGCGGCGGCCGGGTTCCATCCGGGGTCCCGGCCGGTACGGGCCAGCAGGGTATCGAAGGGCGACGCGTCCTCGGCGGCCGGGACGGGTGCGGCAAAGACGTTCATCTTGCGTGCGGTTGCGGCCATCGTGTCGACGAGTTCGTTCAACGCGGGGATCACCTGCGGAGGCGCCGGGTAGTCCCGATTGGTGGCCCGGGCGAGATCCCACGCGTGGACGGTCAGGTCGAGCAGGGCCATGCGCGCCACGATGCCCGCGGGCAGCCCCATGTTGCCGGCGATCCCCTCGTCGGCGCCGGGCGCCGACCACGCCGCCACGAGCCGTTCCGTCTCGGTCTCGAAGTCCGCCCGCCAGTCCCCGTGCAGCCGATCGGGCGTCGAGGAGAAGTCCACCGGCTCCCTGGCGGCAAGGGCCTGGAAGTTCACGACCACCTGGAAGAGGTGATCGAGCAGGTCGCGCACCCGGTAGTCGGCACAGGGCGTCGGCAGGCGCATGTGGTCGTCGGTGATCCCGCCGACCACCGCAACCGCCTCACGGGAGGCACACCGGAGAAGCTCACTGATCGTTTCGGTCATGCCGAAAGCCTAGGTATGGCCGCCGGCCCCGGCTTGAACAAACGCGACACACGCACCACCTCGCCTCGGACTCCGGCGGTCAGTGCCGGTCGGTGGGGGGAGCCTCGCCGTCGGCGAGGAGGTCCGCCAACTCGGCTGCGAACAGAACGGCGGGGTCGAAGCCCATTCCGTTGAAGTGTCCGGCGAGTTCGAGGGACAGGACGCCGTGCAGGCGGGTCCAGAAGGACAGGGCCCGATGGAGGACGGTGGCCGGGGCGGGGTTGTCGCCGGCCCAGTGCCGGTGGTTTTCGAGGTGCTCGTCGAGCGGTGTCGCGGGGCCGGTGGGGGGCGTCGCGGAACAGGCCTCGAGCAGGGTCGCCATGATCTCGTTCGCGATGAGCGTGACGTGGTCGGGGGCGTGGTAGCCGGGGACGGGCGTGCCGTAGATGAGGAGGTATCGCTGCGGGTCGGCCAGGGCCCATTCGCGCATGGCGTACGCCAGCGCCCTCGGGTCGGGGGCGGGTGTGGAGACCGCGTGGATGGTGTCGGCGAGGCTGCGGTAGGCGTCCTCGACGAGTTCGGTGATCAGGTCGTCCCGGCCGGCGTAGTACCGGTAGAGGGCGGGCCCGCTCAGCCCCATACGTTTGGCGATCGCGTTGAGCGAGAGTGCGGAGGCTCCGGCGGTGGCGATCTGCTCCTGGGCGTGCTCCTTGATCTCGGCGCGCACCTGGGTGCGGTAGCGCTCGCGTGGGGTCGCCGCGTCGGTCTCCGCCATGGTCTGCCTCTTTCACCTCGATGGACCTCGGTGAACCTCGAGAGCCTCGCCGGCTACATGCTCAAGGTCTGGTTAGAAGGTATCACGCACGTTCTTGACGAGGGGTGCTTGCGAGAGTTACAGCTTATAACGAACGGCAATGCCACTCAGTCGTCCGTGTGGCGCGACCCCACCGAGTCCGCACGTCCGAGCCGCCCACGACCCGCGCACTCACGCACCCCACGCACGCACCCCACTCACCCATCCCACTCACGCACGCACCAGGAGAACGTCATGGCTGTCGTAGCAACCTCCCCCGCAGGCACCGGTCGACGCATGCCTCGGGCCGTGACCATCAGCGCGTGGGCCGTGCCCGTCATGGTCCTCGCCCAGTTCGCCCTGATCGCGGTCGTGCCCGTCGTGATCGCCCTGGTCGGCGCGCTCACCCGGGTCCGCGACCGGGCGGTCCGGCTGGCATCCGTGCTCGTGGCCGTCGCCTTCGCGATCCCGCTCACCGTGTGGCTGGTCCGGCCCGACGGCGCGCAAAGCCTGTCCAAGGACATCCACCCCGGGTTCGTCGCCCTGATCGTCGCCGCGTCCGTCGCACTCGTCTTGACCATCCACCGCGCACGCCGCCGTCCCCTACCGGCCGAGTGACCCACCCCGTGGAATCGGACAGACCTCAGGCTCGCAGGCGACCGGCTCGGGACTCCAGGTAGCGCTGTTCGGCGATGCTCGCGGTGGCCCTCGCGGCGCGGCGGTAGTGATCGCGGGCCCCGGCCGGGTCGCCGGCCCGCTCCAGCAGGTGCGCTCGTACGGACAGCAGTCGGTGGTGTCCGGCCATCCGCTCGTCACCGTCCAGGGTGGCGAGCAAGGCCAGACCGGCCGCCGGGCCCTCGGTCTCGGCGAGCGCGATGGCCCGGTTGAGGGTGACCATCGGGTTCGGCGCGATCCGTTCCAGGATCAGGTAGAGGGCGTGCACCTGGGACCAGTTGGTCTCCTCGGCCTCGGCCGCGTCGGCGTGGGTCGCGGCGATGGCGGCCTGCAACCGGTACGGCCCCAGATCCGGGCCGGCCAGCGATGCCTTGACCAGCGCCAGGCCCTCGTCGATCAGCTCGCGATCCCACTTCGTCCGGTCCTGCTCGTCCAGTGGCACCAGATCCCCGGCAGCCGTCGTCCGGGCGTCCCGGCGGGCGTGGGTCAACAACATCAGCGCGAGCAGCCCGGTCACCTCGGCGTCCTCGGGCAGCTGCGCGCGCACCATCCGTACCAGCCGGATCGCCTCGCGCGCCAGGTCGGCGCGATGCAGCTCGGGACCGGAGGACGCGGTGTAGCCCTCGTTGAAGATCAGGTAGAGCACGTGCAGGACGACCCGCAACCGCTCCTCGCGGTCCGCGCCGTCCGGCATGCCGAACGAACTGCCGGCGGCCTTGATGCGCTGCTTGGCCCGACTGATCCGGGCCGCCATCGTGCCCTCCGGCACCAGGAACGCGCGGGCGATCTCGGCCGTGGTCAGACCGCCGACCGCCCGCAGCGTCAGGGCGGTCCGGGAGGCCGGGGTCAGCGTCGGATGGCAGCACAGGAACAGCAGGACCAGCGTGTCGTCGGTGTCCGGTACGTCCTCCGGCACCACCTCGCCGGCCGTCGCCGACTCCCGCTCGCGGCGTGCGCGGTCGCTGCGCACCTGGTCGATGAGCCGCCGGGACGCCACGGTCACCAGCCAGCCGCGCGGGTTGTCCGGCACTCCCTCGGCCGGCCACTGCACGGCTGCGGCGAGGACGGCCTCCTGTACGGCGTCCTCGCACCCTTCGAACCGGTGGTATCGACGGATCAGGGTGCCGAGGACCTGCGGCGTGAGATCACGCAGCAGGTCCTCGACGGCAGGTGCTGTCATGCCTCCAATTGTCCGTCGGCGAACATCACCTGCCGCACCTCGATTCCGAGTCCCTCGATGGCGGCGTCCGGGATCCGCGTCGCCAGTTCGATCGCCCGCTCCTTGTTCTCGCAGTCGATCAGGTAGAAACCGCCCAGGTACTCCTTGGACTCCAGGAACGGTCCGTCGGTCACCACCGGCTGACCGTTGCGCACGGACACGACGACGGCCTGGGACGGGTCGACCAGCGCCTGCGTGGTGAGCAACTCGCCGGACTCCTTCAGCGCCGCGATGAACCGGCCGTGGCCGGCGCCGATCGCCGCCTTCTCCTCGTCGGTCAGGGCGTCCAGCACCGCCGGGTTGACATGCATGCTGATCAGGAACTGCATCTCGCACTCCTCGTGGTACGCCAGGCCCCGATCGGGCCCTTCGAGAGGTTGGTCGGAGCCGCCGTCGTCGTCTTGACATCCCCGGCCCGAGAATTCGCATGCGCTTTTTCGTCACCGCACCACGACCGTGGTGAACCGTGAGCGGCACGCTGCGCCCAACCGTGAGCCGCACGCTGCCGTGCGTCGGCGCCGGCCGCCTCGGTGACCCCGCATTGCCCGCGGCGAAGGAGAGAAACCTCCCGCGCCGATCCGCGCCGATGTCAAGAAGCTCTCGGCCGCTCCGACCAACCGGCGAAACGTCGAGAGAGTCGAGAGAACAGAGAGATGCGGATATGCGAGCCAACCGGGCGTGGCTGGGACTGGCCGTCCTGATGTTGCCGACACTGCTGGTCGCGATGGACATGACGGCACTGCTGCTCGCGCTCCCACGGCTGAGCGCCGACCTGGGCGCCACCAACGTGCAGCAGTTGTGGATCAGTGACAGCTATGGACTCATGGTGGCCGGCCTGGTCATCACGATGGGTACGCTCGGCGACCGGATCGGCCGTCGACGGCTGTTGATGATCGGCGCGGCGGCGTTCGGGGTGTTGTCGATCGTGGCCGCGTTCGCGGTCGACCCGCTGATGCTGATCGTCGCGCGGGCACTGCTGGGCGTCGCCGGTGCGACCCTGGCGCCGTCCACGCTCGCCCTGATCACCAACATGTTCCGCGACGAACGGCAGCGCGGGCAGGCCATCGCGATCTGGGCGACGTGCCAGTTCACCGGCGGCGCACTCGGCCCCGTACTCGCCGGGGTCCTGCTCCAGCACTTCTGGTGGGGGTCGGTGTTCCTGGTCGCGGTGCCGGCGATGGCGGTGCTGCTGATCGCCGGACCGATCCTGTTGCCGGAGTTCCGCAGCGACCGGGCCGGTCGGCTGGACCCGGTCAGCGTCGGCCTGTCCCTCGTCGCGGTGTTGTCGACGGTCCACTGCATCAAGCAGCTGACCGTCGAGGACACGCCGGTCGTGCCCGCGGTGGCCTTGGTCGTCGGGGCGACCGTCGGAGTGCTGTTCGTACGCAGGCAATTGCGACTGGAGACGCCGTTGTTGGACCTGCGGCTGCTCCGCAACCGTCCGTTCACGGCGGTACTCGTCGCACTGGTCTTCGCCGGCATCGCGATGGCCGGCACGGGTCTGCTGGTCACCCAATACCTGCAGAGCGTGCTGGGCTACTCGCCGGCCGCGTCGGCGATGTTGTTCGCGCCGATGGGTCTGGGGGTGGCGGCCGGCACCATGGCCGCGCCCGCGCTCGCCCGCCGGATGAAGCCGACGACCGCGATGGCCGGCGGGCTGGCGGGATCGGCGCTGGGCAGCCTGCTGCTGGTCGGTGCCGACGGTGCGGCCGCGTTGCCGATGGTGATGACCGGCATCACGGTCCTGGCGCTGGGCACCGGGCCGCTGTTCGCGCTCGGCACCGGGCTGGTCGTCGGGTCCGTGCCGCCGGAGCGGGCCGGCTCGGCGGCCTCGATGTCGGAGACCGGCAACTACTTCGGCGGCTCGCTCGGCTTCGCGCTGCTCGGGGTACTTGCCGCGGTGGTCTACCGCAACCGGATGGACGGCACGTCCGACTCGCTGGCCGGTGCGGTCGAGGCGAGTCGGCACCTTCCCGCCGATCGGGGCGCGGAACTGCTGCACACCGCGCGCGGGGCGTTCACCACCGGTCTGCACGTCACCGGCATCGTCGCCGCCATCGTCTTCGCCGGGTCGGCCGTATTGATCCTGACCATGCGCCCGGCGACCGGGGCAACGGCCGCCCCGGAGATGCTCCCCGAGTACGAGACCACTCGCGCATAGCGCTCGTCGACGTCGACAGGACGCGGCGGATCGCGGTGGAACCACTCGTCGGAGGGTCTGCGGGTGCGGGGCCATTCGGGTGAACCGGTGTGGGGGTGGGGTTGCCGGAGCCGAACCGTCTCGTTGAGAGGAGTGCGCGTCGCAATCGGGCGGCGCGGATGCTGCGCTATACGGGAGATTGTCGTGAACTCGTTCAAGAAGGCCAGTGTCCTGGCCGCCGGTACCGCCGCCCTCGTCATGGCGGGCGCGGGCGCCGCGAGCGCGAGCTCCGAGGCCGACGCTGCCGCGGTGAAGTCCTCGGGCGTATTTTCCGGCAACATCGGCCAGTCTCCGTTCCACACCCCGGCCATGGGCTGCGGCAACACCGCCGACACGGGTGCCGCGCTCAACCCGGCGTTCGGGAACGAATGCGTCATCGCCGAGATCGAGAACAACGAGATCGACGACGAGGACTACGAGCACGAGGGCCACCGTCCTCAGGGTCACCCCCACGGTGGCGGCTACCAGCACGACGACGGCCACCGCTCGCTCCTCGAGCGTGTGGGGGTCTGACACCCCGTTCGGGACAGCGGTTCGGCCCCCGCTGCGCCGAACCTCTTCGAACGGACAGGGAAACAACCCTCGGGAACCCGAAGTCCACTCCGGTGTCGCCGCCTTGCGACGACACCGGAGTGAGGGGGCCGGCTGGGCCCCCGGGCACCACCGGTGCCGCCCCGCACGCGACGAACCGCCGCAACACCCGGAAGACCGGGTCCCGGCGGGCCGCCGCGTCGTCGGCATGCCCGAGGACTGGACCGGCCGAGAAGCGAGGGTGCGTCTCGGCACGAGCAGATGTCAGCGGCGTTCGGTGTTCCGGAGCGGCCGTCGCAGCGCCTCGCCTCGGCGGCGGCGCCGATACGTTCGCCGTGTCCAGGTCGGGGGCGGGCGCCGTGTCCGCGTCGAGCCCGCCCGACGCACGAACTTCACGCTCTTGCCGTTCACGGACGGGCGCGCGTCACCGGGGTTCGGGTTGACGCGCGGGCCGGTGTGGTTGCGTGACTCGTGGACCATGGCGTAGCGGTCGGTTCTGTTCGCGACGGGGCCGTCGGCCCGGAACACCGGCGTGGGGTGTTCGACGCCGTCGGCCCCGACCATCGATACGGTCGGGGCCGACGTTCGCCCGGTCAGGTCCCGGCCGGCTCCGGAAGGGGCGCGGTCGTGTGCGTCCGGACGGCCGGGGCGGGGCCCGAGAGCGGGAGCGGGCGGGGTGCGCTGCTCAGCACGGCTGGTCGATGTGGTCCGGGTGGAAGCGCACGGCTCCCAGCACCTGCGGGTCGAAGAGGTCCAGGAGGCCGCGCAGCGGTTCTTCGGGCAGGCCGGGTCCCCACAGTTCCAGGGCCATCTCGCCGTGGTAGAGCATCGGCCAGCGCACGTAGTGGCGGGTGTCCGCGGGGTCGTGCAGCGCGCGCGAGGCGGCCAGCGTGGAGCGGGCGACGTCGATCATCAAATCCGTGCCACAGCCGAACCCGTACGGATAGCGGTCCCGGTCCGGCGGGATGCTTTCGATCAGGGTCGAGTCGGCGTGCGAGACGCCGACGTGCGCGTGCAGGCCCGCCCGGATGGCCGGCACCTCGTGGGTGCCGTTCGGGTCCCACTCCCAATGCCCCGCCGCGTTCCGGCCGACCCGTACGGTCGGTGCCGCCTCGAAGAGCGCGCAGACCTCCCACGCCTCCACCGACGGCGCCATGGGCTGCATGCCCTCGGGGGCCAGGACGCGCAACCGGCCCTGGTTCAGCCGATGGTCGACGGCCACGAGGTCGCCGTCGGAGAGGTCGCGCTTGTCGACCCCCCAGCGTCCGGAGGCGGTGACCACGAGCGCGTCGAGGTCGGGATCGAAGGCGAACAGCATGCCCTCGCTGAAGCCTTGGAGGTTGAGGTACATCGCATAGGTGCGGCTGAGCCTGGGCGATACGAAGTCGCGCATCGCATGCGGCGCCGGCAGCAGCCCCAGGTCCCCCATCCGCGTCCCGGCCACCGCCAGGCTCCGCGGCGTGCGGGCCGCGGCCCACGCATCGGCGCCGATGGCGTCGGGCACCACGTCGTGGCGACCGGCCACTTCGTGCGCACAGGCCGCGGCGACCAGCCGATCGCAGATGCCCTGGGCGACGTGCTCGGTCTCGGTGGGGTGGCCGCCCTCCATCGTGCACAGCGTCGCCTCGGCGACCTCCCCGGGCAGCGCGCCGGGGGAGATGAACACGACCGTGAACACGCCCACCCTGGCCATCAGGATCCGCGCGGCGCGCACCACCTCGGGGTGCGACATCCCGCTCAACCGCTCGGGCACTTCCGCGACCGCGACCAGCCGGCCGACCACGCCCTGCCGGCCCTGCTCCTTGCGGAGTTTGAGCATCAGCGGAGTCGGCTCCTCCACGATGCGGTCGGCCAGCGGGCCGGGGCCGTCGGGCACGGACACGCCCACCAGGACCACGTCGAGCCGGGTCTCGTTCTCTCCCCGCGGGACCACCCGGTGCCCGCCGCGTACGAATGCCGCAGTCAGATCGTCCAGGAACGTGCGCACCACGCCGGAGAGTTCCGGGGCCGGGTCGACGACCCGGACACTGCACGAACGCCACCAGTCCAACTCCTCCAGCCGCCGGCCGAAGGCCGGGGCGGCGGATCGCGCCGACATTGTTTCCGCTTGGGTCACGGTCATGCGGGGGCTCCTGAGGTTGCTGCGCGGAAGGCGAGGACGGCGTTCTGGCCACCGAACGCGACCGAGGTGGAGATCGCGGTGTGCAGGCGGGTGGGGCGGCGCGGGGCCTTGGCAACCACGTCCAGATCCATGTCCGGGTCGGTGCGGTGGTGATTGGCGGTGGGTGGAATGCTCCCTTGTTCGAGGGTCAGGACGGTCACGGCCGCCTCGATCGCGCCGCCCGCGCCGCCGGCGTGGCCCAGGATGCTCTTGACCGCGGTGACCGGTGGGCAGCGGTCGAACGTGGCCGCGAGGAAGCGGGCCTCGGCGGCGTCGTTGAGGACCGTGCCGGTGCCGTGCGCGTTGATGTGGTCGACATCGCCCGGGCTCCAGCCGGCGTCGGCCAGGGCCGCGAGGGTGGCGAGTCGGGCGCCGCGGCCGTCGGGGTGCGGTGCGGTCACGTGGTAGGCGTCGTTCGCGGAGCCGTACCCGGACAGCAGAGCCCGGATTCGGGCCCGGCGGGCACGTGCGTGCTCCAACCGTTCCAGGACCAGGATGCCGATGCCCTCGCCCAGCACGAATCCGTCCCGGTCGGCGTCGAACGGTCGACAGGCCTGATCCGGGTCGCCGGAACGCGTGGACAGGGCACCCAACTGGGCGAAGGCCGCCGCGGTGATCCGGTTGCACATCGTGTCCGTGCCGCCGGCGAACGCGATGTCCAGGGTGCCCGCGCGCACCAGGTCACGGGCGATGCCCAGCGCGGTGGCTCCGGACGCGCAACCGGCGGCAGGGGCGAAGTTGGTTCCCTGGGCGCCCAGATCGAGGGCGACCTCGGTGCCGGGGGTGTTCGGCAGTGAGCGGGGCAGGGCGGCCGGGGAGATGGAAGTGGCGCGATCCGCCGCCAGTTTCGCCATGGCTTCCGTCAGGGATTCCATGCTCGGACCGCCCGAGCCGATGATCACGCCGACACGAGTGGGGTCCCAGGTCCGGCGGTCCAGGGCGGCGTCGGCCAGGGCCTCTCGGGCGGCGACGACGGTCATCTGCGCGGGACGGTCCATCCGACGGGACAACCGTCGGCCCAGGTGGGCGTCCCCGTCGAAGCCGGGGACGGCGCAGCAGACGTCCACGGGCAGGCCGGCGAGTATCGGGTCGCGGCGCGCCGTGGAGACGCCCGCGCACAGGGTCCGCCAGGTGGCTTCGACGCCGATTCCGCCGGCGGTGACCAGGCCCAGACCGGTGACCGCAACCTCGGGGGAGGGCATCTCAGCCATCCGAGGACGCGGCATGGCCCGAAGCGGAGACGGGGGCGGAGGCGGCCGCCGGGTTGGCGACGGCCGGGTCCCGTGGTTCGCTCCGTGGGGCGGCCTCGAAGGCCGCCGCGGCCTCGATGAGCGTGGTGTCCTTGTCCAGGTTGCCGAGCCCGGTGAAGTCCTTGTCCGTCTGGTCCGCGACGATGACCGCCAGTTCCGCCAGCGACAGCGAGTCCAACTCCAGCGAGTCGAACGTCGCCTCGGGAACGAGATCCGCGGCGTCGATGCCGAACTCCTGGACCAGCAACTCACACAGCATCGCGTACACGGGGAATGCCTTCCTGCTCGGTCGGACCGCGCACACCCGGCGGCGCGTCGCCGTACAACAACCCCGATCGGGTATGCGATCGAGCATCCTGTGTATCGGTGGCGGGGTCGGGCGCAAAACTCCCGCCCGGCCGCCCTCACGACCCCGAACCCGCCCTTCACCTGGGGCGATGGACCGGGAACGGCACCGCGAGCGTGCCCCGATGTTCACCCGCAAGTACGCAACCGCAGGCACCGCGATCACCCGACGGCGGCGGGGGCGTGACCTATACCGAGTCCGGGCGGTTAACCAGCCCGTACGGGGTCCGATCGGTCGACCTACCGTACGCGGACACCGGGCGACCCGTCCCGGGATCCGTCCCTTCCGGCGGCGGGACGACGGACGCCGAACGACCCGTCCCGGGAACCGTCCTCCCGACGGCGGGAGGCACGCCTCGATCCGGTCCCCGCCGCAGTTCGGGCCGCGGGCCCGCGGAGTGTGCACGTCGACCGTCCCTCGGTCCGCTCGTCCTCGCGAAGGCGTCGCCCCACGTGCCGCGTTCCGCGCCCCGGCAGCCGGTGATCGCGCCGATCCGAACCCGCCACCCGTCCACCCAAGCCCGCGCCCCCGACCGTGGATCCGCCGGTTCGAGCCGTCGACGTCCCCGGGGAGCCGGGCAGTTCGCATCCGCCCGCTTCGTGAAGGAGGCAGTAATGTCCACGGCCCTGGTCACCGGCGCCAGTTGTGGTCTCGGCGCCGACCTCGCCCGCGCCCTCGCCGCCCGCGGCCACGATCTGATCCTGGTCGCCCGCAGCGCCGAACCCCTGGACCGGCTCGCGGCCGACCTGGTGGCCGAACACGACATCAAGGCACGTGTGTTGCCCGCCGACCTGACCGTCGAGGCCGACCTCGAAGGGGTCGCCGCGGCGGCGTGCGACGCGGACATCCTGATCAACAACGCCGGTGCGGCGCTGGGCACGTCCTTCGACCGCACCGCGTGGGCGGACGAACGACGCATGCTCGCCCTCAACGTCGTCGCACCGTCCCGGCTCATCCACGCCGCGCTGCCCGAGATGCTCCGGCGCGGCTCCGGCCGCATCCTGGTCGTTTCCTCGGTGGCCGCCGTCGGGCCCGCCTGGCTGGGCACGGCGTACGGCGCGACCAAGGCCTACGAGTTGGCCATGACCCAGTCGTTCGCCTACTCCCGGCGCATCCGCACCTCGCCCGTCGCGCTGACCGCGCTCGTGCCCGGGTACATCGCGTCGCAGTTCCACGTGCGAGCGGACATCGGCGCACCGCCGCCGCTGCTCACGCTCGCCTCGTCGTACGTCGCGAAACAGGCGGTGCGGGCCATTCATCGGCGCCGTCCACCGGTCGTGTGCGTGCCGAGCATGCGCTACAAGGTGCTGGCGGGGCTGCTGCGCCATGTCCCCTACCGGCTCCTGTCCGTACCCGGTCCGGCCAAGGACTTCGGCGGCGGCGCAGCCGGGGTGCAGGGTCCCGCCATGGACCTCGACCGGGACAGGGACACCGACACCGACACCGACATCGACATCGACATCGACACGGCGGAGTCGAGCCGAAGCGGGGGTGCCGACGACGTACTGCCCGTCGGAGCCCAGCGGGACGGCCGGTCCCGATCCTGAGCCGTGTCCCGGTCCCGGCTCCCGGCCCGCCGTGGAAGTTGCAGCACCCGACCCCGCCGCGCGACCGACATCGCGCGGCGGGGTCCTCAGGTTCGGCGCGACCCAACGCGGCGGACGGTGCCCACAGTTGACCGATTCGGATGAACGCCGAGTCCGGCGCTGCGCCGAACGGGCGACGGCCAATCAGGCGATCATCGGGAGCAGGACCCCGGCTCTCCCGGATAAGCCCTGGTCAGGCGCGGACGGGCAACGGCTCGTGGTCATTTCGTGCGCCCCGAGCCCTGTAGCCTGCCCCGTCTGCGACACGGCCACGGTCGGTGGACGGAAGGTCGTCACCGCCGGAACCGCCCTGTTGTGGAACGCACATCGTTGGTAAACAGGAGGGTCGGTCGAGTGTTCAGTCGTGTCGCCATCGTCAACCGTGGTGAGGCCGCGATGCGGCTCATCCACGCCGTGCGGGAGCTGGCCGCGGAAACGGGGACCCGGATCGAGACGGTCGCCCTGCACACCGATGTCGACCACGCGGCCACGTTCGTGCGCGAGGCCGACCTGTCCTACGACCTCGGTCCCGCCGCTGCCCGCCCCTACCTCGACCACGCCGTCCTGGAGCGGGCGTTGCTGGCGACCGGGGCGGACGCCGCGTGGGTCGGCTGGGGATTCGTCGCGGAGGACCCGGCGTTCGCGGAACTGTGCGACCGGGTCGGCGTCACCTTCGTCGGGCCGAGTCCGGAGGCGATGCGCCGCCTGGGGGACAAGATCTACGCGAAGCTCATCGCCGAAGAGGTCGGTGTGCCGGTCGCGCCGTGGAGCCGCGGTGCGGTCGAGACCCTGCCGGCCGCGCTGGCCGCGGCGGCCGAGATCGGCTACCCGTTGATGCTGAAGGCGACCGCGGGCGGTGGCGGGCGCGGTATCCGCGTGGTCACCGGCGAGGCCGAACTGACGGACGCCTACGAGCGCACCAGCCTGGAGGCCGCACGGGCGTTCGGTAGCGGCATCGTGTTCCTGGAGCGTCTGGTCACCGGCGCCCGGCACGTCGAGGTACAGGTGATCGCCGACGGCGAGGGCACGGCCTGGGCGCTGGGCGTGCGTGACTGCTCGATCCAGCGACGCAACCAGAAGATCATCGAGGAGTCGGCGTCGCCGGTGCTCGACCCCGAACAGGCCGCCGAACTCAAGGCGTCGGCAGAGCGGTTGGCCCTCGCGGTCGGCTATCGCGGAGCGGCGACCGTCGAGTTCCTGTACCACCCCGGCGACCGGCAGTTCGCGTTCCTGGAGGTCAACACCCGCCTCCAGGTCGAACACCCGATCACCGAGTGCACCACCGGGTTCGACCTGGTCAAGGCCCAGTTGCGGGTGGCGTCGGGCCGTCGGCTCGAAGGCGAACCGCCGGTGGAGCGCGGGCACGCCATCGAGGCCCGGCTGAACGCGGAGGACCCCGACCGCGACTTCGCGCCCGCCCCGGGCCGGATCGTGCGCCTGGACCTGCCCGCCGGCCCGGGCATTCGGGTGGACACCGGAGTCGGCGAAGGCGACACCATCCCGGCCGACTTCGACTCGATGATCGCGAAGATCATCGCCCACGGCCGGGACCGCGAGGAGGCGTTCGGCCGGCTGCGGCGGGCGATGTTGCAGACCAGGGTGGTCATCGAGGGCGGTGCGACCAACAAGAGCTTCGTGCTCGACCTGCTCGACCAGCCCGAGGTGATCGACGGCAGCGCGGACACCGGCTGGATCGACCGCGTTCGCGGCGAGGGCAGGCTCGTCGCGCATCGGCACTCCGCCGTGGCGCTGGCGGCGGCGGCGATCGACGCGTACGAGGAAGAGGAACACGCCGAACGGCAGCGGCTGTTGTCCACCGCCTCCGGCGGCCGCCCGCAGGTGCGACACGAGAGCGGTCGACCGCTGGACCTGAAACTGCGCGGCGTCGGCTACCGCGTGCGCGTGGCACGCGTGGGCCCGCATCGCTTCCGGGTCGGCATCCAGGCGGGAGACCTCGCGCGCACCGCCGACGTCGAACTCGACCGCTTCGACCGGCACGTCGGACAGATCCTGGTCAACGGCACCGCGTACCACCTGCTCACCGCCACGCACGGGCCGATCCACCTGGTCGAGGTGGACGGCGTGACGCACCGGGTCGGCCGCGACGAGGGCGGCGTCGTACGCTCGCCCGCCCCGGCACTGGTCGTCGCCACCCCACTGGAGGTGGGCGCCGAGGTCGAGGCGGGCGCTCCGGTGCTGGTGCTGGAGAGCATGAAGATGGAGACGGTGCTGCGGGCGCCGTTCCGGGCGCGGTTGAAGGACTGCACCGTGTCCGTGGGCAGTCAGGTGGACACCGGTGCGGCGCTGATGCGGCTGGAGCCGCTCGTCGACGACGATGCCGAAGCCGAGGACACCTCTTCCGTCGAGCTGGACCTGCCGGCCGCCCCCGAGGCGATCCCGACCCGGGAGCGCGCCGCGCGCGGCCTGGAGGACCTGCGCGCTCTGCTGCTGGGCTTCGACGTCGATCCGCACGACGAACGCCGGGTACTCGACGACTACCTCGCCGCACGCCGGGCGGCCGTCGAGGACGGCCACGAACTGCTGGCCGAGGAACTCGAACTCGTCGACACGTTCGCCGACCTCGCCGAACTGAGCCGCAACCGTCCGGCGGGCGAGGATGGCGGCGGCGACGGGCACGTGCACAGCGCCCGTGAACACTTCCACAGCTACCTGCAGAGCCTCGACGTCGAACGGGCCGGGTTGCCCGAGGCGTTCCGGGCCAAGCTCGCCAAGGCACTCGCCCACTACGGCGTCACCGAGTCGGAGCCCACGGCCGAACTCGAAGCCGCGGTGTTCAGGATCTTCCTCGCCCAGCAGCGCGCGTCCGCCGACGCCACGGTCGTCACG
Organism: Embleya sp. NPDC008237; assembly: GCF_042956465.1. NCBI lineage: Bacteria > Bacillati > Actinomycetota > Actinomycetes > Kitasatosporales > Streptomycetaceae > Embleya > Embleya sp. NPDC008237. Next base: position 350,899 of record NZ_JBIBGL010000006.1, read on the forward strand.
ACGCTGCTGCGGGTGTGGTTGCGGGAGGCGCCGCCGGACGCGACGCTGCGCGAGTCGGTCGGCCTGGCCCTGGAGCGGCTGGTGGCCGCGACCCAGGTGCGTTTCCCCGTGGTCGCCGACCTCGCGCGCGGCCTGGTGTTCGCCTGGTTGGCCCAGCCGCTGCTGCGGCGCAACCGCGCCCGCGTCTACACCGACGTGCGCAGGCACCTGCGCCACCTGGACGCGCACCCGGACGCGCCGGACCGCGCCGAGCGGATCGCCGCGATGGTGCGCAGCACCGAGCCGCTGGTGCGCCTGCTCGGCCGTCGGCTCGTCCGCGACGACCTGGACAACACGATCATGCTGGAGGTGCTGACCCGGCGGTACTACGGCAACAAGGGCCTCACCGACGTTCGTTCGAGCCGGGTCGCGGGGTGCACGTTCGTGGTCGCCGAACGGGCGGGCTCGCGGCTGGTCTCCTCGGCGGTCAGGTTCGACGAACTCGGCGGAGTACTGCGCGGGCTCGCGGAACTGGCGGGGGGCGGGGACGCCGTCGAAGCCGACATCTACCTCGCGTGGGAGAAGCAGCCGGCGGACTCCGATGCGATGGCGGCCGCGCTGTACGAGGTCGTGGCCGCGCACCCGCTGTCGAATCGGGTGCGCAGACTCACCGCCACCGTCGCCGGCCGCGGTGGTGCGGTGATGCACCACCACTTCACCTTCCGGGCGACCGGCACCGGGATGGCCGAGGAGCGGCTGATCCGCGGTCTGCACCCGTACATCGCCCGGCGGATGCAACTGGAGCGGCTGAGCAAGTTCGACCTGACCCGCCTGCCGTCCTCGGACGAGGAGGTCTACCTCTTCCGGTGCGTGGCGCGGGAGAACCCCTCGGACGACCGCCTGGTCGCCTTCGCCCAGGTCCGTGACCTGACCGAACTGCGCGAGCACGACGGCAGGCTGATCGCGCTGCCCACGGCCGAGAACGTCGTCGCGACCTGCCTGGATTCGATCCGCCGCGCCCAGTCGCGGCGACCGACCGGCAAGTACGCCGACACCAACCGGATCGTGATCTACGTCTGGCCGCCGAGCGACATCACCCGCGCCGAGTTGGAGACGATCATCGGGCGCGTGTTGCCGACGGCCGAAGGCGCCGGGCTGGAGGAGATCGTGTTCATCGCACGCCGCCGCGACCGGGAGACCGGCGAACTGGGCAAGATCGCGGCGCGAGTCTCCTTCGACGTCTCCGGCGGTACCGAACTCACCATCGGCGAGCGCTCGCTCGAACCGGTCGAGCCGCTCGACGACTACCGGCGCAAGGTGCTCCGCGCGGCCGGTCGCAACACCGTGTATCCGTACGAACTCACGCGCCTGCTGGGCGACTTCGTCGAGTACGACCTGGACGACGAGCACGTTCTGGGGCCGGTCGAGCGGCCGAGGGGGAACAACACCGCGGCGATCGTCGTGGGCGTGGTCACCACCGCGACCGCGCTGCACCCCCAGGGCGTGACCCGCGTGGTGCTGCTCGGCGACCCGACGAAGTCGCTGGGTGCGCTGTCCGAGCCGGAGTGCCGCCGGGTGATCGCCGCGCTCGATCTGGCCGAGCGCATGCGGGTTCCCGTGGAGTGGTTCGCGCTGTCCGCGGGTGCGCGGATCTCGATGACCTCGGGTACCGAGAACATGGACTGGGTCGCCGCCGCGCTCAAGCGCATCGTCACGTTCACCCAGGACGGCGGCGAGATCAACATCGTGGTCGCGGGCATCACCGTCGGCGCACAGCCGTACTGGAACGCCGAGGCGACGATGTTGATGCACACCAAGGGCATCCTGGTGATGACGCCGGACTCGGCGATGGTGCTGACCGGCAAGCAGTCGTTGGACTTCTCCGGCGGCGTCTCCGCCGAGGACAACTTCGGCATCGGCGGGTACGACCGGGTGATGGGCCCCAACGGCCAGGCGCAGTACTGGGCTCCGAACCTGTGCGCGGCGCGGGACGTGCTGATGGAGCACTACGACCACACCTACGTCGCCACCGGCGAGCAGATGCCGCGGCGGGCACGGACGAGCGACCCGATCGACCGCGACGTCTGCGACTTCCCGCACACCTTGGCGGGCAGCGACTTCACCACCGTCGGCGAGATCTTCTCCGCGGAGCACAACCCGGACCGCAAGAAGCCGTTCGACATCCGCACGGTGATGCGCGCGTTGTCCGATCAGGACCACCCCGTGTCGGAGCGCTGGGCGGGCATGGCCGACGCGGACACCGCGGCGGTGCAGGACGTGCGGCTCGGCGGCATTCCGGTGTGTCTGATCGGGATCGAGTCGCGATCGGTGCCGCGGCTCGGCTTCCCGCCCACGGACGGCCCGGACACGTACACGGCGGGCACGCTGTTCCCGCAGTCGTCGAAGAAGGTGGCGCGGGCGATCAACGCGGCATCCGGCAACCGGCCGTTGGTGGTGCTGGCGAACCTGTCCGGGTTCGACGGTTCACCGGAGTCGATGCGCAAGTTGCAACTGGAGTACGGCGCGGAGATCGGCCGGGCGATCGTGAACTTCCGCGGCCCCATCGTGTTCTGCGTGATCTCGCGCTACCACGGCGGGGCGTTCGTGGTCTTCTCCAAGGCGCTCAACCCGAACATGACCGTGCTCGCGCTGGAGGGCTCCTTCGCCTCGGTGCTGGGCGGCGCCCCGGCCGCCGCGGTGGTGTTCGCCGGCGACGTGCACGCCCGTACCGCCGCCGACCCGCGTGTGCGCGACCAGGAGGCACGGGTGGCGACCACCTTCGGTGCGGAGCGCGCCGCGTGCAAGGCGGAGCTCGACGAGCTCCGCACGTCGGTGCGCGCGGAGAAACTGGGCGAGGTGGCCGCGGAGTTCGACCGGGTGCACGACATTCGGCGGGCGGTCGAGGTCGGCTCCGTCGACGTCGTCATCCGCGCCGAGGAACTGCGCCCACGGATCATCGAGGCCATCGAGTCCCGCCTGCGCCCGACTCTCGGGGGCGATCCCGAGGCAACCGGGCCCGATCTGCTCGCACATCGGGCACCGGTACCGGAGCGCTCGCTCTTGTGAAAGGGCGTACCGCCGACTCCGTCGTGCCGCCGGTCGCCCGAATGCAGCAATGCGGCCTGCGTCCGTAGGGGTGGTTTCGAAAATCGCCGACATGGTCGGTGAGCAGCGACGATGCGCCGAAACCCGATAATCGTGGCGGGTTTTGCGGGATCGTCGCGTGCCGCACGCTCGGATCTGCGTTCAGGATGAATCCGACCACCTCGGGCGAGGTGGTGCTTTTCGAAGGTAAGGGGATTTCATGCGTAGGTTCACTCGCGCTTCCGTCACCGTCGCGGCCGTGCTCATGGCGGGCGCGGCGTCCGCGACACCGGCGTTCTGCGCGGCGGCCGACGCCGACCCGAACGCGGGTGCCTCGGCTCCGCATTCGGGCGGTTGGGGGGCCGGTGGCGGCCTCGGCGGCTGGGGCCACGGCGGCGGGGACGCGCACGGCGGCGGCGGTGGCGGCGGCTGGGGCCCGTGGGGCGGCGGCGGTGGCGGCGGCGAAGGCGGCGGCGGCGGTTGGGGCGGCCACCGGTAGCCGTTCCACCGCAACCGGACACGACTGCGGCCTGCCCGATCCGATCGGATCGAGCAGGCCGCAGTCGTCGTCACAGGGCGCGCGCGCTGCTTCGCACGACCTTGGACCGCGCGCGTTCGATCGAGGCGTGCACGACCGGTTCGAACGCGGAGCCCAGCAACCTGGTGCCCAGGTCCATGACCTTCGCGTCGAGGCCCACGCACACGCGGGTGCGGCCCCTGCGGACGCCGGTGAGGATCGCCCGCGCCGCGATCTCCGGTGAGGTCTTGGCCAACGTGTCGTGCACCGCCGCGACCTCGGTCCGGTCGGTTCCCCGCGCTGCCCGCGAGTTGCGCACGATGGCGGTCTTGATCCCGCCGGGGTAGGCGGTGGTCACCCCGATCCCGCTGCCCTCACGGCGCAGTTCGTTGCGCAGGGATTCGGAGAAGCCCCGGACCGCGTACTTCGTCGCGGAGTAGGCGCTGCGCAAGGGCATGCCGAACAGCCCGAACGAGGAGGAGACGTTGACCACGTGCGCGCCGTGGGCCGGGTCGGCGCGACGCAGGTGCGGCAGGAAGGATTTCGTGCCGTGCGCCACGCCCCAGAAGTTGACGCCCATGATCCACTCGAAGTCGGCCCACTCCATCTCGTCGACACTCGCGGTCAACGCCACGCCGGCGTTGTTGATCACCAGGTTGACTCGGCCGAAGCGCTCGGCGGTGGCGTCCGCCCAGTCCTGCACCTCCGCGCGCTGCGCGACGTCGACCACGTCGGCGTGCACCGTTTCCGCACCCAACTGCCGGGCCTGCTCCGCGGTCGCGCCCAGTCCCTCCGCGTCGACGTCGGAGAGGGCCAACTGCGCGCCGTGTTCGGCGAGGGCGAACGCCAGTGCCCGGCCGATTCCGGAGGCGGCTCCCGTCACCGTGCACACGCGTCCTGCGTAATCTCGAATCACGGGCTCACTCCAAACACTCGACATATTCGGACGACGAGGCACTCGGCCCCGGAATTCAGGAAAAGGCGCCGACGGTGGTGCGCAGATCTGCGGAGAGGTCGGTCAACAGACTCGGCAATGCCTCGTGGACGTACAGGTGCCCACCGGGATAGGTGCGCAGCCGCATGGGTCGCGTGGTTTGTTCCTGCCAATTCGACAGGGTTTCCACCGCGACCAGGGTGTCGTCCCGAGCGCCGAAGACACTCAACGCACAATCCAACGGCGGCTCGTGGACGTACCGGTGCTGAAGGGCCAACAGGAGATCGGCCATCATGGGCGGGCCGAAGGCGGTCATGGCGCCCTGGTCCCGGAATACCTCGGGCGGAAGCAGATCGGTCAGCCCCAACTGCCGCCAGGGCTGATCCGAGACCAGGATCGGTCGGCATGCGCGCGCGAACGCGCCGCCCTGCGGCGGGGGAACGGCCGACACGGCAAGCAACGCGGGCATCGCGTGGCCGCAACGGCGCAGCTCCCGCACGGTGTCGAAGGCGATCATCGCGCCGATGCTGTGACCGAAGAAGACGTACGGCCGGCCGTCGTCGGATTCCAGGACGAGTTCGGCGACCATCGCGCTCAATTGGGCGGGATCGGTGAGCGAGACCTCGCCCGTCCGTGCGCCGCGACCGGGAAGTCGTACGGCCGTCAGTTCGACCGAATCCGGCAGGTATTCCAGCCACGGTGCGAACATCATCGCATCCGCACCCGCGTAGGGAATGGTGAACATTCTCATGGGAGCGCGCGGCCGAGGTGTGAAAGTGAGCAGGTCCGGACGTGGGGAGCGAGTGCTGAGTGGGCGGCAGATGGATTCCACAGGCGATTCTCGATTCGTCCTACGGGAAAGGGCGGGGGTCGGGTGCGCTCGGCGAAAGCCGGCCGATCGCGCAGACTCTATGCCCTCGGGGGAGCCGAGTCGGAAACACGATCGCCCGAACGGGGCAATGACGGGAGTTCGACGTCCGGGCGTCCGAACAGCCTTGTGAATCGGACCATTTGCGGTTCGCACCGGCGCCGCTTCAGGTTTCAGGATTGCGGTCGGTCCGTTGCGTCCGGGGTGGAGTCCGCGGTCTGGCCGACCAGTTCGGGGAGTGCCTCGCTGCGCGCGTCGGGCAGCTTGGGGCCGGTCTCGCGCGGGCGACGCCGGGGCAACGACAACGACGGCGCCCACCAGTTCGCCCGGCCGGTGAGCTGCATCAGGGCGGGAACCAGGATGCCGCGCACGATTGTGGCGTCCACGACGACCGCGACCGCGAGACCGACACCGACCGTCTTGAGCAGCGTGACGTGGGACATGGTCAGCGCGACCATGGTGGCGGCGACGGTCAGGGCCGCGGCGGTGAACAGTCGGCCCGTGTGCTCGATCCCGAAGACGATCGAGCGGGTGTTGTCCCCGGTGCGCACGAACTCCTCCTTGATCCGGGCGAGGAGGAAGACCTCGTAGTCCACCGAGATGCCGAAGGCGACGGCCAGGGTCAGCAGCGGCATCGTGGTCTCCAACGATCCGCCGGTGGTGAAGTCGCCCACCAGCCAGCGCAGATGACCGTCCTGGAAGACGTAGACGATGGCCCCCAGACTCGCGGTCATGCTCAGCAGGCCCATCACGACCGCCTTGATCGGCACCAGGACGCTGCGGGTGAACAGGAAGAGCATGACCAGGGTGCCGACCAACATGACGGCCGCGCCGTAGGGGAGTGCCTCGCGCAGGGTGTGTTTGGTGTCGGTCAACTCCGCCGCCTTGCCCGCGACCAGGTGCGGTTGGGGGGCCGGCAGGGTCCGCAACCGGTGTACGAGCGCGACCGTGTCCGGTGACTGGCTGTCGGCCGTGCCGACCACACGCAGCACGCTGCCCGGGACGGCGGGAAGGGGTGCCGCGGGCGGTGCGACCGGGCGGACGACGACCCGCGTGGTGCCCTCGGGGGTGGGCTCCGCAGCCTCGGGTGCGGGCAACTGCGGTGCCGGCAGCGGTAGTCCCGCGCGGTAGTCGCCGGTGTCGGCGATCACGTGCGCGACATGGGGCAACGCGGACAACCGTCGAGCGTACGTGTCGATGGCCGGTGCGTCGGTCGCCGCGTTCGCCCGGGGCAGGATCACCGGGATGACCCGCTCGGGCGGGTCGGCGAAGTCGGTACGCAACAGCTCGGCGGTGCGGTGCGGTTCGGAGTTCCTCGGCAGGATCTTCTCGTCGATGGTGGTGAACCGCGCGTGCAGGAAGGGGAGGGCCAGGACCAACAGGAGGGCCGCGGCCATGCCCCCGCACAGGACCGCACGGGAGGTGGCGAGCGTGGCGATGCGACGCCAGACGGGACTGCCGCCGCCCACGCGCCCGCTCCCGCGACGGAATCGGCGGAACGGGTCCAGCCGGTCCAGGCGCGGTCCCAGTACGGCCAGCAACGCGGGCAGGACCAGCAGGGACGTCAGCGCCGAGATGATCACCACCAGGATCGACGCCCACGCCAACGAGCGCAGCAGCTCCAGCGGGAAGACGAACAGCGCGGACAGGCACAGGGCCACCGTCGCCGCGGAGAAGAGCACGGCGCGTCCGGCCGTGGCCATGCTGCGGGCGATGGCCCGGCGTGATTCGACGCCCTGGGAGAGTTCCTCGCGATAGCGGGTCACGATGAACAGGGCGTAGTCGACGGAGAGCGCGAAGCCCAGCGCGGCACAGATGTTGATCGCGAACACGGTGATCGGCATCGTGAGCGTCAGCGTGGCCAGGACGGCCAGGGCGCCGGCCACGGAGACCGCGCCCACGGCGAGCGGGATCGCCGCCGCGGTCAGTGACCCGAACGCGAGCAACAGGATGATCATGGTCAGCGGCGCCGCGAGCAACTCCCCGCGTTCGAGGTCGCGTTCGGACTCGTCGGTGGCCTGCGCGTTCAGCCAGGCGGGTCCGGTGGCATCGACCCGCAGACCGCCGGCGGCCTTGCGCACGGCCGGGACCAGGGCGCGCGAGGCGACCGCGGAGTCGCGTTCGGTCCCGGCCAGGTCCACGCGGATGAGCGCGCCTCTGCCGTCCCGCGAGCGCAACAGGGGGGAACCCGTGCTCCAGAAGGACTGCGCCGCCTTCACGCCCGGTCGCCCCGCGACCAGTGCGGTGAGCCGGCGGCCCGCCTCCGCCACCTCGGCGTCGTCCACCGGCTTGTCGGCGCGGATGTAGAACACCAGGTCCGCAGCGTCCGCCCCGTATCGGGCGGCGACGCGTTCGGCCTCCGCGGCCCGGGTTCCGGTCGCGGTGAACCCGCCGTTGGACCAGCGGTCCCTGGCGCCGGCGACCACGGTGGCGGCCAGGACCAGGACGATCATCGCGCCCACCAGGAGCAGGCGGCGGTGCCGCACGCAGTGCCCGGCGAGGCGGCTCAGCGGGTCGCCGGGCGGGTCCGGCGTCTCGTGTTCGGGAGGTGGGACCGGGATCGTGTCGAGCATTGCGTGTCCTCCCAGGACGACGTCGTCTGTGCGATGGGCGAGGACGCCCGTGAACCGGGATCGGGTGCAGACGTGGCGAACCCGGGCCGGCCATCGCGTCGGGGCGGCGGGCGAGGGGCGAATCCTGTTGCCGAAGATCCGCCGTGGCCACGGATATTCGGAGGAATTGTTCGTGCTGCCGGCGAGCGTACCGCGCGTGCGGACCGCAACTCGCGATTGCCGATCCCGGCCGCCGTACGGCGATAAATCGTATGTATAAGAATCGGATGTACGTGCCCGGTTCGCCGGGCGAAGGCGTGAATAGTCGATCCTTATGAATGTGTCGACAATGGCGAATTGCATCCACCGCGCGGCATCCCGGCAACTAGGCCATACCGGTGAATCTGACTTCCCGGCCCGTAACCTGGACTTTTGCACGGCCCGGTCATGGATAGGATCGACGCGCAATACCGGCCATCGGTTCCGGAGAAGAGGAATGAGACCGTGCAGGTTACATTGACTGGTGGCACCGGTTTCCTGGGTCTGCGGCTCGTTCGTGAACTCGTGAATCGGAATTGCTCCGTCACGCTGCTCTCCCGCCGCGGCAGCACGAGTGCGATCGACCGAATCTCCCATGCCCTCGGACGGCTGGGCGAGACGCCGGATTTCATTCAGAAATTTCGCCGACGCGCCGACGAGGTGGACATCGAAATCGAGCGTCCCCTGTTCGGCCTCCCGGACGACCGGATCGAAAAGCTCGTCCGGCGGACCGACATGTTCCTGCACAGTGCCGGAAACATCGACCTCAATACCGGCGCCCGGGCGATCCGGCCGGTCAACGTCACCGGGACGCAAAACTTCCTCGACATCGCCGGCCGGAGCCCGCACGGCGCGCCCTTCTGCCATGTCAGCACCGCGTTCGTGGCGGGCGCCCGACGGTCGGGAACCGTTGCCGAAGCCGACCTGATCGACACGTACGGCTTCGAGAACGAATACGAGCGGTCCAAGTGCGACGCCGAATCCCTGCTGCGCCGGTGGTCCCGGGAAAGCGGAATGCCGGCGCTGGTCATGCGGCCCAGCATTCTCCTGACGGACCGCGCCCCGACCCCGGGCCTCCCGGCCCACCCCTTTCAGACCATCAGCGCCCTGCTGCGTGCGTCGACGATCGAAAGAGGCATCGCCGGACTCTCCATTCCGCGGGGTCTGCGGCCGGTCATCCACATGCAGGGGCAGGCCGACGCGCGGCTGAACTGCCTCCCCGTCGAGGACGCCGCGCGGGCCATCGTCGGCATCGCCGCGGAACACCGGTCCACGGACGCGGAGACATACCACATCGTGCACCCGGACGACGTGTCCGCCACGACGCTCATCGAACTCTTCGAGAAATTTGCACCCATTCGCATCGTCCTCGGGCCCGAGCTGCCCGAAAAGCTCTCCCCGGCCGAGCAGCGCTTTCACAGTTACGCCGGGTTCGCCGCGTATTTTCGGCACACGCGGGTCTTCGACGATCGCAACGCGCGCCGTGTCCTGGGCGGACCCTGTTCCCGGACGACCGTCGACATGGCCTATCTCCTGGCCGGCACGCACGGGATTCTTTGACGGTCCACACGGGATTCCTCGAAGGTCGGCGAAATCCGACCACCTTTCCGAAAGCCCACAGGAGAAACCGTTCATGACCATCGGACTACAGGCAGCACCCCGTCACGACATGTCGGATCCCACCGCCGACGGTCTCCTGGCCGTGCTTCGCCAACCGCGGAGCATGGCCACGATCGTTCGGCGCCTGTCCGACTCCGTGACCGGCGCCGTCCTGGGAGACGCGCCCGTCGACGGTTGCGAAGTCGTCGGCACACTCTCTCCGTTGTATCCCGAATGGCTCGGCGACCGGTCCTTCACCACCGACCACGGCGTGCGATTCCCCTACGTGGCCGGGGAGATGGCGCAGGGAATCGCGGGCGTCGCGATGGTCAAGGCGATGGCGCGGGCCGATTTGCTGGGCATCTTCGGAGCAGCCGGGCTGCCGATCGACGCGGTTCGGCGGGCGATCGAGGAACTGCGCCGCGATCTGCCCGAACACGCCCCGTGGGGGGTGAACATCATCCACAACCCGCACTCGCCCGCCTGGGAGGACGAGGTCGCCGCCCTCGCGATCCGACACGGTGTGCGGTGCGTGTCGGTGTCGGCCTTCAGCAAGGTCACCCGCGCCCTCGCGCACTGTTGCGCCGCGGGCCTGCAGGTGCGCGCCGACGGTCGGGTCGTCCGTCCGCGGATGATGATGGCCAAGGTCTCGCGCCCCGAGGTCGCCGAACAGTTCCTCGCCCCGGCGCCCCCCGAACTGCTTCGGGAACTCGTCGCCGAGGGACTCCTGACCGCCGACGAGGCGGCGTTGGCGGCCCGCGTGCCGATGGTCGACGACCTCACCGTGGAGTCCGACAGCGGCGGGCACACCGACGGCAGGCCGCTGTCCACCGCCCTGCCGCAGATCCTGGCCCTGCGCGACGCGGTCGCCCATCGGCACGGCATCGCACCGCGCACCAGGATCGGCGCGGCCGGCGGCCTGGGCACCCCGCACGCCGTCGCCGCCGCGTTCGCACTGGGCGCCGCGTACGTGGTGACCGGATCGGTCAACCAGCTCAGCCTGGAGGCCGACACCTCCGACCTGGCCCGGACGATGCTCCAGGCCGCGGACACCATGGACGTGGCCATGGCGCCGTCCGCGGACATGTTCGAGATGGGGTCGAAAGTACAGGTCCTCAGTCGCGGCACGATGTTCGCCGCCCGGGCCTCCAGGCTCTTCCAGCTGTACCGCGATTACGAGTCGTTGGAGGAGATCCCCCCGGTCCAGATCGCCCGCCTCGAACGGGAGATGTTCCGTCAGCCGGTGGCCCAGGTATGGGCGCAGACCGAGGAGTTCTGGCGCGCCAGGGAGCCCGCGCAGGCCGACCGCGCGGCCGTGGACCCCAAGCACCGCATGGCACTGGTGTTCCGTTGGTACCTGGGCATGTCCAGCACCTGGGCGACCACCGGGACCGCCGACCGCAGTGTGGACTACCAGATCTGGTGCGGCCCCGCGGTGGGCGCATTCAACGACTGGCGCAAGGACGGGTTCCTGGCCGATCCCGCGAACCTGTCCGTGGTGCAGATCGCCCGCAATCTCATGGAGGGCGCAACGGTCCTCACCCGCGCGCAGCAACTGCGCAGCCACGGTGTCGACCTGCCCGCCCAGGCGTTCACCTTCCCCGCCCATGAACTGCTCTGAATCGCACATCGCAAGGAGTCCCGTGCCCGAGAGTTCCCGTCCCTCCCAACCACCCATCGCCGTGGTCGGGCTGAGCACCCTGCTGCCCGGCTCCTCGGACGTCGCCGGGTTCTGGCGCGACGTGGTCCACGCCCGTGACCTCATCCGCGACGTGCCGGACACCCACTGGCTCGTGAGCGATCACTATTCGAGCGACCCCACCGCCCCCGACAAGACCTACGGCAAGCGCGGCGCGTTCATGTCGCCGGTGGCCTTCGACCCCCTGGCCTTCGGCACCCCACCGTCCACGATCGACGCCACCGACACGGCGCAACTGCTGAGCCTGGTCGCGGCCGAACGTGTCCTCCAGGACGCCTGCGGCGACGAGGGCCCGTCCGAGACGATGCGAGAACGCACCGGCATCATCCTGGGAGCCAGCCCCACCGAGCTGGCCTTTCGCATGTCCTTCCGGTCCCAGCGGCCGACCTGGCGCCGGGTCATGCTCGCTCGCGGCGTGGCCGAGGCCAAGGCCGACGAGCTGTGCGATGCCATCGCGGCCTCGTATCCGGTGTGGAAGGAAAGCTCCTTCCCCGGCATGCTCACCAACGTCATCGCCGGACGCGTCGCGCGCCACTTCGACCTGCACGGCAGCAACTACACCACCGACGCGGCCTGCGCCAGCTCGCTGTCCGCGATGAGCGCCGCCATCGACGAACTCACGCTCGGCCGCGCCGACATGATGATCACCGGTGGCGTGGACCCGCTGTGCGACGCCTTCGGGTTCACCTGCTTCAGCAAGACCCCGGCGCTGTCCCCGTCGGGCGAGTGCCGGCCCTTCTCCGCCGACGCCGACGGCACCCTCCTGGGCGAGGCCGTGGCCATGGTCATGCTCAAGCGCCTGGCCGACGCCGAGCGCGACGGCGACCGCATCTACGCGGTGATCCGCGGCGTGGGCACCTCCTCCGACGGGCGCGGATCATCGATCTACGCCCCCGCCGTCGCCGGTCAGGTCCGCGCGCTGCGCCGGGCCTACGCCAGCGCGGGCTACAACCCCGCGACGGTGGAACTGATCGAGGCGCACGGCACCGGCACCAAGGCCGGCGACACCGCCGAAGTGACGGCTCTGCAAGAGGTGTTCGGCACCGGCGACCCGGCCGACATCGCACGCTGCGCGCTCGGATCGGTGAAGTCGCAGATCGGCCACACCCGCACGGCCGCGGGCGCGGTCGGGCTGGCCAAGGCCGCCCTGGCACTGCACCACAAGATCCTGCCGCCCACGCTCAAGGCCGACCGCACCGATCCCGCCCTGGAACTGGAGAAGGGCCCCTTCTACCTGAGCACCCGGACCCGACCCTGGATCCGGGGTACCGACCATCCGCGCCGGGCCTCGGTCTCCAGCTTCGGGTTCGGCGGGACCAACTTCCACGTCACGCTCGAAGAGCACCGGGCCGCCGAACCCGCCGCGGCGGGCGAGTCGTACACCCGCAGCGCGCCGAGCGAACTGATCCTGCTGAGCGCCGATTCCGGCCCCGCGCTGGTCACGGCGCTGGACGCGCTGACCGCCGACACCGCGCCGCCGGCCGACCTGGCACGCCGTACCCAGCTCGCCTTCGACGCCGCCGCGGCACACCGGCTGTGCCTGGTCGTCCGCGACGAGGAGGACCTCCGGGCCCAGGCGAGCGACATCCGCCGCCGGATCTCGGCCGAACCGCAGACCGCGTTCCATACGCCCGCCGGCGTGCGCTACGCCTGCGGTCCCGTCCCGACCGACAAGATCGCGTTGTTGTTCCCGGGACAGGGCAGCCAGTACCCCGACATGGGGATGGACGTCGTGCTGCACCAGCCGCGCGCGCTCGCCGTGTGGGACCGGCTGGCCGGCTTCGAGATCGACGGACGCCCCCTGCACCGCCTCGTCTTCCCGCCGCCGGCGATGGACAAGGCGGGCGAACGCGCGCAGGCCGAGCGGCTCAAGGCCACCGAGTACGCGCAACCGGCTCTGGCCGCCCACGCGTTGATGATCCGGGAGATCCTGGGCGCGGTCGGTTTCGAGCCCGACTGCGTGGCGGGCCACAGCTTCGGCGAACTCGCCGCCCTGCACGCGGCCGGCGTCTACGGCGACGACACCCTGATGGCGCTGGCCCGCGCTCGCGGCGAGCTCCTGCGCGACGCGAGCAAGGTGTCGGGCGCGATGCTCGCGGTCACCGCCTCCGCGAAGGAAGCGGACGACCTGGTCCGCGGCATCCGCCGGGCCTGGGTCGCGAACTACAACTCCCCGACGCAGCACGTCGTCTCGGGCGCGGAATCCGCCATCGTCAAGGTGGAGAAGCGGGCCCGGGAGCAACAGCTCGCGACGCAACGGCTCGCCGTCTCCTGTGCCTTCCACAGCCCGCTGTTGCAGTCCGCGACCACCGGGTGGCGGCCCACCCTGGAACAGTACGAGTTCGCCGCGCCGCGCCTGCCCGTCTACGGCAACGCCGACGCCAAGCCGTATCCCGGCACGGCGGCCGAGATCCGCACCGTGCTGCACGACCACGTCACCTCCCCCGTGCGGTTCGCCGAAACGATCCTGGCCATGCACGAGGACGGCGTGCGCACGTTCGTCGAGGCCGGACCGGGAACGGTACTCACCGGCCTGGTCGGCAGGATCCTCGCGGACCGGCCGCACGTCGCGCTGAGCGCGGACCAGACCCGGGGATCCGGACTCGCCGCACTGCACCGCGTCCTGGGCGCACTGGCCGTCGCCGGCCGTCCCCTGGACTTCGCCCCGCTGTGGGCCTCGTTCACCTCGAGCACTCCCTCGCCATCGCTGACAAGGACGGGTATGACCATCCCTATCTCCGGTCCCAACCCCGAAGTGGGCCACCGCGAGAGCACCCCCGCCGCGCCCGTCGTACCCGAGCCGAGCGCCGGTTACCGGCCGGCCGAGCCGGTGACGACTGCGGCCCTGTCGGTCGCCGCGCGCCCGATGCCCCCGGCGCCGCTCGCCGTCACCCAGGCGGCACCGCCCGCCCGGATCCAGGCCGCGCCGCCCGCGGCGGCTCCGGCCGGCGCCGTGGCCCAGTTCGCCGCACCGGCACCGGCACCGGCACCGGCGCCCGCACCGGCGCCCGTTCCCGTCCAGGCGCCCCTTCCGGTACAGGCGGCCCATCCCGTGCAGGCCCATCCCGTGCAGGCGACCTACCCCATGCAGGCGGACCACCACGTGCAGGCGACCTACCCCGTACAGCCGGCCCACCCCGTGCAGGCGACCCCCGCCGTACCGGTGCGCACCCACGACGCACCGGTCGCGGAACCGACGGCGCACGACGTCACCTCGTCCGGATCCACGTGGTCGCCGGTGACCGCGTCCGGTGCCTGGCTGCACGCCTTCCTCGAAGTCCAGCGCCAGGCGGGCGACGCGCACAGCGCCTACCAGAGCACCACCTCGGCCAGCCACGCCTCCTACCTGGACCTGGCCAAGACCTCGCTCGACGCGCTGATGGCCTGGCGGCCCGGAGCCGAGCCGCGCGCCGCCGCCGCGCCCGCCCCGGTCCAGCCGGCCGCACCCGTCGAGATGGCCGCCCCGCTCGCGCCGAGCCCGCTCGCGTTGGAGAGCCAGCCGCGCACCACCCGGGAGATCAGCCCCGCGCCGCCCACGGTGACGCAGTACCCGCCGACCCCGGTCACCCAGGCCCGGCCGCCGGTGCCTTCGGCACAGGTCGCCCCGGCCCCGATCCGGCCCGTGGCGCAGCAGAGCCTGGTCCAGGCCCCGCCGCCGGCGATCGCGCAGATCCCGGCCCCGGCCCCGGCACCCGCCCTCGCCGCCGCCCCCGCTCCGGCTCCGGCTCCGGTTCCCGCTCCCGTTCCGGCTCCGGCTCCGGCTCCGGTCCAGGAGAGCGGCGCGGATGTGGCGTTGGCGATCGTGGCCGAGTTGACCGGTTACCCGGTGGAGATGCTCACGCCGGAGATGGACTTGGAGGTCGACCTCGGGGTCGACTCGATCAAGCGGGTGCAGATCCTGACCCGGTTGCGGGACCACTTCCCGGGTGAGGCCAACGTGGACCCGGCCGACCTGGCCCGGTTGCGCACGATCGCCGCGATCGCCGAGAAGATCACCTCGCTGCGCGGCGCCGACGGCGCCACGCCGCAGGCCGGCCCCGAGCCCCGCACGCAGGCCCTCGCGCCGGCCCCGGTCGAGGAGAGCGGCGCGGATGTGGCGTTGGCGATCGTGGCCGAGTTGACCGGTTACCCGGTGGAGATGCTCACGCCGGAGATGGACTTGGAGGTCGACCTCGGGGTCGACTCGATCAAGCGGGTGCAGATCCTGACCCGGTTGCGGGACCACTTCCCGGGTGAGGCCAACGTGGACCCGGCCGACCTGGCCCGGTTGCGCACGATCGCCGCGATCGCCGAGAAGATCACCTCGCTGCGCAGCCCGCAGAGCGCCCCCGCGCAACCCCAGGCCCCCGCGGTCGCTCCCGCCGCGCCGCCCGCCCGGGCACAGGAGCAGATCCCCGCGCAGGCCAAGCACGAAGTGCCGCAGTTCACGGTGCTGCGCACCGGCACCACCCTGGTCCCCGCCGAGGCCGCTGCCGGCGCCCCGCTCAAGGGCCTGCGCGAACAACCCCTGCTGATCACCGACGACGGCACCGGCGTCGCCGAATGCCTGGCGGAAACGCTGCGCCGGGAAGGCATCAAAGCCTCCGTCACGGACCGGGTGACCGAGGACTGCACCGCCGTGATCGCACTCGCCGGTCTGCGTGAGATCGACGCCGAGCAGGACCCGGACGCCCCCACCCGCGAGGTCTTCACGATCCTGCACACCATCGCCGAGGCCATGGACCGCCGAGGCGGCGTCCTGGTCGTCGTCCAGGACACCGGCGGCGCCTTCGGCACCTCCGGCATTCGTGGACGCGAGGGCTGCGCGGGTATCGCCGCGCTCGCCCGCACCGCCGCGAACGAGTGGGCGCACGCCTCGATCAAGACGATCGACATCGACCGGGCCGCGCGCGCCCCGCAGGACATCGCCCAGGCCATCGCCACCGAACTCCTGCACGGCGACGACGTCACCGACGTCGCACTGGCGGCCGACGGCTCGCGCGCGCTGCTGCGCGGCAGCACCGAGCCGGTCGGCGCACCGCAGCCGCTCGACCTCGGGCCGGACCCCGTGGTCGTGGTCACCGGCGGGGCCCGCGGCATCACCGCGTCCTGCCTGCTCGCCCTGGCCCGCGCCCACCGGCCCAAGTTCCTGCTCCTGGGTCGGACCCGTCCGGTCGACGAGGACGACGAACTGCGCGGCGCCGCGGACGAGGCCGCCATCCGGCAGATCCTGGGCAGCCGCCGCGACGAGCGCACCGGCGCCACCCCGACGCTGGCCGAACTAGCCCTCGCCTCCGGCCGGGTGCTCGCCTCCCGCGAGATCCGCGGCACCCTGGACCAGCTGGCCGTCGCCGGAGCGGAGACCCGATACGTCACCGCCGACGCGACCGACCGCGAGCGGGTCGCCGAGGCGCTGGCCGAGGTACGTCGGGACTGGGGTCCGATCACCGGAATCATCCACGCCGCCGGCGTCATCGCCGACAGCAACATCTCGGCCAAGACCCAGGCCCAGTTCACCGCCGTCTACGACACGAAGGTGCGCGGATTCCGCACCCTGCTCGACCTGACCGCCGCCGACCCGGTGCGCCTGGTGTGCGCCTTCTCCTCGGTCAGCGCGCGACTGGGGACCGCCGGGCAGTGCGACTACGCCGCGGCCAACCAGGCGATGGAGCAGATCACCGCCACCGAGGCGGCGCACCGCCCGGGGAGCATGGTCAAGGCCGTGGCCTGGGGCCCCTGGGCCGCCGGCATGGTTTCCCCCGCGCACGCCGAGCACTTCCGTCGACTCGGTGTCCCGCTCCTCGAAGAGGCCGCCGGAGTCAAGGCGTTCATGACCGAACTCGAGCAGCCCGGTCCGGCCTGCGTCTCGCTCGCCGCCGGCACCGCCGCCGAGGCGACGGATCACCCGAGCGTCACCGACATCGTCGTCGGCGCCGACACCCACCCCTACCTGGTCGACCACAGCATCGCGGGACGCCCCGTGGTGCCCGTGGCGCTGGTCCTCGAATGGTTCGTGCGGGCCGCGCGTACCGCCCTGCCCGACAGCGGTTCCGTGCTGGTGCGCGACCTGCGCGTGCTGCGCACCATCGCCCTGGACAAGTTCGGTACGGAGGAGACCCGGCTGCGGGTGCACGTGCGCACCGACGCCGGCAACGCCGACGCCCCGCTGCGCCTGGAACTCAAGAACCCCGATGGTGCCCTGCACTACGCGGCCCTCGCGGGTCCGGGCGAGGTCGAAGGGTTGACCGCCCCGGCGGCGGAGCCGGTCGACGAGAACTTCGAGGTGCACCCCGGCAGCGCCGTCTACGACGGAGCCATGCTCTTCCACGGGCCGCTGTTCCACTCCATCCACACGATCAACGGGCTGAGTTCCACCGGGGCCACCTGCGACCTCGTCGGGGTACGGCAGCGCGGCTGGGCGCACGACACCTGGCAGACCGACCCGCTCGTGATGGACGGCGCGCTCCAGTCCGCCTGCCTGTGGGTACTGTCCTCGGCCAGCGTGCAGTCGTTGCCGATGGGCATTCGCGAAGTACGCGTGTTGTCGACCGGAGCCGTGGACGGGCCCGTCAAGTGCATCGTGCGCAGTGTCGTACAGGGCCCGGACAACGCGGTCTGCGACATCTGGCTCACCACCGGACAGAACGGCGCGGAGCGGATCCTGGCCGTGCTCGCCGGCGTGGAGATGGTCTACCGCCCGGACCTGTCCAGCTCGAACCGGGCCGCCGCGCTGATCTCGACGGACGCGTGAGGGGCATGAACTTCCCCGCCATCGCCATCGTGGGACGCGGTTGCGTCCTGCCCGGAGCGCACAATCCCGCCGAGCTGTGGGACACCGTCGTCTCCGGCGCGGTACGACTGACCCCGTTCTCCATCGGGCGCCCGACGGCGGGGCCCGAGTGGAGCGGGGCCGACCCCGCGAGCACCGTGTTCGGCCACGTCACCGGGTTCGAAGAGCGCTTCGACCCGTACGGCCTGGCCATCGACGCCGAGCGGATCAAGGGCCTCGACCCGACCGTGCGCTGGGTCGTGCACGCGACCCGGCAGGCGCTCGCCGAGGTCGACCGCCTCGGCCTGCACCGACGCACCGGCCTGGTCCTGGGCAACATCTCCTGCCCGACCACGTCGATGGTCGCCTACGCCGAGGACGTCTGGTTGCGCTCCCAGCCGGCCGAGGTCCGGGCCGAGTGGCCCCGGCACGACCGGCACGAGCCGATCCCGATGAGCCGATTCTGCTTCGGGCTCCCGGCGCAACTCGTCGCCCAGGCCTTCGAACTGCGCGCCGGCGCGGTGGTCCTGGAGGCGGCCTGCGCGTCGGCGCTGTACGCGATCGAACTCGCCTGCCGGAAGCTGCACTTCCGGCAGGCGGACCTGATGGTCGCCGGCGCGCTCAACGGCGGCGCGCCCGAGATCATCAGCCACGGCATGGGTCGACTGGGCGCTTTGAGCCCCAGTGCCCGCTCCCGGCCCTTCCACCGGGAGGCCGACGGCCTGGTCCCCGCCGAGGGGACCGCGATGGTCGCCCTGATGCGGCTGGAGGATGCCCTGGCCGCGGACGTGCCCGTGCTGGGGGTGATCCGCGGCATCGGGGCCACCAACGACGGCGGCCGGGGCGGCATGCTCGTCCCGGACGGGGGTCAGCAACAACGCGCGATGAGCCTGGCCTACCAGGCCGCGGGCATCGACCCCGGGACGGTGTCCCTGCTGGAATGCCACGCCACCGGCACCGCGGTCGGGGACACCGTGGAACTGGGCTGTGCGGCCCGGATCTTCGCCGAACGCAGGGACCTGCCGATCGGTTCGGTCAAGGGCAACCTGGGCCATCCGCTCACCGCCGCGTCGGGCGCCGCCCTGCTCAAGGTGCTGGGCGCGATGGAACACGGCACCCTGCCGCCGACCGTGGGGGCCGACGAGGCCAACGAGGCCATGCGCGGCACACCGTTGCGGCCACTGGCCCGGCCGGAGGAATGGCAGGGGCTCCGGCGCGCCGCGGTCAGCGGATTCGGCTTCGGCGGGGTCAACGCCCATCTGGTCGTGGACGCCTGGAACACCGCCGACCGGGCCTCCACCTCCTTCCCCGGCGGGGCCGTGCCCGGCCCCGCCGGGCGCCGCCGGCACCAGGTGGCGATCGTCGGCCTCGGCGCGCGCGTCGGCGACGGCGACACCACCGGCGACTTCGTCGAGGCCCTGCTGGAAGGCGAGCCCAGACTGCGGCCGCCGCGTACGGTCGAACTGCGAGTGGACGGCCTGCGCATGCCGCCCAACGACATGCTCCAGACCTCCGGCGAACACCTGTTGGTGCTGGAGGCCGCCCGCGACGCCGCCCGCGCGGTGACCCTGCCGGACGAGCGCACCATGGTGCTCGTGGGCGTCGGCAGCGCGACCGTGCACGCCGAGTTCTCCGTCTGGCACAACCGCACCACCCTGGAGGCCCGCCGGTCGGCGGCGGCCGAAGCGTCCTCCGAGGACCGCGTCGCCGACCCGTTGAACTGCCCGCCGTGGTCCCTCGGGGGCCTGGGCAACATCGCCGCCAACCGGATCAGCGCGCAGCTTCGGCTGACCGACGCCAGCGTCGCGGTCTGTGCGGAGGAGGCTTCCGGTATCCGTGCGCTCGACCTCGCGGTCGACGCGATCGGCAGCGGAGCCGCCGACGCGGCGCTCGTGGGCGCGGTCGACCTCGCCTCCACGGTGGTGCACCGAGCGGTCGTCCGCGACCTCGGACTCCCCGGAGCCGAGGGCAACGCGGCCGTGGTGCTGGCGCTCAAGCGGCTCGACCACGCCCGCCGGGACGGCGACCCCGTCCTCGCGGTGATCGACCCGCAGCCCGACGACCCGGCCGCCGACGCGACACGGGCCGCCGTCGACCTGGTGGTCGGCGACCTCGATCCGTCTCCCGCCCCGGCGGAGCGGCCGGCCCGGCTGGATCCCTCCGGCCTGTTCGGTCGCCCGCACTGCGCCGCCGGCCTTCTCGGCGTCGCGTGCGCGACCGTGGCCCTCTACCACCGCACCGTGCCGACCGTGGGCGCCCCGGCGCTCGCACAGCCGGAGTTGGCCCGGGCGAAGGTGACCGTCTCCCCGCTCGGGGCGCCGCCTGCCGAACTGTTCCTGACCGCGGGGGACACGGCTCCGGCCGCGACGGGCCACGCGACCCTGGGGCACCGGGCCGCCGGACAGGCGCCCGCCCGGCTGTTGTCCAGCATCGCCTTCTTCGACCTCCGCACCGTGCTTCGGCTCCAGGAGGCGCGACCGGCGCGGGAACTCGTGGCCCTGCCCGCGGCCCGCCCGGTGCCGGCGGTCGAGATCGGCGTACCCGCGCCGGCAACGGCCCGGGCTCCGCTCCCGGCGCCGGTCCCGGTCGACGCGTCGGTTTCGGTGGACGCCTCGGGCTCGGTCGAGGAGACGCTGGTGCCCACCGCGCTCAGTGCGCACCAGCGGGCCGTCGGCAGGTCGCATGTGCAGTTCATGAACACCCGGCACGAGAACCACCTGCTGTTCCTGGAGGTGCAGCGGCAGGCGACTCGGGCACTGCTCGACGTCGCCGGCGTGTTCCAACAGCCGCATCACCCGCAGGCGCACACACTCGTACCGGACTCGGCAGGACCGGGGGCACCGGGAGCACCGGCCGCCCCGATCCTGCCCGGCGGGCCGGTCGGTCCGCTCACCCCGGCCCCGGCGGTCGAGCCGGTCGCCGAGGTCGCCGCCGCTCCGATTCCGGCGCCGCAACCCGGCCCGGCCGAGCGCGAGTTCGTGGTCAGTCCCGATGGCGATCCGTGGGTGCTGGACCACTGCCCCACCTGGACGTTGCCGGTGTTGCCGATGATGTGCACGGTGGACCACCTGTTCCGGGCGGCGAGCACGTACACCGGTCTCCGGGCAACCGGCCTGCGGGAGTTGCGCCTCCAGCGCTGGATCCCGGTGGTCGGCCCCACGCGTCTGCTCACCCGGGTCGAGCCGTTGCCCGATCGGGGCCGGGACGTGCACGTCAGCCTGCTGATGTGGCGGCCGGCCCGGAACGAGGCACTGTCCCGGTTCGAACTCGTCGCCGAGGCGACGATCACGTTCGAACAGCCCGACACACCGGCTCCGCTGCCGCCGCTCACCGATGCTCGGCGGGCCGACCTGCCGTATCTCACCAACCGCCTGCCGCACGGCCCGGCCTTCCGGTACCTCACCGAGGTCGGCTACGGCAGCGCCGGCGCGGTCGGCATCCTGGACGCGCAACGGGGTTCGGTACCCGGTACCTTCACCCACCCCGGGCTGCTCGACGCGGCGACGCACATCATCGCCGATCGGGTGTTCTGGTTGCCCTACCCGCAGGTCGGGCCCAACGTGGTCCCCTATCCGCACGGCCTGGTCCGCATGGACCTCTTCGCCCCGTTCCCCACGGAGGGGCAACTGCGGGTGGAGGCCCGTCCGGCCGGATCGGAGGGCGACCTCCTCTTCGTCGACTTCCAGGTCCTGGCGGGGGACCGGCTGTGTGCCGCGTTCCGCAACGTCAGCATGGTGTCTCCGCCGAGTGTGCTGGAACTGCAATCCGGCGCCGATCGGCGGGCCTTCCTCCTGGAGCGCCGACCCGCGCCGAAGATGAGCCTGTCCCAGGTCGTCGGGGGTACCAGCCGGCTGGACCGCGCGGTCCTGGAACAGGCCGACTGGCCCACCGGCGGGCTGGCCTACGTCTACGGTCTGCCGGCCGGGGCGCCGGCCCGACTGCACGCGGAGGAGGTCGCGATGCGCGAGCACGTGGCCCGGGCGCACGGCGAACACCCCGCCCGGGTCGTGGTGGACGTGGAGAACCGGATCGCCTGGCTGTCCGACCAGCCGGACACCAGGCACCATCTCCTGGTGCACTCGGACGCCGAGGCGGTCACGGTCGAGAATCGGCCGTAGCCGGCCCGCGAACGCGATCGACGTCGTATCGGTGGGCGGGACTCCTCAGGGGGTCCCGCCCACCGGCGTACGGTCGGCCGGCCCTGTGTCGGCCCGAGCGATTCGGATGCCTGCGCGGGCACTTCGGATGCCGACGGCGGCGGCACGGCGCCGCGTCGGGGTACCGGGAACAACGGCCTCCGAGCGGCCGAGCGACCGTCCTTCACGCGAGGGCAGGGGAGTTCGGATCCGACGCCCCGTGCGGGGCGTCGGATCCGAGTGCCCGGCCGTCTCGCCCGCATCACCCCGGCGGCGGAGTGGGGGCCTGGTAGATGCTCGCGAGCCAGATCCCGAGCAGCGTGTCGACGACGCGATCCTCGGCCAGGGCGGGTCGTTCGGCGGCGAACGTCGCGTGCAGCACGCGCTCGGTCATCGCGGTGAGCGCGATCGCCAGGTCGCGTGCGGGCAGCCCGTCGGGCGCGGCGCCCCGGTCGCGTTCGGAGTCGATCGCGTGGGCCGCCTGCCGTACCCACGTCTCCGTCACCCGGGCCCACAACTCGCGCACCTCGGGATTGCCGCCACGCGCCTGGGCCGCGGCCAGGGTCACCGCGCGGTGCGCTCGGAACGTGGCGAGGAACGCGTCGATCACCGTGCGCCAGTGGGCCGTTCGGTCCGCGGGCGGGCCGGTGGGGGGAGCCGAGGAGGCGGCGTCGGCCTCGGCGACGACCCGGTCGATCAGGGTCAGCAGGACCGCCTCCTTGGAGGCGAAGTAGAAGTAGAACGTGGGCCGGGAGATGCCCGCGCCGCGGGCCAGGTCGTCGACGGAGATCTCGCCCAGGCTCCGCTCGCCGAGCAGCCGCTCGGCGGTGGCCAGGATCGCCTGCTCCCGATCGTCGCCCGAGGGGCGCGACTCGCGCCGCCCCCGACGCGGACGGCCGGTGTCCTTCGCGAACGTCTCGGTCACCCCCGAACCCTACCGTCGTCGCACGAACCCGACACGACGCCGACCGGCCCGGCCGGCCGTCGACGCACTCGACGCATCCGTCGAACCACCACCGCCCGCCGGGCGCGACGCACACGGCACGGATCGAGTGAAACTCCCGGCGATTTCCGGGCGAGGGCGTGTCAGCACGTCCGGACGGCTCGTTTGTCCTTGCGACATGACCGTCTCAGCTTAGGGAAGCCATGACCTTCGGCACAGAAGAGCCGTCTTCCGTCCGGATCGACGGGCGCCGCGGAAAGGGTACGGGCAGCGACGGCCGCGACGACGTGCTGCCGACGCAGGGCGGCGCGACCGGCGAGAGCCGCCCCGGGGCCACCACCGGTCGCGCGGGGGCGGCGACGGAGGCCGCCGTCCCGATGTCGGGCGAACAGGATCCGATCGGGATGTTGCGCGCCTACGCCGACCACCCGAGCGCGTTCCTGGCGGTCAACGCCCGGACCCGGCACTACTACGGCAGCGGCGTGCGCGGACTCGTCGCGTTTCTGCCGGGGGAGCGTCACCACCTCCAGTTCGCCGGTCCCTTCGCGGCGCCCGCGGACCGAGGGCCGCTGCTCGACGAGTACCTACACGCGCTGGACCGCGGTCCCGGCCGGCGGAAGGCACTGACCGCGGTCCAGCTGCGTTCGCACGACGTCCCGCTCTACGCCGACCGCGGTTTCGCGGTCAACCAGCTCGGTGTCTCCTACGGCATCGACCTGTCCCGCTTCACGCTGCGCGGCAAACCCCTGGCCAAGGTCCGCCAGAACGTCTCCCGGGCCCGGCGGGAAGGCGTCACCGTCACCGAGGTGGCGGACGAGGACCTGCCGGATCGACACACCCTGGATCGCATCGACCGGCAGTGGTTGCGCGACAAGGGACGCCTCGTGCGGCAACTGTCGTTCATGGTCGGCGAACACGGCGGCATCGGCCGGACGCTGCGCCGTACGTTCCTGGCCCGACACCGCGGGGAGATCGTCGCCTACATCACCTACGCACCGGCCTGGGGAAGCCGGCCGGGGTGGTTGTGCGACCTGTCGCGACGCTGCCCACAGGCCCCTGTCGGCACCCACGAACTGATCACCCTCACGGCGTTGGGCCGCTTCACCGAGGAGGGCGCGGGCTGGCTCCACCTC
Organism: Embleya sp. NPDC008237; assembly: GCF_042956465.1. Taxonomy (NCBI): domain Bacteria; kingdom Bacillati; phylum Actinomycetota; class Actinomycetes; order Kitasatosporales; family Streptomycetaceae; genus Embleya; species Embleya sp. NPDC008237. Next base: position 375,130 of record NZ_JBIBGL010000006.1, read on the forward strand.
GGACTCGCCCCCTTCGTCGGGCTGGCGGACGAGCACGAACAGCCCTGCGCCTCCGCACTGCTCGGGTGGGCGATCCGGCAGGGGGCCAAGCGCGGGCGCGAGCTCTACCCGGCGAGGACGCAGGAGGCCTTCAAGCTCAAGTGGGCCCCGCACGTGTGCGAACCGGAGTACGTGGCCTTCCAGGACCGGGTCCGCGTGGCAGCGGTATGGCGCCTCCTGCGGGCCACCCGAGTGTTGTGATCGGCCGGCCGTGCGGCACGTTCGCCGTATCGGGGCGGCCCGGGGTCCCGGGCGACGAGGTACTCGCACACCGGCGCGGCGGGCGGGCCGCGGGTGCGGCGGCCCGCCCGTACGCCGCGTCGCCGGCGGGGTCAGGCGTCACGCTTCTCCAGCAGCAGCGCGCCCAGGAGCAGCAGGACCAGGGTCTCGGCGACGAAGACCGCGAAGCCCGTCCACGGTTGCAGCATCTTGTCCGCGGCTCGGACCGACATGACCTGTCCGCCGGCGTTGGCGGGCATCAGCTTGGCGATCCAGTCGCCGGTCCTGCCGGGGATCAGGCCCACCACGCCGCCGACCACGAAGATCAGCGCGATGCCCAGGGTGATGGCGCCGGCGGTGTGCCGCAGCAGGACGCCGAGCGCCATGCCGAACAGGCCCAGGACGGCCAGATACAGCCCCGTGCCGATCAACGACCGGAGTACGCCGGGTTCGCCGAGGCCGACACCGACGTGCTTGGCGTCGAGCATCAGATCGGCCAGGAAGTAGCAGCAGAACCCGGTCACCGCCCCGACCACGAACAGGACGAGGGCCAGTACCAGGGCCTTGGCGGCGAGCATCGAGGCGCGCCAGGGCACCGCGGTCAGACTGGTCCGGATCATGCCGGTCGAGTACTCGGCCGTCATCGACAGCACCCCGAGCACCAGGGCGGCGATCTGGCCGAAGGCGACGCCCACGGTGAGCAGGTCGGGAGCGTCGTTCTTCCGCCCCTCGGCCACGTCCTTGGCCACGTCGCCCGCCGCCAGGGCGGCGATGCCCCAGCTGATCAGGACGCTCACCGCGAACAGGGCGAGCAGGGTCCACAGGGTCGAGCGTACGGTTTTGATCTTGGCCCATTCGGAGTCCAGGATCCGGGCGAAGGTCAGCCGCGGGGCGTGCGCGAAAGAGGTGGGCGCGGTCGTCGTCATGGCGGCCTCATCCGATCCGGTCGGCGGTGGTCGGCGGACCCCAGCCCGGGACCGCCACGGCGGGCTCCGAGGGCGTGCCGCCGGTGTGGTATTCGACGCTGTCGGCGGTGAGCCGCATGAACGCCTCCTCGAGCGAGGCCTCGACCTTCGCCAGCTCGTGCAGGAACACCCCGTTGTGCCCGGCGAGGTCGCCGACCCGATCGGTACTCACGTCCTGGATCAGCAGCGCGCCCGCCGGGTCCCGGTTCACCCGCCAGCCCGCGTCCGCCGCGAGTTCGGCGAGCCGGTCCGCCTGCGGCGAGCGCACCTTCACGTGGCTGATCGAGTTCTCCGCGATGAACTGTGCCACGCCCGTGTCGGCGAGGATTCTTCCGCGGCCGATGACCAGCAGGTGGTCGGCGGTGACGGCCATCTCGTTCATCAGGTGCGAGGAGACGAAGACGGTGCGGCCCTCGCCGGCGAGTCGCTTCATCAGGTTCCGGATCCACAGGATCCCCTCGGGGTCGAGCCCGTTCACGGGCTCGTCGAAGAGCAACACCCGGGGGTCGCCGAGCAGTGCGCCGGCGATGCCCAGGCGCTGACCCATGCCCAGGGAGAAACCGCCCGAGCGCTTCCCGGCGACCGAGGCGAGGCCGACCGTGTCCAGGACCTCGTCCACCCGGGAGAGGGGAATGCCGTTCGACTTGGCCAGCACCACCAGGTGGTCCCGCGCGGTTCGGCCGCCGTGCAGGGCCTTGGCGTCGATGAGCGCTCCGACCTCCAGCATCGGTGCGGCCAGGTCCCGGTAGGCCCGACCGTCCACCGTCACCCGGCCGGCGCTGGGCCGGTCCAGGCCCAGGATCATCCGCATGGTGGTGGACTTGCCCGCGCCGTTGGGGCCGAGGAACCCGGTGACCCGACCGGGGTGAACCTCGAAGCTGATGTCGTCGACAGCCGTCTTCGCGCCGTACCTCTTGGTGAGGCCTTCCGCAACAATCATGGATATATGCCGCCTTCTCCTCGGGCGGTCTTCATGATGGCCCGGGTCGAAGGAGTCCGCACCCGTACCGGAGGAGACGGGTGAACGTGTCGGTGTCGGACCCGCGCGTGCCCGGCCGGCGTCTCGTGGGTGTTCGAGGCGCGCGGACGACGCTGCGCCCCGGCGCCGGACCGGTACGCGCACGCGCGCCGAGCACCCCGGTACGGGTGTGGGGAGCGGGTGGGCGGCTCAGTGGGTCGTGTCGCGCCATTCGCGCCAGGTGAGGCCGCGGGGGGCCAGTTCGCCGGCGTGGAACGCGGTCCAGGTGGTGGTGTTGGGTCCGGTGCCCGGGGCTTCGGGGGCGCTCGTGTACAGCGGATGGTGGGTGCGTACGAGGTCGGCCAGCCACGGTTCGAGCGCGTCGAAGCCGTCCAGCGTCCAGGCGCGTGCGTGGTAGACGAGGTTGCCCGGCGTCTCGCTCTCCGCGATGCCCATCGCCGGCACGTACGGGCAGATCCGGCTCCAGCAGTTGGTGACGGGCAGGGCTCCCTTCGGGGCGTCGGCACCGGAGTGGGCGCGGGCGTCGTCCTCGTGCACGAGGAAGTCGAACAACTCCCATGACGTGTAGGTCGAGTTCGCGAGGCCGAAGTCGTCGTCGATGCCGTAGCGGTCGGCGAGGCGGTATACGGGAGGCACGTCCAGGGTCCACACCAGGTTGCGCCGGACTCGCTGCGGGGCCACGGAGCCGGCCAACGGCACCTCGGCGGGTCCGAACAGCGCGTACAGGGCGCCCGCACGGATGCGATACGACAGCTGCACGCGGTCGTTGGCGATCGGCGGCAGGGGACGGGTGTGGCCGTCCAGCGGATTCGTCCACTCGGTCAGGACGGTGCCGTCCTTCGGGTCGGTGTAGAAGACGATTTCGCGGGAGACCATGTGCAGGTCTTCGGTGCCCGGCGGGTTGATCAGCCGGCGGATGTTGTAGCCCTCGACACCGAACAGCACGCCACCGTGCGGGAAGACCTTGCCGTGCACGTCGCCGGGTACGTGGTTGTGCACCTTTCCGCTGATGCGGTAGAGCATGTCGTGGCCGTCGGGGCGGCCGAGCAGCCGTACGAAGAGCCGGGCGTTCGCGTCGTCGAGCGATGCGATCAGGGCCTCGGGCGATGTCTTGCCGGAATCCATCCGCGGTGTCCGTCCGTTCGTCTCGATATGTCCACCCACATCGGTTCGTCGGCCGAACTCCGGTCCTGGCCGCCCCGGGGTCCGGTCCGCCGCACTCCCGGCAGCCTACGCCGGCGAACCACAGCGGCCCGGGGGCGACCGGTGGGCCGCCGGCGTCTTCGCCGACCCCGAACCGGGGCGGCGGCTGCCTCGGTCGACCGAGACCGGGCTCGACGGGTTGCTCCGCCTCGGTGCGCTCGTACAGCCGAGCAGGATCGCCGGACCCTGGCCGACCGCGTGATCCGGGAAGTACGCGTCCCGGCACAGCTCTCCGGGCCCGGTGCTGGGGTGGGAGATGTGGGTCACATCGGTCCGTGTCACAGGGGGTTCGGCTGCCTCGTCTCAGGGGGTGTAGCCATCGACGACCACGAGGGAGCACATCATGGACGCGCGACTGAACTTCTTCGGCGGCGCCACCGACAGCAAGGTCTTCAAGTACCTCATGTCGGCGGGCAAGGCCATCAAGGACTCGCCGCTGCCGGCCGCGACGCAGGAACTGGTGGCACTGAGGGTGAGTCAGATCAACGGCTGCGCCGTCTGCATCGACATGCACACCAAGGACGCCGGCGCGGCCGGCGAGAGTGCGGTACGGCTGAACCTGGTGGCGGCGTGGCGGGAGGCGACGGTGTTCACCGAGGCCGAGCGGGCCGCACTGGAACTGGCGGAGCAGGGGACCCGGGTCGCGGACGGGGCCGGCGGGGTCCACGACGAGGTGTGGGCGGGTGCCGCCAAGCACTACGACGAGGAGCAGCTGACCGCCCTGGTGATCCTGGTTTCCTTCATGAACATGGTGAACCGGCTGAACGTCATCACCCGGCAGCCGGCCGGCGACTACGAGGTCGGGCAGTTCCACTGACCGTCACCCGCGTGGGCAACGAGCCCGGGATCGGGCGCGGATCACCGAGCTCGGGGGCGCTAGGGTCTGTCTTCGATCCCGCGTCTCGGAGCCCGACGCGGGATCGAAGACGGACCCCAAGGTGAACCGCCGGCGGACCGGCCGAGAACGACAACCCGCCCGCGTCGGCGCGTACGACCGGGCGAGAGGGCTGCGGGGAAGGGAAGTCGGCGTGAGCAAGGTCGAGGACTTCGAGGAGCTGCGGCCGCTGCTGTTCTCGATCGCCTACCGGATCCTGGGCAGCGTGAGCGAGGCCGAGGACGCGGTGCAGGAGACGTGGCTGCGCTTCGACGGTTCGCCGACGCGGCCCACCTCGACCAAGGCGTTCCTGTCGGCCGTGGTGACCCGGATCTCGATCGACGTGTTGCGCTCGGCCCGCGTCCGGCGCGAGGAATACGCCGGGCCGTGGTTTCCCGAGCCGCTGCTGAACGATCCGTATCAGGATCCGGCACGGTCGGTGGAGTTGGCCGACTCGGTGTCGATGGCGGCGCTCCTGCTGCTGGAGCGGCTCAGTCCGCTGGAGCGGGCGGTGTTCGTGCTGCGGGAGGTGTTCGCCTTCGGGTTCGAGGACGTCGCCGCGGCGGTGGGGCGTTCGGAGTCGGCATGCCGCCAGCTGCTGGTGCGGGCGCGGCGGCACATGCAGGCCGGGCGGCCGCGGTTCGAAGCGGACCGTCGGGAGCGGCAGGAACTGGCGACCCGGTTCTTCGACGCGCTGAAGAACGGCGACGTGGACGGGCTCCGGAATCTGTTGGCCGCCGACGTGCAGTTGGTCGGGGACGGCGGTGGCAGGGCCCCGCAGCTGGCCAGGGCGGTCCTGGGCGCGGAGAACGTGGCCCGGCTGCTGGGCAAGGTCTTCCCGTGGCTGCTCCGGATCGAGGTGACCCTGGAGCCGCACGAGATCAACGACCGCCCCGGCGCGATCCTGCGCGATCGGGACGGCAGGATCCTGCAGACCCTGGTCCTCGAAGTGCTCGACGGGCGGGTCCAGAGCATCCACGGGGTGAGCAACCCCGACAAGCTCGGCCATCTCGGGCCGGTCGGCGACGCCTGGGCCGTCGACCGCGAACTGAGGCAGGCCCGCCGACGAATGCGCTGACCGCCCGGACTGCGGCGCAAGTGGTGTACGGGCGCAGGCGGGTTGGTCGATCGACAGCCTCGAAGCCGGTCGAATCGGCGGGGGACCGGGTGCGATTGCCCCCGTTCACCCGGTCCCGACCGAGTCGTCCCGCGATCGGGCGGCGGGCATGGGCGCCCGCACTCGGCGGCGTTGCCGACCGGCAAGGCCGTCGATCGCCCTGTGCGGGCAACCGACGCGGCCGGGGCGGCGTCGAAGGCGACCCCGGTTTCCTTGGGGCCGCCGGTCGCCGTCGTGGGTCACCGCCCACGTGCCCGGCCGCCGGCTACGGCGGAGGGCCCACGCCGGGCTTGGGGCGGTCGTCGACGACGAGGGTGAAGACGTCGGGGCGGGCGTAGTGGCCGGTCGTGTCCAGGTCGAAGCGGGCGCGCGCGAGGTCGTCCAGATCGAGTTCGGCGGTGAGGATGCCCTCGCCGCCGCGCAGCGGGCCGGCGAGCACCTCGCCGAGCGGCGACACGATCACGCTGCCGCCGTCGATCAGGACCGTGTCCGGATCCTCGCCCTGCACGGGGTGGACGTCGGACGGCAGGTCGGCCCGGACCAGGTACTGGTTGGCGCACAGAACGAAGCAGCGTCCCTCCACCGCGATGTGACGCATCGTCACCTGCCAGCTCTCGCGGTCGTCGACGGAGGGCGCACACCAGAGGTCGACGCCCTTGGCGTACATCGCGGTGCGGAACAGCGGCATGTAGTTCTCCCAGCAGATGGCAGCCGCCACCCGCCCGTTGCCGGTGTCGATCACCGGCATCGTCGAGCCGTCGCCCATGCCCCAGATCAGCCGCTCCCCCGCGGTCGGCATCAGTTTGCGGTGCTTGCCGAGGAATCCGCCGGGCCCGAGGAACAACGCGACGCAGTAGAGCGTGCCGCCGCAGCGCTCGATCGCGCCGACCACGAGATGGATGCCCAGGTCCTGGGCGAGCGCGGCCAGGGCGTCGGTCTCGGGGCCGGGGACGGTGACGGCCGATTCGAAGTAGCGGCGGAACTCCTCGCGGCCGGGGGTGGTTCGGGCGCCGACCGTGACGCCGAACGTCAGGCCCTTGGGGTAGCCGCCGAGGTATGCCTCCGGGAGCACGACGACGCGCGCGCCGCGCTGGGCCGCCTCGGCGATGACGTCGTGTGCCTTGGCCAGGGTGCGGGGGGTGTCGAACAGGTACCCGCCGATCTGGGCGACGGCGGCGGTCACGCCGGCCATGTCGGTGCTCCTTCCGGACGGGGCGTGTGCCGGGCGCGGGCCGGTTCGCTCGCGTCGAGCAGATCATCGGCCGGGCATCGGCCCCGGGCGACGTAGCGGTCGGCGAACTCGTCGACCAGGTGGCGCAGTTCCGGAGCGCCCAGGCGGCCGAGCGCGGCCGAGGCGGCGATGAGGCAGGACTGCGCGGCGTGTCGGAGGGGCCGGTCGGCCATTCCCCGGCGTGCGGCGCGCCGCCACAGTCCGTTGCGCGGCGGGGGTCCCGGAGGGGCGTCGAGCAGGGCGAGTGCGCGCTCGGCGGCCCGGCCGGCCACCGGGTCCTCGAAGAGCGCGGCCACCACCGCGAGCGGCACGAGCCAGCCGTCGTCGCCGGGTTGGGCGTCGATCATGCGCAGTTCCAGGTATCCCTGGGGACGTACGGGAGGAAACAGCGTGCCGAGGTGGTACTCGAAGTCCTCCAGCGTCGGCGGGCGGCCGACCGTGTCCCGGCCCGCGTCCTCGATCCACCGGCGGAACGTGAGGTCCACGGGCATGACCCACGGGTCCTCGTCGTGGGCGCGCACGCACATCACGGAGGCGTCGAGGGCGTAGCGCGCCCATGCGTCGCGCAGATCCGTGCCGGGGCCCGGGAGCGGCGCGAGGGTGCGGCCGGGATCCAGCCGGGCCCAGATGGCCTGGCGCGTGGATCGCCAGCCCGTGGGGCGCCCCTCGAACATCGGGGAGTTGGCGAAGGCGGCGACCAGCACCGGTCCGAGCAGGTGCGCCAGGCGCCACCGCCGGCGCCGGCCGAACGGGCCGGGGTCCTCGGTGCCGGCGTCCACGCACACCTGTACCGAGGCCGAGGCGCCCATCATGAACCGGCCCCAGGGGTGGCAACGGTCGAACAGGCGCTCCATGGCGGTGTAGCGCGGCAGGTGCACCAGGGTGCGGGCGGGCTCGCGCCAGGGATCGACGCCGTACCCGGCCGTGCGATAGCCGACCGACGCCAGTGCGGCGCGTACCGTTCGCAGGTCCTCGCGCACATTCCGTACACACGCGGTCAGCGAGTCGGCGGGCTGCGAGCTGAGCTCCACCTGGCCGCCGGGCTCACGGCTGACGGCCGTGCCCAGCGGCAGCCTCAGCCCGGGGGCGCACGCTTCGAGCGCCCCCGCCAGGCGGGCCTCGTCGACGGGCAGCGCGGGATCGCGGTGGTCCTGGACGAGCCATTCCAATTCGACCCCGACCAGCCGCGGTGGGCCGCTGCGCAGGCATGCGGAGCGCGCGTGACGGAGGCAGGCGGCCACGTCGACGGGGGCATGCGCGGGGGAAACGGTCGTGTGCACCATGGGCGGGTCCCTCCGATCGGCGGCGGCTCAAACCCCGCTGTACGCGGCGCCTCGAGTACACGTGTAGCCGCACGTGTACGCACTGCTCTCGGCCCGGATCGACTCCTTCTCCCACGCTTCGCGATCGCGCACGTAGGTGGGGCGACCCGCGTGCACGCCACGGGTGTCGGCCGCACCGACGCGCAGCGCCCACTCGACGGAACCGGTCGTGTGCTCCGCGCAGGAGTCCATGAACGACTGCACCGCGCCCCGCAGTTCACCGAACCAGCGGCCCTCCAGCGCTTCCCGCACCCACAGTTGCTCCAGGTGCATCTTCTCGCGGATGGTCTCCGCCGCCAGGGTCGCCGACTCCACCTGCCGATAGGAGCGCAACAGCAGGCAGGCGGCGGGCATCTCGCGGATCTCCAGGACCTTCTCGCCGTCGTCGAGGTGCTCGAGACCGGCATAGCGGCCGATGCCGAAGGCACCGACCCGACGATTGAGCGCGGCGATCAACTCCACCATCGGCATCTCGACGCCGTCGACCGACCGGGGCACCCCGTGGACGAATCCGATCTCGATGCGCTCGTTGTCGCCCGTGTCGCGGATCGCGCTCCACCGGTACATGTGCTCGGGCACGCAGTGCTCTTCGGGGTCGTCCAGGATTCCCGACTCGAACTCGCGACACCACAGGTTGGAGTCGCCGCTGACCACGCGATCGCTCAATTCGTCCAGGCCGATTTCCTTGAGTTCGCGGATCTTTCGCTCCCGATCGACCGGTTCCAGGTCGTACGGGCTGCCGTACCACCCGTCGAAGCCGAGCAGGGCGAGCGCCCCGTTGAGCCGGCGCAGCGTGTTCTGCGAGCGGTTGGCCGTGTGCAGCACCGCACAGGCACCCAACTCGCGGGCCGTCCGCACGGCCAGTCGCGCGATCAGCGGGCGACTGAGCGTGGAACTGACCGGGTGGGTGTCCAGGTACACGGCCTGCGCGGTGATCGCGGGACGCACGAACTCCTCGGCGAATGCCTGCCGTCCGTCGAGAATGTGCAGCCGTACCCCGAGGCGGTCGGCGATGGCCTGCTTCGCCGCGCTGCTCTCGTCCTCGCCCAGGTCGATGCTGACGGCGTGGATCTCGCGAAAGCCGCCGTAGCGGAGCCGGTACAGCAGGTAACTGCTGTCCAGTCCGCCGCTGAAGAGGGTGACCACGGGTCGGTCCGAGCCGAGCCGGTCGGTGGTGATCTGCTCGAAGGAGCGAATGAGCTGTGCAGGGCGCATGAGATTCCCTCCTCGTCCGCACACCTCGGCACGACCACGGCAGGCGCGCGGCAAAGGGCTGGGGGATACGTCGAACGACGCCTGGAAAGCGTAACAACGCCCGATGGGATCGGCCATCCGATCGGTTGTGGAAACGATGATCGTGTGCGGCGCGTTCCCGACGGAGGTGCGCGGCCTGCGGACGACCGGGGTCGAGGCGGTGCGTACGGCCGGCCGCGCGGGGCGGCGGACGCGGGTTCGGGCGCGCTTCGGGCCGTGGCTCGCCCGGCAACTCCTCGGTGGCGCAGCCCGGTTCGTTTCCGGAGACGACAGGCGACGACAGGCGACGGCAGGGCGCGTGCGGTCGGCACACCCCGTACTCCCACCGGGACGGCCGCCCGGTGGCCGGATTCCGCGCTCGGCATGGCGTGGGGCACGCGGATCCTGATAGGCAGCCCTGGTCACCCGGCCGGCCCGGGCCGGCCGTCGTTCGAGCGCCCTGCGGAGCCGCCTGATGCCCGATCCGCACCACGACACCGCCTCCGGGACGGCTTCACCGGCCGTCGACGGCTATCCGGCCCGGCCGGGCGTCCGCGCCGGCGACACCCTGCGCCTGCACGTGTCCACCCGCGCCCGTCGCTTCCGGGTGGACGTGTATCGATGCGGTGTCACGCTGCGTCACATGGCCGCCCTGGAGGCGGACGGCAGCCATGCGCCCGCCCGCCGGCACGACGAGGACTGGGACTGGCCCGGCCACGACTTCCCGGTGCCCGCGGACTGGCCCACCGGGGTGTACCTGGCCATCCTGCGCGCGGACGCCGACGGGCCGCCGAAGCCGGCCCCGAACAGCGCCGAGGCGGCGGACGCACGCGCGGGGCGGATGTTGTTCGTGGTCACGCCCCGCGTGCCCGCCGCACGCATCCTCTACAAGGTGCCGATCTTCACCTACCACGCCTACAACGAGAGCGGCGGCGGCTGCCTGTACCGCTCGATCCACCACCGGGCGACGCCGCCGCCCGGCGGCACCAGGATCGTCGACCTGCGCCGCCCCGGGGGCGGCATCGGCGGGCCGGTCAAGGGCCGGCCGGACGCCCACGACCCGCGCACCCCGCGCCAGACGTTCGCGCACTGGGACGCGCCCTTCATCGCATGGCTGGAGGCGAACGGCCACACGATCGACTACTGCACCGACCTCGACCTGCACACCACGCCGGAAATCCTGCACGGATACCGGCTGTTGCTCTCCGCCGGACACGACGAGTACTGGAGCGCCCGCACCCGCCGACACGTCACCGCCTTCCGCGACCGCGGCGGCAACATCGCCGTCTTCGGCGCGAACACCTGCTGGTGGCGCGTCACGGTCGCCGAGGACGGCACGGCCCTGGCGTGCACCAAGTTCCCACCCGGCGCCGTGCTCGGCGCGGATCTCGACGGGCTCCGCGGTGCCCCCGACCACTGGTGGGAAAGCGAACCGGAGAACAGCCTGATCGGCGTCAGCTACCGCAACGGCGGCGGCCACTGGCTCGGTCCGCGAGCGCCGCTGGGCTTCACCGTGCAACACGCCCACCACCCGCTCTTCGCCGGCACCGGGCTGCGTGACGGCGACCTGCTCGGCGTGGAACACGCCCTGGTGGGCTACGAATGCGACGGCGCCGCGCTGCGCCGCGACGCGCGGGGAACGGCCGTGGCCACCGGTGAGGACGGCACCCCGGTCGACTTCACGATCCTGGGTGTCGCCGAACTCCCCACGGACCCGGCCGCCGGCTGGCACCACGCCGTGCGGGAGGACGGCGGCGGTGGCGTGCGGGCGGCGACCCTGGGCATGTACACCCGCGGCGGCACGGTCTTCACCGCCGCCACGGTCGACTGGCCACGCGTGCTTCCGCTGGATCGGCAGGTGCGCGTCGTCACCGAGAACGTGATCAGGATGTTGTCCTGAAACACGGTGCTCGGCGTCGCGCGGAGGGCGCGGGGCCGGGAGAGGGCGGTCCCCGCCGACCGAGGGAGACGCCCACGACCGCGTCGTGCCGACTGCGTGGCTACCCATGGCTGCGGGACCGCGTGGATGCGTGGCCTCGTGACCGCCCGGTCGCCCGCCGCCCGGTCGTGTACCGACCACGTCGAGTGCGGACACAAGGGCGATTTCGGCCCGTCCGATCTCACCCGCCGCCCGGGGCAACGGAGTTCACGTCTTGTCCGCAGGGTGCTCCCGCCCACACCATGGCGGCTGTGGCGTTTCCCGTCGACGGTGCGGAAGTCGACCCTTGGAGGCGACGTCGGCCGGCCGAAGGGAGCCCGAGATGTCGCGGGACGACATTGCACCCGAGCGGCGTCCGCGTGCCCGGGTGGGCCGACGGGCCGAGCAGGAGCGCATCGCCGCCGACCGGACGCACCGCGCGACACGCGGCGCGACGTGGGGCCCGGCGGTCGCATCGGTCCGGGCGTAGCCGGCCGTGCACATCGCTTATCTGCACCCGGGAAGCGTGCCCTCCGTCTACGCCAACAGCGTGCACGCCATGCGGATGTGCGACGCCTTCGCCCGGGCCGGCCACCGGGTGAGCCTGTACACCGCGCCCGGCTCGTTCGCGGTCGAGGATCCGCATGCCTACTACGGTGTCCGCCACCGGTTCCGCATCCGCACGGTGTCGAGTCCGGACTACACCCCGGCCGGTTACCGGGTACGCGCGGAACGGGTGCGCAGGCTGCTCGTGCGGGACGCCCCCGACCTGATCTACGGCCACGACCTGTACGCCCTCACCGTCGGGGTCGGCATCGCACCCCTGGTGTACGAGACCCACCGCATGCGGGACGACCCGAACACCCTGCGCATCGAACACGACCTGCTGCACGCGGACGTGCTCGCGCGGATCGTGGTGATCACCGGGGCGCTCGAACACGAGTACCGGCGTGTGTACGGCGCATCGGCGCGGCTCCCGATCGTGGTCGCGCCCGAAGGAGCAGACCCACCGGACGGCTGCGGCGGGGCGGCCGGCCGGCCGGAACTGCCGGGGCGGCCGGACGCGCGGCGGATCGGTTACGTCGGACACCTGTACGAGGGGCGCGGCATCGACCTCGTCCTCGACCTCGCGAGGCGGCTGCCCGACCTCGACTTCCACCTGGTCGGCGGCACCCCCGAAGACCTCGCGCACTGGACCCGGCCCCGGCACCACGTGGCCAACGCATACTTCCACGGACACCGGCCGCCCGCGACCGTGGGCGCCTACTACCCGCTGTTCGACGTGGTCCTGGCGCCGTACCAGGCCAGGGTCTACACCGCCGACGGGCACTGCGAGACGGGTCGTTGGGCCTCGCCGATGAAGATGTTCGAGTACATGGCGCACGGGCGCGCCCTCGTCGCCTCCGACCTGCCGGTGCTGCGCGAGGTCCTGGACGACCGGGTCAACTGCCTCCTGCGTCCCCCCACCGACGCGGCCGCCTGGGCGCAGGCGATCACCGAACTCCTCGCCGACGAACCGCTGCGCACCGCGCTCGGCGAGCGGGCCCGACGCCAGGTGCTCCACCGGCACACCTGGCGCCATCGGGTCGACCGGGTGCTGGCACACCTGGACGTGCCCTCGACGAGCGCGGGCGAGTCGGTCCGCCGACCGTCGCCACCGTGATCGCCCGCCCCCGCGGGCCGCAGGTCCTCGACGGCTGCGCCACGGTCCCGGTGGTGCATCGGGCGGCTCCGCAGCCGTCGAGTCATCACGCCGTGAGGCTGCGCCAGGTTCCGGAGGCGGCGTCGGCGGGGGTGCCGTCGAGGATGGTCGCGGTGCGGGTGGCGGGTTCGAGGATGACGGTGGCGAGCGTGGCCCAGCGTTGGCCGAGCGGCTTGTCCGGATCGGCGACGCAGGTCACGGGTGGTTCGCCCGCCCCGGTGACCAGCAGGTCCACCAGTTCGTCGGGCGTGTTCGGTGCGCCGCGGCGGGCGAGGCGGGCCTGGACGAAGTCGCGGCGCTCGGTCGAGTCGGGCTGGTAGAGCCAGGTCTTCTCGTTCGCCGCGGGTATCGGGGTGAGGAAGTGGTTGGTGCGCAGCAGGACGCCGTTCTCGGGTTCGATCTCGAAGACGCCCGCGGGGCTCAGGTCCAGGAGGACGGCACGTGAGGGATCGAACAGCGCGAACGATCCGGAGGAGGCGATCGGGGCGCTGCGGACGATCTCCAGTGCCTCGGTGACGTCGGCGGCCTCTTCGAGGACGATCGCCGCCAATACGTGCATGGGGATGCCGCCGACCCCGTCGCGCACGTGGCCCAGGATGTTGAAGTGCAAGGCGAGGCCGGCGCTGTTGATGCCGATCTTGCCGAGGATGCCGTGTTCGGTCAGCCCGACCACGTCGTGCCGGCCGCCGCGCGCTGCGAACGTGTGCCAGTGGTCGGCGAGTTCGACGTGCCAGTCCCAGGTCTGGATGCCGAACGTGGGCGCGGCGGAGGCCACCGCGCGGTCGAACCGGCGTACCACGGTGGTGCATTCGCCCGGCGGCACGGTCGTGCTGTGGGCGAGGATCTCGGTGCGGGCGTTCAGGGCCGCGATGCGCCACGTCGGCACGTGTGCGCCTGCGGCGATGCCCTCGATCTCGGCGCGGGCGCCGGGGCGGAAGCCGTCGATCGTGTCCAGGGCGCGGTCGGCGTGGTCGTGGACCAGCTCGGGGGTGATGCCGCCGAGCGCGAAGAGCCGGTCGTAGGTCTCGATTGCCCCGTGGATGCCCGCGCGCAGTGCCTGCCCGCGGGCGATGCCGCGGGTGCGGGGGTCGCCGGCGGTGGTGATGTGCAGGCGGGTTCGGGGTTCGGGGTGGGGGCTAGGTGCGGCGGTCACGGGCGGTCCTCGGGGAGGTGGGGGTGCAGCAGGACGTTGCCGTCGACGACAGTGGCGAACACGGGATTGCGGGCCTGGGCCTCGGGGGTGAGGTCGAGGGGGTTCGCGGCCAGGACGGTGAGGTCGGCGAGGTACCCCGGGGCGATGCGGCCGAGTCGGTGCGAGGCGCCCGCGGCGTGGGCGGCGGCGAGCGTCATGCCCGCGTATGCCTCACGTGCCGTGAGCGCCTGCTGCGGCTGTACCGGCATGGTGCCCGGTTCGTCGACGGGGCGGCGCAGTTGGCAGTCGGCGAGCCCCACGCGCGGATCTCCCGGGCCGATGGGCCAGTCGGAGCCGAGTGCCACGACGGCGTGGTGGTCCACGAGGTCGCGGGTGCGCCAGCCGTGCGCGGCGCGGTCGGGTCCGATGCGCCGCGACCAGTTGTCGGTGCCGTCGCCGCGGGTGTGTCGGGTGGCGTGCGCGGGTTGCAGGCTTGCCACGACGCCGAGTTCGGCAAAGCGGCCGAGGAGGTCGTCGGGGATGGACTCGACGTGTTCGATGCGATGCGGGGCTCGGGGGACCGGTCCGATCTCCTCGATGACGTCGAGCGCGAAGCGCACGGCCCGGTCGCCGATCGCGTGGGTGGCGGTGGGAATGCCGCGCTCGACGAAGAACCGCATCGCGGCGCGGTAGGCGTCCACGTCGCGCCACAGCGGTTCGCAGTTCTCGCCGTGCGTGTCCGGGCGTTCGAACCAGGCCGTGCCGTTGTCCGCGGTCCCGTCGAGCATGAACTTCACCCCCTCGACGTGCCAGCGCCGACCGCACAGGCCCTGGAGATCGGCGACGTGCTGCCACGCGTCCGGGCCCGAGTCGGCCGCCACCAGGGGCGAGCAGCGGATGCGCACCGGCAACTCGCCGTGCTGTTCGAGGTGTCGGTAGACGGCCTCGGAGGGGTCGGCGAAGTCCAGGGCGTGCAGGCCGGTGAGGCCGCCGCGGGCCAGCCGTTCGAGTTCGCGCCGCACGTACCCGGCGGCGGTGGGCACGGGTACGTCGGGGTAGTGCGCGAACACCAGGTCCATTGCCTGGAGTTCGACCACGTATCCGGTGGGGCGGCCGTCCGGGTCGACCTCGATCGAGGAGGCGTCGGTGAAGGTCTCGTGGCCGGTGAGGCCGACGAGTTCCACGACGCGGGGGCTCACGACGAGCGCGTGTGCGTCGCGGGTCATCAGCGAGACGGCGCGTCCGGGGAAACGCTCCCCGAGCACGGCGCCGGTCGGCTCGCCGGGGAACGCGTTCACGTCGAGGTCGTATCCCGTGATCCACGCGTCCTCGGGGTGCGTGCCCGCGGCCGGCGCGAGGAGTCGGCATACCTCGTCGAGGGTGGCGGCGCCGGACAGGTCGACGCCGCTCCCGATCGAGATCGACCCCCAGACGGGGTGGGCGTGTACGTCGACCAGGCCCGGCAGGATGGTGGCCTCCGGGAACTCGTACACGCTCGTGGCGGGGCCGCGAAGCGGTGCGACGGTCGCGGCGTCGCCGACGGCGAGAATGCGGCCGTCGTGGATCGCGACCGCGTTCGAGGGGGACGACCCGGCGGTCGCATCCGTCGTGTGGCCCCGCGTGTCCCTGTCCGGGAGCGGGGCCGGGGCCGGGGGTGTGCCCGTCTTCGGATCGGTATCGGGGTGGAGGTGTTCGACGTGTCGGGCGAGCACAATGACGTCGGCGTGCACGGGGTGGTTCGCTTTCGGGGTCGGGACCGGTATGGGGGTGCTGATCGGGGCGTTCGCGGCCGGCCCGAGCCCGGCGGTGACGCGGATGGCTCGGGCGTCGCGTGCGGCGGGGGTGCGGGTCATGCGCGCGGGATCGATCGCATGACGCGGGCCACGCCCCAGTAGATCGCCGCGGCGGTGAGCATCCCGCCCGGGATGGCCAGGTCGAGGTCGCCCGTGACCGTGGCCAGGGGGCCGGTCCAAAAGCTCGTGGTCACGCACATCGCGGCGGTGAGGCCGCCGACGGTGATGGCGAGGACGCCGGCCACGTGCACGCCGCCGCGGTACCCGAACGGGCCGTCGCGTCGTGCCGCGAGAAGGGCGGATCCGTCGTAGCGGTTGCGGCGCAGGAGCAGGTCGGTCACGGCCACCGCCATGGCCGGACCGGTGACGACCACCACGAGTTCGAGCATCGTGTTGACGCTCGTGAGGAAGTCGAAGACCAGGGTCGCGAAGAGCGTCATGGTCGTGCCCAGGACGCCGATGATGACGACGGCCGGGATCCGGGCGAGGCGGACGCCGACGGACTGGATGGAGAGACCGGCGCTGTAGGCGGTCATGCCGTTGTTCGCCATGGTGTTGGCGACGACCGCGATGACGAACAGGGGGATGAACCAGCCCGGGAGGATGCTCTCCAGGGCGCGTTGCGGGTCGCTCATGTCCAGGGTGGTGGCCGCGAGGACGCCGACGCTCGTGAAGACGACGCTGGGCAGGTATGCGCCCAGGGCCGTCCAGCCGGCGATCGCGAGGGGGTTGCTGTCGCGCGGGAGGTAGCGGGCCAGGTCCGGGCTGTTGCTGTAGGACAGGGGGGAGGAGGCGACGATGGTGAAGCCCGCGGTGAGGGTGGCGAACAGGGCGGTTCCGCGCAGCGGTTCGGCGGGGGCGTAGGACCAGTCGGTGTTGGCGAGCACGTAGCCGGTCACGACGACGAAGACCAGGGTGAGGAAGGCGCTGAGGGCGGCGTACAGGCGCACGATCGTGGCGTGGCCGAAGATCGCGATGAGCAGGGTGCCGCCGGCGATCGCGCAGACGATCACGGCCTCGACCGCGGCGTTGTCGGGGAGGCCGAGCCGCTTGGCGAGGCCGATGCCCGCGACGGAGGCGGCCGACCAGTTCAGGGCCAGGTAGGCGGATGCGATGAGCCATCCGGTGAGGACCAGGACGACCCGGTTGCCCAGCACGCCGTACATGGCGCGGGAGACGACCGATCCGCTCGTGCCGGCGGCCGGGCCGCTGACGGCGATGACGCCCGTACAGATCCACAGCAGATTGCCGACCAGCGTGACCCCGATGGCCTGGGCCGGCGAGAGTCCCATCAGGATCAACGCCGCGCCCACGACGAAGCTCAGATAGCTGACGTTCGGGGCGGCCCAGATGGCGAAGAGTTCGCGCGGTCGCCCGTGGCGCTCGGCCTCGGGGACCTGGTCGATGCCCCGGGTCTCCGGGCGGCCCGCCTGGCCGCCGGCGTATGTGTCGGGCGCCGGGGCGGGGAGTGCGTGGTTCATACGTCGAGACCTCTCGGGGTCACACCACTAGCAACCACTGCTATTGGTCTCTTGGCCAATGGGGTATTGGCCACACATCCAATAGGGTGGTCGGTATGACGTCAAGCCCCCCGGTGCCGCGGGTTCGCAAGATGCCCGAGGAGCGCCGCGCCGAGATCGTGCACACCGCCGCGCGGATCGCCCTCGAGGAGGGACTCGAACGCATCACGCTCCGACGCGTCGCCGACGAACTCGGTGTGCGCCCCGGACTCATCGGCCACTATTTCCCGGCCGCCGACGACCTGGTGAGCGAGGCCTTCACCCACGCCGCGACCAAGGAACGCGGGTCGCTGCTCCCGGATGCGGAGGCCGGGCTCGCCCCCATCGATCGACTCGCCCGCTTCCTGACGCGCCTGACCGACGGCGAGTACGTCGACCTCGGCCGGCTGTGGCTCAACGCACGCCACGTCAGCCGGTTCAAACCCGGCCTGCGCGCGGCGGTCCGAGGCCAGGAGGAACTCACCCGCGACGCCCTCACCGCGCTCGTCGACGAGGGCGTACGTGCGGGTGAGTTCACCACGGACGATCCGCTCGCGGTCGCCCTGCACATCCTGGTCAACGTGGACGGCCTCGGCGCGTACAGCAACGACGACACCCCGTTCGACCACCCGGCCCTGCACGACATGGCCATCGCAACGGCCGAGCGGCTGCTGCGGCTGCCGGGCGGCACGCTGCGCGCCCGGGCGTGAGGTCACGCGCCGGCGACGCGCCGGCGTCCGACGCCCGGCCGGGCGGGCGACGCATGGGGAGGCGGGGGCGGCGGCGGGAGTGCGTGGGCGACGGCAGGTGGTCGGCGTGCGGGTGGGGTGCGCGCGAGCGGTCCGGCGGTGTGTGGGGGAGCGGGGGTGCTCGGGTGCGGGGCGCATGTGGGCGCAGGTTTGCCCGCGTCGCGTCCTTGGGCGGTTCGCCGGGTCATATCGCGTGCAGGCCGCGGTAGTTGGGGTGTTGCGCGGCGGCTCGTGTCGGTGCGGTTGCGTGGGCGTATGGACGGCTCGCCGGTCTCGGTTGGGCATGGGTCGGGCGTCATGATGTCAGGGGTTCGGCGGCGCGGGCGTCGATCCTCCGGCCGACCGTGGCCCTCGATCGCAGGTGCCGGTCGCCGGCGATGCCCCGGTACCGAAGTCCTGCTCCCGGCGGGGGATGTGCGATGCGCTTCGGTCTGCGGCCCGGTACCCGAGTCCCTCGTGCCCGAGGATGAGGTCGGTCGCGTTTCGGGTTCGTAGCCTCCCTGGCATGCGATCACAGGAACAATCTCGCGTTCGACGTGATTCCACGAACTTCCTTGCCGCGCAGGGTATTCGGTCGAGATTCGGAAGGTTGCGCAGGCGTCGGCTCGCCCCGCTGCTCGCCGTTGCCGTCATCGCCGGCCTCACGCCCACCCTCGCCGCCGGAACCGCGGGCGCGGCCCCGGTCCCGGCCGACGAGTCGGGGGACCTCGGTGCCTACGCGCGACAACACCCGAACTGGCAGCGCTGCGGCGCGGATACGCCCGCCTCCTTCGAGTGCGCCACCGTCCGGGTGCCGCTGGACTACCGCAATCCGACCGGTCGCGCCATCGACGTGGCGATCTCCCGGATCAAGGCGGCGAATCCGGCCGAGCGACACGGTGTCCTGCTGCTCAACCCCGGCGGTCCCGGCGGCCCCGGGCTCGGCCTGCCCTGGGAGATGGACGCCACCCTGCCGCAACCGGTGAAGGACCGCTACGACCGCATCGGCTTCGACCCGCGCGGCATCGGCCGCAGCACTCCCGTCCGGTGCGGCCTCACCCACGAGGAGGGGACCCTTTTCCGCCCCTACCGCACGTTCGACTCGAACGTCGCTTGGGCCCGCACGGTTGCGGACAAGTGCCGTGCGCGCGCGGGTGATCTGCTTCCGTACATCACCACCCGCAACACGGCCCGGGACATGGACGTGATCCGGACGGTGCTGGGTGAGCGGAGGATCTCCTACCTGGGCGTGTCCTACGGCACCGCCCTCGGCGCGGTCTACACACAACTGTTTCCCTCCCGTGCCGACCGCTTCGTGCTCGACAGCGCGGTCGACCCCGACCGGATGTGGCGCGAGATGTTCCGCCTCTGGGGCTCGGAAGGCGAGGCCAATTTCCGGCGGTGGGCGCAGTGGACCGCGGAACGCTCGGACACGTATCACCTCGGCGACACCCCGGCCCGGGTCACCGCGACCTTCCGGGACCTGGTCGCCCGTGCGGACCGTGAGCCGATCGTCGTCGGCACCACCCCCCTGGACGGCGTACGGATCCGGGAGAACTACCGGCCCATGTTCGCCACCGTCGCCGAGGCGGCGAAGTGGGTGGCGATCCTGAAGCAGGCCGCGGCCGGTGAGCCGACCCCCGAACTGCCCGGGACGTCCGTGGACGAGCCCGACATATCGGGGACGTGGTCGGTGCTCTGCGGCGACACCCGGTGGCCGAGCGACCCCTGGCGGTACCGGGTGGAATCCGCACTCGACACGATCCGCTACCCGCTCTACGGCGACCACGCGTCGGGCATCACGCCCTGCGCGTTCTGGAACGCACCCCGCGAGCCGCTCACCGTCGTGGACAACCGGGTGCCCACGCTCATCGTGCAGAACGAATGGGACTCGCAGACCCCGCTCGTCGCGGCCCGGTCGATGCACCGCGCGCTCGAGGGCTCGCGCATGATCACCGTCGACGGGGGCGAGGGTCACGGCGTGTACACCTACTCCGGCAATCGGTGTGCCGACGAGGCGACCACCGCCTACCTGGTCACCGGCCGGCTCCCGGCCCGCGACGTGACCTGCCAGGCCGGGCCCGACGACCGGCGGGTGGCCTCGGTGTCCCCGGCGCAGCCGCGCTGAGCACCGGCAGAACCCGGGCGGGTGGGTGGTGGCCGTACGCGCCGCCCACCCGGCCGGCCTGCGGAGCGGCAGTAGCCTGAATACATGACGAAAGGTGCATTTCGTTACGAGCTTTTGCCGTCGAGGGCGGCCGTACTCGGGTTGACGCTGGTGTTGGCGATCCTGGCCTTCGCGTCGGCGCCCGCGCACTCGGCCTCCGGCGGCGGCATCGGGACGATCGCGGCCTCGCTGCGGGACGATCCGGTGTACACCGTTCCGGCAGCCGCGGACGTGCTGCCCGGTGATACCGCCGATGCGTTGCGGGCCAGGATCCGGTCGTCCGGCAAGCCGGTCTTCGTGGTCGCCGTACCGGCCGACTCGCCGCTCGCGACGGCCGGTTCGCCCGCGGCGGTACTGTCCGGCCTGCGCGAGCAGGTGGGCCGACCGGGGGTGTACGCGGTCGCGGTGGGCCGTACCTTCGATGCCGCGGCCGATGCGTCGGTGATGTCCCGGGCGCGACTCGCCACGCTCAAGAGCGACGTGCTCGCCGCGCACCAGGGCGACGGGCCGGGTCTGCTCACCGCCTTCGTGGACGGGGCCGTGGCCGACGCGCGGCAGGGATCGGCACCCGCAGGCGACCGCGGCGGCTCGTCGTGGGTCGGCCTCACCGTGGTCGCGGTCGTGATCGCAGCCGGGGTCGGCGGCCTCCTGCTGGTGCGCAGGCGCAGCCGTACCCGCCGGGCGGCCCGGGCCCGGGAGGAATTGGAGCAGGTGCGGCCCGTGGTGGACGAGGACATCACCGCATACGGCGAGACGCTCGAACGGGCCGCCTTCGACCCGGGTGCGGCCGACTCCGACGACGGCATGCGCGCGGAATGGACGAACGCCCTCGACGCCTACGAGCGGGCGAAGTCGGCCATGGCGGCGGCCCGCGAACCCGCGGACGTGCGTGCGGTCAGCGAGGCACTGGACGACGGGCGATTCGCCCTCGCGACCCTGGAGGCCCGGCGTCGGGGTACGCCGCTCCCGCAACGCCGACCGCCGTGCTTCTTCGATCCGCGGCACGGCCCGTCCGTGCGGGACATGCGCTGGGCGCCGGCGGACGGCGCCGAGCGGGACGTACCGGTCTGCGCGGCCGACGCCGCGCGCCTGGACGACGGCCTCGACCCGGCGATCCGCGAGGTGGACGCCCCCGGTGGGCGCCGGCCCTATTGGGAGGCCGGCCCCGCCTACGGGCCGTGGGCGGCCGGTTGGTACGGCGGCATGCTGCTGCCCGGCCTGCTGATCGGGACCACCCTCGGCGCGTCCATGAACATGGGCTACGCCGCGGGCGCGGACGGGATGGGTGACGGCGGCTTCGGTGGCTTCGGCGGCGGTGACGGCGGCGGCGGCTTCGGCGGGTGGGGCGGCGACGGCGGTGGTGGCTGGGGCGGTGACGGCGGCGGCTCGTTCTGAGCCCGTAGCCTGCCGTGCCACGGATCGACGCACCCTCGGCAGCGTCGGGCCGGGTCGCGCCCGGCGGGCGGTTGTCGAGCTGCGGGGGACGACATCGGGGCGGAGGGTCGGCCGGTCGGAAGCCGATCCGGCCGACCCTTGATGCGTTCGACGTCGGCCTCGGCGCCGGCCGCCTCGTCCCGGACGTTGCGCACCACGTCGGGAGCGGCCGTGGTCGGGAAGCCCGAAGAGGTGGCCCGGCCGGTCGCCGAAGGCGTGCCCGAGGCGGCTGAACGGGAGAGGCGCGGCCGGCGGCACCGCGAGCACGACGACCCGGCCCCCCGACCTCGCGCGCGACGTCGAAGGTGGTGCCCGTGGCGGCCAGACCCCGCGTGTCGACGAGGGCCCGGGGCGCGCCCATCCCGGCTGCCATCGGGCGTGCCCGTCCCGGCTGCCACCGCCGGGTGGTCGCCTTCGACCACGGTCGGATTCGGCAGTGCCCACCCCCGCGCCGGTGGGCACTGCCCGGTTGCCGACCCCGGGCGATCCCGCCGGTCCAGGGCGAACCCGCCCGGCTGGTCGATCTCGCCCGAGTGTCGTGCCCGAGCACGGTGGTCACCGGATCGCGCCGGCTGCCGGATGCTCGCGCGCCGGCTCGCCGAGGCGTGCGGCGATCGCGTGGGAAGGGTCGAAGTCGGTACGCGCCCGCCGCGGCGGATCGATCGCGGGCGTGACCTCGGGTACGGACGAGTGCCCGTCGGTGGAGGACAGGTCGTGCTTCTCGCACCGGGTCGCGGCCGGCGGCACCCCGTCCGGCTGCTCGGCCGTGAACGTCGACCGCAGGAGTCGGGCACATCGGTGGAATCGGGCGGATCGGTGGAGCGGGGAGCGGGGAAGGGCGCCACGGCCGAGTCCCGGTGGCACGCGGCTGTTCGGGCGGCCGGCGGCGGGTGTGCTCCGGGGCTTCCGCTTTTCCCCCTGACGGTGGGTCAGGCAGGCGCATAGGATCCATGCCCATGTCACTCTGGGGACGATTCACGTCGGTGCGTTCGGCCACGCCGGCACCCGTGTTGGTGTGGGACGCCGCGCTGGACGACGACGAGATCCGCGCCGTCGGGCAAGGTCTCGCGCGCGACGGCGACTTCGCGCCGGCTGCCGCGCTGTTGGATCGGGTGGGACGGGATTGGGCACGTCGGGTGGTCGCCGTGACCGCGCTGGGCGAGGTCGCGGCGCTGCACCCGGAGTGGTTGTGGACATGGCGCACCGAGCGACCCGAGTCGCCGGATCCGCTGGTGGTGGCGGCCGCGGCGGCGGTGCGTGCGGCCTGGAACGCGCGCGGCGCGAAACCGGCGAGCCTCACCAGCGGACACCGATTCGCCGACTTCCACGAGCTGTTGATCGAGGCCGACCGCGCGTGCCTGCTCGCGACCGAGGCCGCGGCCGACGATCCCACCCCGTGGGTCTCGTGGTTGCGTGTGTGTCGCGGACTCGGCGTCTCGCGCGCCGTGTTCGACGCCCGGTGGCAGGCGCTGTGCGAACGCGATCCGCGGCATCGCGCCGGTCACGACGCGGCGTTGCAGTACCTGTGCGAGAAATGGCGCGGATCGCACACCGACATGTACGAGTTCGCGCGCAAGGCCGCGGCCGACGCGCCGGACGGCTCGCCCCTGGTGATCCTGCTCGTCGAGGCGCACATCGAGTACGCCCAGCGGATGAACCGGGACGGGAACGCGGACGACACCGACTTCTGGCGGGCCGCCGCCCGACAGACGGACCTCGACACCGCCCTCGACCGCTACCCCGTGGACGCCTCGCCGCGCCACCCCAGCGCCCTGTCCGACCACAGCGCGCTGGGCTACGCGTTGGCCAGGTCCCAGCGCTGGTCCGAACTCGCGCTGCGGTTCGAGGCGACCGACCACCAGGGCTTTCACCTGCCCTGGACCTACCCGGGGGGCCGAACCTTCTTCGAACGGGCACACGCCGAGGCGACGCGCGGCCGTCCGCGCCGCTGAATCGGCCGCAGGCAACGGGCAACACCGGGGCCGACCCCGGGTACGGGTCCACGGCCGTCGGAGCCAACGGCCGTGCGAAGTAAGCGGGTTCGCCCGATTCGGTGGCGTGGGCGAAGCGCGGGTGGGCCCCCGCCGTTCGGTTACGGAGGGCGGGCCCGGGCCGACGTGTGGCGCATCACCCGGGGCGCATGGTGCGGCGAACATCGGTGTGCGCAGGGGTGGTTGCTTCCGATCCGCGATTCGGATCGCGCGCGGTCGCGGCCGGGGCGGCGGCCGGCGCCGACCGCCCCTGATCGCGGTCGCCGGACGAGCCTCGCCCGCGATCGGCGAGGAACGCAAGGCAGTTCGTCATGGTGTGTGATCCGCGGGAGTGCCGAGCGCCCGGCGGATACGGCCGGCGCTGTTGTCGACGTCGGTGTCCCAGATTCCGATCGTGCCGTCGCTGTCCGCGCCGACCAGGGTCCGCGCCCGGCGGGGGAAGGCGACCGCCCACACCGAGCCGTCGTGCCCGGCGAGCGTGCCGATCGGGCGCCGGCGGCGCGTGTCCCAGAGTCTGACGCCCCGATCGTTGCCGGCCCACCGTGCGAGCACTGTCGGGCCAGTCGCTCGACGAGTGTCGCGGAGGCTCGATCGCGGCCGAAGAACCCAGGGGTGATCCCGGGTCCGGAACATCGCCAACCCCCGGTAGGGGCACGTCTCCTCGGTCGTACTCCGAGTGGGGAGCGGACGACACCGGCTCGCCAGCGGGGTCGCAACGCGGTTCGGGTACGAGGCGCAGCAACGCACCACCGGCGATCGGCGCGTCGTCGCAACGGCCCGCGACGTCGGGTGTGACCGGCTTCCGGCCGGTCTCGATCTTGCTGAGGTAGCCGCGACTGTAGTGGACGATCGCCGACAACCCCGCCAAGTTCGTGCGGCGCCACGAAGCTGGGGGAAGCTGCTCGGGATGTCGAGGGTGTGGCTGTCGACCGCTGTGGTGGGGCCGGGAAACACCTCGGGAAACACCCGGAAGCCGGGCCGGGCGATGTCGGACGACCCCCGCCGCGCCCCGATCCGCGCACCGGACGAGGCCGCGGGGACGGGCCCGTGACGGTGTCGCCGTCCGTCCCCGTGGTCCTCCGCCGTGTCGCCGTCCGGTGCGGCGGGGAGGTCGTCCGCGGCGGTCGATCAGCCGAGGCTGTCGGCGCAGCGCTCTCCGGGGTGGGTGATCCCCGGACCCGGACCCGCGGGCGTCGCCGAGCTACGGGCGACGCGGGGGGCAGGGACGTTCCCGTCGTCGGGCGTGGTGTGTCCGGAGACGTCCGCGCGTACCTCGTGCACGGCGGGTCCGGGAAGCGGGGTGGGGGCGAGGTTCCCGTGCTCGCGGGCCGGGGTCGTGCGGGCGTCGGCGCGGGTGACGGCGATGCCGGCGAGCACGACGAGGACGACACCGGCCGCGGGCATCGGACCGGGGATCTGGTCGAGCACCACCAGGCCCATCAGCAGTGCGATGGCCGGCTCCAGGCTCATCAGGGTCCCGAAGGCGGAGGTGCTCAGCCGGCGCAGCGCGAGGAATTCGAGGCTGAACGGCAGCACGGCGCTCAGCACGGCCAGCCCCAGCATGATCAGCAACAGCGGCCAGGTCACCTCGCCCAGCCCGGCGGGGGCGGCGACGAGCATCGCGACCAGGCCCGCCACCGGCATGGACACGGCCAGCCCGTTCAGGCCGGTGACCCGGTCGCCGACGTGTTGGGTCAGCAGGATGTACGCCGCCCAGCAGGCCGCGGCGGCCAGTGCGAAGCCGAGACCGAGGGGGTCGATCCCGGCATGCCACGGCTCGGTCAGCAGCACGACGCCGATGCCGGCCAGGGCGGTCCAGCGCCTGCGACCACGGCCGGCGCCGTACAGGGACACCGCCAGCGGGCCGAGGAATTCCAGTGCACTGGCGGTGCCCAGCGGCAGGCGCGCCACGGCGAGCATGAAGAACAGCATCAGGCCCCCGCTCACCGCGCCCAGCATCGTGCACGCCCACAGGTCCCGGCCGGTGAAGTCGCGGCGGCGCGGCCGGACGAGAACCAGCAGGACCAGGCCCGCCCACGCGAGTCGCAGCCCGGCCGTGCCCAGCGCGCCGAGCCGGTCGATCAGCGGTACCGAAAGCGCCAGCCCGAGCTGGACGGTGGACATCGCGGCGACGGCCATCAGGGCGCCCGTCGCGGCGTCCGGCGGCTGCGGGCGCGCGACCGCGGGGCGGGTGTGATCGGGCGACGTGTTCATGACCCCAAGTAGAGGTGCTTCGCATTGTTCGTGTCCACGTGCCGATTCGGAACACATCGTTCGCGAATCGTGGACAATCGGGGAATGGAGACCCGACGGCTACAGGTGCTGGTGGAACTGGCCCGGCTGGGCTCCATGCACGCGGTCGCGGACGTGTCGGGCACAAGCACCTCGACGGTCTCCCAGCAGATCGCGGCGCTGGCCCGCGACATGGGAGCCGACCTGATCGAGCCGCACGGGCGGCGGGTCCGGCTCACCCCGGCCGGACGCCGACTGGCCGAACACGCCGTGACCATCCTCGCCGCCGTCGAGCAGGCGCAACACGACCTCGCCCCCGGCGCGGAGCCCAGCGGCACCGTGCGCGTCGCCGGATTCGCCACCGCCATCCGCGGCCACCTGCTGCCCGTGGTCACCGACCTCGCCGTCGCCCATCCGCGGATCCGGGTGCTGATCCGCGAGCACGAACCCGCCGAGGCCTTGGCCCTCTTGGCCGAGGACGGCACGGACCTGGCACTGACCTACGACTACAACCTGGCGCCTGCGGCCGAGGACCCGACCGTGCGGGCCATACCGCTGTGGACCGCGCGATGGGACCTGGGCGTGCCGGCGCACGCCGTCGCCGACGAGGCGGCCGACGCCGCCGACGGCGGGGGCACGACGGCGGAGGTCTTCGCCCGGTTCGCCGGCCACGACTGGATCGTCAACTCCCGGAACACCGCGGACGAGACCGTGGTCCGTACGCTCGCCTCGCTCGCCGGGTTCACCCCGCACGTCACCCACCAGGCCGACAGCCTCGACCTGGTCCAGGGCATGATCACCGCCGGTCTCGGCGTGGGCCTGCTGCCCCGGGGCATCGCGACGTCCCCCGGGGTGCGGCTGCTCCCGCTCACCCTTCCGCACGTCGATCTGCGCGCGTACGCGGTGGCCCGCCACGGCCGGCTGAACTGGCCCCCGCTCGCCCTGGTGACCGACCTGCTCCTGGGTCGCGCCGCGGACGCCGGGGACGCGAACCGGCCCGAGGAGCCCGACCCCCGGCCGCCGCACGGATCCGACGGCGGGCCCTGAACCCGACACGGCCCACGGCCACCCGAGTGCCACCCCGGGCCTGCCGCCGTCGACGCTCATCGGGTATCGGCAATTCCGCGCGGTCATCCGGCGGTTCGGTGGTAGGGGCGATTACGCTCCCCGCATGTCGCTTACCATCGATCAATTGGCCGGGTACGTGGAGCGTGACCTGGACGGCGACCTGGCGCGTTGGCTGCCGGGTCGACCGCGGGTCGAGATACCCGCTTCGGTTCGTCCGGTCGAGCCGTTTCTGGCCAAGCTTCCGGCGGACGCCGCAACGGCGTTGGCCGGGTTCGACCGCAGGGTGCGCTCGGGGACCATGGCGCAGTTCCTCGACATCCACGACTGGTCGTACGGCTTCGACTTCGACGCCAACGACTGCGCGGTCCTGGACTCCGACTACGAGACGGAGCTCGCCGGCGACGACGTGTGGTCGGTCGGCGCCGACGGTGGGGGCAACTACTACGTCGTGCTCACCAGCGGTCTGGTCGCGGTGTGGCTCCACGAAGAGCAGGTCATCGAAGCGGAAACCCGATTCGACAACATCGACGTGTTCCTGTGGTCCCTCGTCAGATACCACGCGGTCCGCGCCGGTGCCCTCGACCCGGGAGCCGTCGAAGCCGATTTCCGATCCCTGGCCCAGCCCGGGGCGTTGGCTCCCGACCTCGGACTCCTCGCCCACATGTCCTGACACCCGGCCGGCACCGTCGGCGACGCGCGCCGTCCCATCACCGGGATCGAGCGCGCGGCGCCGGTTCGCGTCGGTGTGGCCTGTGCCGATGCCGGCGGGTTCCGGCGGGGGTCGCATCGAACCCGCGGATCACCGGGCGGGAGCTCGCCGGCATGCAGCGGGAGGAGGGTGACGTCGATCGGTTGCCGTCGAGGGTCGGGCTCGTCGTATTCGACTACCAAGTGGTTGGTCGACGGTATGAACGTGCGGCGATGCGGATCCCGAGCAGAGTGTCGGACATGATCGGGCTTGCCGTTGGTGATACGGACGGAATCGACGGTCGTTCTTCGTTCGGGTGGACGATACGAGGTGTCCGGGCGCTGCCTACCGTGAGCGTCCTCTGCGGCACCTGCGCCGTTCTCCGAGGAGGTATCCAGCATGGGACGATCCGATGCGGTCGGGTCCGCTGTCCGGGCGGTGGGCCGGGCCACCCGTAGGCTGCTCGCCGCCGCATCGAGGGGCGAGCGGTCGATGTGCTCCGCCGTTTCCGCCGGCGGTGCGCGATGAGAGGCCTGGCGCGCGGTGCCGCGACGGCGGTTGCCCTGGGTCTGCTCGCCACCGGATGCGGTGCCACCGACGGCGCCGGCGCGGGCGGGAGCGACACGCTGACCATCGGTATCACCGATGACCCCGGCAACGTGTCCCCGCTCACCTCGCTGTCCAAGATCACGTCCGTGATGACCCGGTTCTCGTACGACACCCTGGTGGGCGTCGGGCCGGACGGACAGATCGTGCCGAGTGTGGCCGAGAAATGGACGTCCGACACCCTCTCGGCGACCTTCACCCTCAGGCGCGACGTGACGTGCGCGGACGGCAAACCGCTCACCGCGTCCGCCATCGCGGCCCAGTACAACTACATCGTCGATCCGAAGAACACCTCGCCGCTGTACGGCCTGGCCGTGGCACCCGGAACCGTCGCCACCGCCGACGACGCCACCAACACCCTGACGCTGCGCACCCCCGAGCCGACGCCGTTCCTGCTGCGAGGCACCACGGGACTACCCCTGGTGTGCCCCTCGGGGCTCGCGGCACCCGATTCGCTCACCCACGCCACCGACGGCACCGGGCCGTACCGACTCACCGAGGTGGCGACGGGCGACCACTTCACCTACACCAAACGACCCGACTACGTCTGGGGCCCGAACGGCACCGGCTCCGCCGAACTGCCCGAGCGGGTGGTCTTCAAGGTCGTCTCCAACGAGTCCACCAGGGCCAACCTGCTCCTGGGTAAACAGCTCGACATCGCCTCCGTCACCGGCGCGGACCGCATTCGGTTGTCGGCGGCCGGACTCAACGCCCAGATCCAGCGCGATCCGCTCGGCATGCTCCTGATCAACGAGGGCCCCGAGCACGTCACCGCGGATCCGCAGGTGCGCTGGGCGCTGATCGCCGCGCTCGATCTCAAGCAGCTGGGAGCGGTGGCCAGCGGGGGCAAGGGAGCGGCGCCGGCCAGGGTCGCCACCACCATGCTGCCGCCCTGTCAGGCCGACGCCGTCAGCGCCAACACCCCGCCGCACGACCCCGCCCGCGCCGCGGAGGCGCTGCGGGGCGCCGGCTGGAAGAAGTCGGGCGGGTACTGGACCAAGGACGGCAGGCAACTGTCGATCGTGCTGCCGCACCCCACCACGGGAGGTTCCCAACTCCTGTCGGCCGTCGAACTGGCGGTTCAACAGTGGAAGTCGTTCGGCGTGAAGGTCACCCGCAAGCCGCTCACGAACGGGACGACCGGCGAGGTGCTGGCCTCCGGCCAGTGGGATATCTCGTGGACCCCGCTCACGCTCACCCAACCCGACCAGCTCATCCCCTTCTTCAGCGGGCCCGCGGGTCCCGACGGGATCAACTTCGGCTCCATCGACAACCCCGAGTACAAGCGTCTGACGGCTCTCGCCATGGCCAAGCCCGACCTCGCCGGATGTGACGAATGGACCGCAGCCGAAGCCGAGTTGGTCAAGCGAGTCGACGTGGTGACGTTCGTGGACATGCTGTCGCCCTACTTCGCCACGCACGACACCACGTTCGTGATCGACGGCATCGGCATCGACCCGATGTCCCTGCGGCTGAACCGCAAGTGACGCCGCACACGATGCCGCGAGTGGCACTGCGAGTGGCGCCGCGCGTGACCGACAGGTGACGCGCGACCGACGCCATCGGCCACCCGGGCGCGGGTGAACCCGGCCGCGCACCCATGACGACGCCCCCTCCGAAGCCGTTCGACCCGGCTTCGGAGGGGGCGTCGGCCGTCTGCCGGGGGATGCGACGGAGACCGGGTGGAAGAGGCGCGGTCCCCGCCTGCACGTCACACTTTCGGGTCGACGTTCGTCTACATCGCATGAACAACGAACCCGGGCCGGCGCCCACGCGGCGGGCGAAGTGGCCGGCCGATCGGTTCGAGGTGCTGCGCCCGCACCTGCGGTCCGTCGGGTACGGCATCCTCGGTTCGCGCGGCGACGCCGAGGACGCGGTCCAGGAAACCCGGCTGCGGGTGTCGCGCAACGAGTACGAGGACATCCGCGACCTGCGGGCCTGGCCGACCACGATCGTCGGGCGGATCTGCCTCGACATGCCGCGCGCCCGACGGCTGCGCCGCGAGGACTATCCCGGCACGTGGTTGCCGGAGCCGATCGTGGCCGAACGGCGTAGGAGGGTGACTTCGACGCGCTCATGGTCACCCTCGATCCGGACGTCTCCTTCCGGATCGACCTGGGTGCGAACCGGCACGCCGCCTCGTCCGCCCTGACCGGCGCCGAGCAGGTCGCGCGGCACATGCTCGAGTCGGCCCCGTTCTTCCTGCCCTAACGCGGCGCGACGGCCTCGGAGGTGAGGAGGCCGATGCGTCGGGCGCCGCGCGGGAGCCGTACGTGCCGGCCCGGCCGCGATGAACGGAGGACGCTTCACCACCCCGGCCCCCGGGGCCGTCGCCGAGACGGCCCGAGTGGCCCCCATGCCGGACGACCACACCCGACACCACCCGACTTCCTCGGGCTGCGCCCCCGGCGCCGCCCCATGCCCGCACGCCCCGATGCCGATCGCATCCCTCTTGGAGCAACTCATGTCCACCGGCACCTTCCCCTCGACCGACTCGACGGATCCGGCGAGTTCCACCGCGGCGGCGCGATCCGACGTCGCCGAGGCCTCGTTCCTGACCACCACGCGCGGCAAACTCACCCTCGTCCTGCTGTGCGCGGTGGCCTTCCTCGACTTCGTCGACGCCTCCATCGTCAACATCGCGCTGCCCAGCATCCAGCGCGACCTCGGCCTCACCAACCAGGGCCTGCAATGGGTGCCATCCGGCTACCTGCTGACCTACGGCGGCCTGATGCTGCTCGGCGGGCGCGCCGCCGACCTGATCGGGCGTCGTCGGGTCCTGCTCGCCGGCACCGTTGTCTTCGCCGCCGCCTCCCTGGTCGGCGGACTGGCCCAAAGCTCCGCGGTGTTGATCGGCGCCCGGCTCGCCCAGGGTGCGGGCGCGTCGATGATGTTGCCCGCGGCCCTGTCGATCCTGACCACCTCGTTCGGCACCGGCAACGACCGCAACAAGGCACTCGGCGCCTGGGCCGGCACCGGGGCACTGGCCTCCGCCGTCGGCGTGTTCCTGGGCGGCGTGCTCACCGAAGGTCCCGGCTGGCGCTGGGTCATGTTCGTCAACCTGCCGGTCTGCGCACTCGTTCTCCCGGCCATCCCCCGACTGCTCCCCGACGACCGGCACCGGGCCTCGACGCGCGGCTTCGACTTCCTCGGCACGGTGCTGGCCACCGGCGGACTGGTCCTGCTGGTCTACGCCCTGGTGAAGGCACCCGACCAGGGCTGGGGATCCACCCGCACCGTCGTCGAACTGGCGGTCGCGGGGGGCCTGTTGCTCGCCTTCGTGATCAACGAGGCGGTCGGTCGCAACCCGCTGATGCCGTTGAGCATCTTCCGCGTCAAGGGCCTCGCCGCGGCGAACGTGACGCAACTGGTGGCGATGTCCGGCTTCATCGCGATGTTCTTCTTCCTCACCCTGTACATGCAGGACGTCCTGGGCTATTCCGAGATCCGCGCCGGTTCCGCGTTCCTGCCGGTCACCGTGGGCGTGGGCATCGCCGCCGGACTGGCCCAGCCGCTGCTCGGCCGGGTCGGTACCCGGCCGCTGATCGTGGTCGGCGCGCTCATCGCGTCCGCCGGGATCGGGATGCTCTCCCGCATTCCGGTGGACGGCTCCTATCTCACCGACCTGCTGCCCGGCCTGGTCGTGATGTCGTTCGGGCTCGGGTTCGTCTTCGTCGGCGTCGCCACCGCCGCCAACGCGGGCGTGCCGGCCGAGCAGGCAGGCCTGGCGGCGGCCCTGATGAACACGGCGCAACAACTCGGCGGCGCGTTCGGCCTCGCGGTCCTCTCCGCCGTCGCGACCTCGGAGACGAGCCATCGCCTGGGCGCCGGCCACGCGGCGGCCCATGCCTACACCGAGGGCTTCCAAAAGGCGCTCCTGGTCGGCGCGTTCCTGCTCGCCGGCGCGGCGGTGGTGGCCCTGTTCGTCGCCAACACCCGCGGCGAGGAGACCTGACCCGGCGCCGGACCCCGCGTACACGAGGCGACGCGGCCCGGAGGGCGGCGGGGGAGGACGCCCGAGAGGTGACGTCCCCCGCCGCGCGATCGCCGGGGGGCGACCGTGCCGGCGTGTGGCTGCCGCCGACGGTGTTGCCCCGTGTTCGTTGTGCGCAGGCAGGCCACGCCGGGGGCGTGACGCGGGCGCCCCCGGGACGGCCTGTGCGTGCTCGTCGGGGCTACGGGCGGCCGGTCAGGACCAGGCCCGCGAGGGGTCGGGCGGGACCGGTGGAGATGCCGACGGCCGTTACCGTGCCCCGGTCGACGTGTACCGACCAGGGCAGGTACGACCTGCCGTCGGCGGACGGCGCCGGGATGTCGAGCGAAGCCGCCCGGGAGGCGGTGATCCGCAGGCCGTACCCGTTCTCGCGGTCGACGGTCGCGCCCACCGCAACGATGCCGGCGGGTGCGCGGGCCGCGCCGTACATCGGACCGGCGTCCGGCGGCGGCGTGCTCGGGGTCCAGGCGCGGCCGTTCCAGTGCATCACGAGCGCGTGCCCGGAGTCCTCGTCGTCCAGGAGGCGGCGTCCGACCGCCCACACGTCGCTCGGGCCGTTTGCCACGACCGCGTTGAACTCGCCCCACACCCCGCCGAATTGCGGCACCGGAACGACGCGCCACGCATGTCCGTCATAGTGCAGCGCGAGCGGCTTGTCGTTGTCGCCGAAGCCGTTGCCGACCGCCCAGATGTCGTTCGGTCCGCTCACGGAGATGGAGTTGAGCGCCCAGGAGGCCGTCGGCTGCGGAAGGGCGACGCGGGTCCAGGCGCGGCCGTTCCAGTGCTGCACGATGCCTTCGTCGTGCGTTTCGTATTGCGGCGGGCCGCCGTCCGGGTCGGGCGTGATCTTGTCGATCAACTGCACCCACCCGGCCGCCCACACGTCGTTCGGAGCGCGCTCGGCGACGCTCAGCAGCCCGCCGCCCTGCGAGTTCGGCGGCATCGGCGCATACCGGACCGTCCAGGAACGCCCGTTCCAGTGCTGGGTCGTGATCGGGTCTCCGGTGTTCTCGGAGGCGTCGCCGACCATCCACGCGTCGCGCGGCGAGGTGGAGGCGACGGCGTTGACGCGCCCGGTGGCCTCGGGCGCGGTGGGGAGTTCGGCCCAGGTGCCGCCGCGCCGGTCGTCGCGTGCGTACAACACGGGGGTGAACGGGCCGCCGTCCGTGATGCGGAAGCCCGCGGCCCACGTGGTGTGCGCATCGGGCTTGGTGATGCCGGTCAGGCTCACACCGACGCCGTCTGCCGGGAGTTGCGCGGCGGTCCAATCGCCGGGTGCGCCTGCCGCCGCGGCGGGGGAGACGGGCAACGCCGCGCCGAGCACGAGCGCGGAGGCGGTCACGGCGAGCAGCAGACGAGCGCGGATGCGCATACCGGTGCGCGCTGACGACGGGGTGCTGTTGCCGGCGACAGGGCGACGGCCCTGCGAGTCAAGGGAGTTCATGGTCATGAGGAAGTCTCCGGACCCGGGGCGCACGCCCCGTCATTCCATGTGACGCGACGGGTCGACGGTCCGGTTTCAAACATCAGGCGAGGAAGGCGCGCGGGCAGCGGTGGTTGCGCGCGGATCGGGGCGTCGTCGGTCGGCGTACGGATGCGGCGGGCCGCGCCGTCGCCGCGGCGCAACCCGGCGAGCCCCTACCCCGCCTCGGTCGTGTTCATATCTTGAGATGCGTATCTCATCATTCGACATGCGGGCGTACGGTGTCGGTATCGGTTCGCGGTGCGATGCCGCCGATCCGGCCTACCGGAAGACGCGAAGGGGACGTCATGTCGAAGGAAACCGCCGTGTATACGCATGGGCACCACGAGTCCGTGCTGCGTTCGCACACCTGGCGGACCGCGGCCAACTCGGCGGCCTATCTCCTCGACTCGCTCAAGCCGCACATGAAGATCCTGGACATCGGCTGTGGTCCGGGCACCATCACCGCCGACCTGGCGGCGCTGGTCCCCGACGGCCACGTCACCGGCGTCGACCACGCGCCGGACGTCTTGGAGCAGGCGCGCGCGACGGCCGCCGAACGGGGCCTGGACAACCTCGACTTCGCGACCGCGGACGTGCACGCGCTGGACTACCCGGACGACACCTTCTGCGTCGTCCACGCGCACCAGGTACTCCAGCACGTGGGCGACCCGGTGCAGGCGCTGCGCGAGATGTACCGGGTCACCAAGCCGGGCGGGATCATCGCCGCCCGCGATGCGGACTACCCGACCATGGCCTGGTTCCCGGCGACGCCCGGCATGGACGACTGGCTGGACCTGTATCTGCGGGTGGCCCGGGCCAACGGCGGCGCGCCGGACGCCGGGCGGCGGCTCAAGTCCTGGGCCCTGCACGCCGGTTACTCCGACGTCACGTGCTCGTCGAGCGCCTGGTGCTATGCCGATGCGGAGGAACGCGCCTGGTGGAGCGGCCTGTGGGCGGACCGCACACTCGCCTCGTCGTACGCCGAACGCGCCACCGAGGGCGGCCACGCGACGATCGAGCAGCTGCGCGCGGTGTCGCAGGCATGGCGGGAGTGGGGGCGGCAGGAGGACGCGTGGTTCTCTGTCCCGCACGGCGAGATCCTCTGCCGCAAGCCGGTCTGATCGACCACGATCGCCCGCTCGTGCCGGGGCGGCCCCATTCCGCCCCGACCGGGCTCCGACGTGGTTGCCCGGGACGCGTTCCGCGGCCCGAACGGGTTGCATGCCCGATCGTCATCGGGATTTCACTCGTGCGGACATTCCTCCGACGGCGGTTCGGTCCTAACGTACCGATTGGTAACACGGGGGTCGCGTGCGGCGGTTCCGGCCGTCGTCGAGAAGGGAGTACGACATGGATCGGCGTACATTCCTGCGAGGTACCGCCGTCGGCACGGGTGGACTGGTGCTCGGCGGCTCACTGTGGGCGTCCGCTGCGCAGGCGGGGCCCGCGCAACCGGGGACAGGGCCCTACGGCGTGTTGTCGGCGCCGGACGTCAACGGGGTGCGGTTGCCCGCCGGGTTCACCTCGCGCGTGGTGGCGAAAAGCGGACACTTCGTCACGGGGACCACACACCTGTGGCACGGGGCCCCGGACGGTGGCGCCTGCTTCCGCGACGGAGACGGGTGGATCTACGTCTCCAACTCCGAACTCCCGCTGGTGGGCGGGGTCTCCGCAGTGCGCTTCGCCGCGGACGGGAGCATCGGCGGCGCCTATTCCATCCTCGGCGGCTCGAACCTGAACTGCGCGGGTGGGGCCACGCCGTGGGGCACGTGGCTCTCGTGCGAGGAGATAGCGTTCGGGCGGGTGTGGGAGACCGATCCGTACGGGCGCACCGGCGCCGTCAAGCGCGATGCCATGGGGCGGTTCAAGCACGAGGCCGCCGCGGCCGACCCCGACCGGCGGGTGATCTACCTGACCGAGGACGAATCCGACGGCTGCTTCTACCGATTCACGCCCGACACGTGGGGCGACCTCTCGCGCGGACGCCTCGACGTACTGTGCGCCCCGGCGGCGCCGGTGACCGGGCCGGTGACCTGGCGAACGGTGCCCCGTCCCGGTGACTGGCTCACCGGCACGCGCAACCAGGTCGCGGAGGCGCGCCGCTTCAAGGGTGGCGAGGGCGCGCACTATCGGGACGGGCGAGTGTGGTTCACCACCAAGGGCGACAACCGCGTGTGGGTGTACGACGCGGCGGCGGGTGCCCTGGACATCGCGTACGACGACGACCTCGTGCCTGCCGGGTCCGCACCGCTGACCGGCGTGGACAACATCACCGGTCGCCCCAACGGCGACCTGTTCGTCGCCGAGGACGGCGGCGACATGCAGATCTGCCTGATCACGCCGAACGACACGGTCGCGCCGTTCCTCCAGGTGACCGGCCACGACGGCTCCGAGATCACCGGCCCGGCCTTCTCCCCCGACGGGCGGCGCCTGTATTTCTCCTCCCAGCGTGGCACCTCCAACTCCCCCACGGCCGGAGTGACCTTCGAGGTGACAGGCCCCTTCCGCGACGCGACCTGACGCCACGGCGCGGCCCGGCGCCGGAGCGGGGCGTGCCCACGAGATCGTGGCACGCCCCGTCCGCCGCCGGCCGTCTCGAACGGCCCCGGCCTCCGGCGTCTCCGGCTCAGACCCCGGCCCACCGGTGCAGGGCCGCGCTCGCACGGGCGGCGTCCTCGGGGGCGAGGCCGGCTATTCTCGCGCCGTGGCCCGCGCCCGGCGCCACCTGGACCTGGGCGTCGCGGCTGCCCGGACCCAGCCGGAACGGCTCGGCCCGGACCGGGTCGTTCTCGCCGTAGACGAAGAGTATTTCGCTGCCCCGGGACCGTACCCAGCGGTCGATGTCGCGCATCGCCCCGGGCTCGAACCGCAGCGGTATCTCCCGCG
Organism: Embleya sp. NPDC008237; assembly: GCF_042956465.1. Taxonomy (NCBI): domain Bacteria; kingdom Bacillati; phylum Actinomycetota; class Actinomycetes; order Kitasatosporales; family Streptomycetaceae; genus Embleya; species Embleya sp. NPDC008237. The sequence goes on from NZ_JBIBGL010000006.1 coordinate 411,615, forward strand.
GCACATAGCTGCGCACCTCCTGGATGCCGGGGTAACGCAACAGGCCCGCCAGGTGCGGGGCCGCGACCTGGATGTATCCGAGCTGGGTGCCGAGTTGGTAGAAATAGGGAAGGAAGAACCCGACGCTGCCGTCCGTGTAGACCGCGAGTCGGGAGATCCCGTCGACCCACGCGTACAACTCGTCCGAGGACGCGGCCGGCGTGGGCGCGCCGGCGCACTTCGACTCGCCCGCGTACATCCAGAACATCGTCGGCAGGCGGAGCACGGCGAGTTCGAACGCCTGGTCCACACCGCCCAGGGTGTCGAAGGTCTGCCCGTTCGCCTGGGCCCACTGCCGGTAGCGGGCCACCATCTCCTCTCGTCGCACGAGCGCTTCGCGCTGCACCGTTTGCAGTGCGGCGCGGCACTCGGGCGTGCCCACGCGGGCCAGGAATGCGTCGTAGGCGGTGTCGTCGCGGTCGTCGGTGTTGTTGGGCGCGGAGTAGACCACGCTGCCGTCGACGTCGTTCGGATGGAACCGCCGGTGGTAGACGGTGGCCATGCCGCCCTTGCTGCCGCCGGTGGATATCCACGAACCGCGGTAGATCGGCTTCAGCGCTTGGATCAGCCGATGGTGGTCGTCGGCAGCCTGGCGGATGTTCAGGTTGCTCAGGTCGGCGGGATCGGGGCGGGACGTGCCGAAGTAGCGCTGCTCGGTGTAGATCTGATTGCCGTCGAGCATGACGGTCGGCTCGGAGCGGAAGTCCGGGCCGGCGCCGAGGTCGTAGCCGCTGGTGTACAGGACCATCGGCCGTCGCGTGGACACGTGCCGCAGGCTGAACCGCTGTGCGAAGGATCCCCACTCGGGGTGCAGGTGGTCATTGGGTTGACGGTAGGTCAGGTCGAAGTATCGGACACCCGGCGAGACCGGCTTCTCGGCCAGCACCCGCATGCCCGGTATCGCCTCGAGCCGCGCCCGGATGTCGGCCTCGTCGGCCTCGGCCACCGCGCCGGCCGGCGCCGGTTGTGCCCCGGCAGGGATCGCCGCGCCGCCGGCGACGAGCCCGAGCACGACGGAGAACACCGAGAACACCGCAAGTCTGCGCCCGCCGCGCCGCCGGACGCGACCGCGCCGGCCGGGCGGTGCCGCCCCGGGGATATCGCTTCGGTCCTGGTTGCTGATCGCGTTTGTCATGTCTCAAGAAAAGCCGGAGCTCCCATTCCGGCGGATCCCCGAACCGGGGGAACCGTCTCCCCCGGCCGGGGGATGCCGCACACCGGCACCGCCGCCGCGTCCGGTCACAGTTCCACGGCGTCCGCGTAGACCAGGCTTTCCGTGGCCGGGCCGAACTCGTCGGTGGCGAAGTCGGAGCGCATGGACGCCATCTCGCTGACCAGGAGGCGCAGGGGTCGGTCGGGGCGGGGGGTGGGGAGGGGGATTTCCGCGGAGTAGGTGGGAAAGAGGCTGGTGTCGTCGTCGGCGGAGAGTTCGGTGATGGTCTCGTCGAGGTCGATCCAACCGAGAACGGGGTCGGGGAGGTCCGGGTCGCGCACCTGGAAGCCGGCCGACACCGTGGGCGGACTGTTGTCGTCGTGGTAGGCGGGGCCGGTGAGCCGCACGCTCAGCGGGTCGGTGCCGGAGACGGTGAGGGTGCGTTCGGGCAGCAGCCGCAGGGTGTCGGCGAGGACGATCCGGGACAGCTGGAAGCCCTCCAGGGAGCGTCGTTGCAGGCGGGCGAGCGCCGGCCGCAGGAAGGGGAAGTAGGCGTCGCCGGTGTCGACGTCGATGTCGACGTACCACCGGCCGGACGGCCCGTCGAAGGTGGGCTCGAACCCGGCCGCGGTGACGGCGAATCCGTCGAAGACCTCGGGCAGGGCCACGTCCAGTGTGGTCTGTGCGCCGGGGAAGTCGCTCGCGGAGGGCAGGAACACCGGTGCCGCGCCGCGGATCGGGTCGCGCCCCATCAGGGTGATGAACGGGTGTGCCTGGAGCGGCTGTTCGTCCCCCTCCAGGCCCAGCACCACGGCCAACAGCTCGCCGTTGCCGGACGAATACCAGGGCCGCGACAGATAGACCCGGAAGCCCCCTCCGCGGCGCCGTCGTTCCAGGCCGTCCGGCAGGCTCCCGAAGGTCTCGAACCCCAGGGTGAGGAAGGTGCCCAAAACGTGCGGTGCGGCGGGTTTGGCGCTGCTGAGCACGCTGTGCTCGACGGGTTCGCCGTGCACGCTGAGCAGTTCCCGGTCGGTGTCCCGGGCGAACTCCGGCGGGAAGTAGTCGGCGAACCGGGTGGTCGCCACGGGGGTGAAGGTCACGTCGCGGTGCTTGCTGTCACCGAACTCGCACTTGGCCGGGACCGGCGTCGCCGGCGGCCGGCCCGGCTCCACCGCGAAGGCGAGTTCCTCGGCCACGAAGGTGTTGAACGTCAGGGTGTCGCCGTCGAGGGTGCTGGGCGAGTCCTCGCTCGCGACCGGGTCGCGCGGGACGGCGGCGGCGAGCGGCAGTCGGAACACCGGAGCGGTGACGTCGAGGACGCTCGGCCCCGGCATGGTGAGGTCGTCCACGTTCTCGCTCCACGAAGCGATCATGTCCACGCGCTCGGTGCTCGCCGCGCTCAACTCCAGCGAGCCGACGAGGTGTTCGCCGGTCGCCCCGGGCATCCGGTCGGGTGCGTCGTTCAGCGTCAACAGCGGTGCGATCAAGGGGCGTTGCACGGCATGGACGAGCGTCACGTCGTACCACGGGGTCAACATCCAGTGCCGGTTGGCCCGGGCGGCGGCCATCACGTTCTCGAACTGATCGGGATCCAGCGCGTCCCGGCACCACTTGAGCATGCCCATCGTCTTCTCGTTGACCTTGACGCGCGAGCACACCCGCACGGTCGCCACCGTCGCCTTCGGCAGCAACACGGTCAGCACCCGGGTCGACGGGTCGAAGACGGGCGCTCCGTCGCCCTCGCGGATGCACAGGCGCAGCGATTGCGGCGCATGCCAGTCGGCCGCGTTCCACGGCACCTCGAACGCCTGACGCGCCGGCATGCCCGGAAGTTCGTGGAAGACCACCCCCTCGGCGAGCGGGTCGGGCAGATACGGCAGCTCGACCGTCTCGCCCGTGTACAGCACGTAATGGCCCTCCGACCCGTCCGGGGTCGCCGACGGATACGTCACGGACGCCATGCCGGGCAGCGACGGGTCGTCCAGCGACCCGCTCTCCCGCGATGCGATCGTGTACATCCGCCGGTGTGCGTCGGCGTCGCCCGAGCCGATGGCCTCGTCGAGCCTGCCGTGCCGCTCGACGCATTCCAAGGACGTCTTGGGCGCGACCACGTGTCGCTCGTCGATCTCGTGGTACGGCGGATGTGTGCCGTCGGCGACCGGCGGCGAGGCGTTGAACGTCTCGGCGTACTGCGCCGGGGACAGTTCGGCGGTGCTGCGGATCACCAGCCGGTGTGCCGAGGTCCCCTCGGTGAACTCGACGCGCGGCAGCAGCAGCGGCGGAGGGACCGCCTCGAACCTGCGGAAGACCGGGGCGCCCGTGGCCGGCAACACCAGGACGTCCTGGTCGAGCAGCCCGTCGGCCTCCTCCAGGGTCGGCCCGTTGCCCGCCAGGTCCACGGTGCGGATCCGGATCCGGTAGGAACTCCCGAACCTCAGGCGCGGCAGCGAGCCGGGCCGGACGTGGGTTTCGATCTCCAACGGCAGTGTCGTGGCGGCCGCGTTGGGGATGCGCTCGGGGCCCTCCCCGTTCGCCAGGGCCTTGCCCGGGAGGGGCGCGGACAACGCCCACCCGTCCCAGGTGACCAGGTGTTCGTGCACGTGAACGCGCTGCCCGGCACCCGGCGCGGCGGTGGGCGTGGCCAGGCTGAGCTGGAAGAATCCTTCGTCGGACGCGGTGGCCAGGTGGTCGCCCGGACTGCCCGCCCGATCGTAGGCGACTTCGCGCTCGTGCAGCGAGAACCACTTCTGCCGGCGCTCGTCGAAGACGTCCAGGCGGTGTCCGCGGACGAGGTCCTCGGCGGTGAGGACCACGGTCGTCTCCCCGACGAGCGTGTCCTGCCGCTCGGCGGCCCGCCGGAAGTTGTCGTGCAGGTGCCGGGTGCGGTCGCCGAGCACGAGCGAGAGCCCCTTGGTACGCACCGTCGGCGGCGCGGCCTCGGCGTCCCCGTCGGTGTCGGCCGCGACGGCGGCGGCCAGCAGTTTGAGGGTGACGCCGTCGATGTCGGCCTGCTCGATGGTGTATTCGTCCTCCGGCAGGGCCAGGAGTCCGCGCGCCGGCGGCCCGAACGCGTCGCTGCCCTCCGCGGCGGCGCAGAAGCCCTGGCCCGGCGCCAGCGCGTAGCGCGTCGCGGCGGTGTCGTCGTGCGAAGCGTCCGGCCCGAGCAGCGGTTCCCAGCCGGGTACGAGGCAGATGGTCAGTTCGCCGCTCGTGGGCGGTAGTTGCGCGACCGGCGTGACGAAATCCAGCACCAGGCCCAGGCGTCGCAGCAGCGTGGGGTGGTCGCCGAGCGAGGACAACAACTGGTGGAAGTCGATGTGCGGCACCTCCGGTGGCGGCGCGATGTGCGGGCCGTCGTCCGCGACCAGGCCGGCAACCTGCGGTTGCGGCTCGTGGAAGGCGAGGAACGCCTCCTGGGGGCTCAGGTCGGGCCGTACGAGTTCGCCCGGTTGTTCGGCGACCAGCCGGTCGGCGGCGGTGAGTTGCGTGACGATGTTCTCACGCATGTTCTGCATGGTGCTCGGCATGTCGGCGGCGGCGGCGAACCCGGCGAGGCTGCTCATCTGCCGGCTCGGAGGCATGCTGTCGGGCGACTCGGCCGCGGTATCCGCGAACGACTGGCGTGTGGTGTCCGCGAGTTCGCGAGCCGGGTAGGTCACCATGGTGTTCTGCCGGTGGTCGTCGAACTCGAACCGGTCCACCGGGGTGCCGGCGGGGAAGAACAGTTGCCACAGCGCGGAATCGGGCGGCGGTCCGGTGCGCGTGAGCGGTACGAGCGGAGTCTCACCGTCGGGGATGCCGGATGCGTCCGCGAGGAGGAGGGCGAACTCCGCGTCGGCCAGCCGCGCCGGCCAGTCCAGGAAGTCCGGGAACGCCGCGAGCGTGCCGGGCCCGTCGCTCTCCAGCCGAGGGGCCACGAACACGGACAGGCGCGCCTGCGTCCCGTCGGGGGACAGACCGGCCGGCAGGGTGATCCACTGGATGTGCTGTGCGGTCGTCATGGGCCTGCCTTCCTGGCGGGGTCACCCGGGGGTGCGGCTCGAATCGGGTGGGCACGGCGGATCGGGGTCGCCGCGGCCCGGGTTCACGCGGCGTAGCCCTCGCAGAGCTCGACAAAGTCGTCGAGAGCCATGCAGTCCGTGAACGACGGGTCGCCCGCGGAACCGGCGAAGCGGCGCTCCAGCGAGAGGCTCACGGATTTGCTGAAGAACGCGACGCGGACGCTGACGGTGACGCTGCCCTGGCCGACCACCTCGCAGATGCCGTTGTCCTTGTGGTACGTGAGGGCGAGGTAGAACTCGACGGTGATGCTCACGATGCCCAGCACGGACAGGTAGCCGCCGCAGCGCACGTATCCGGTGAGCGTGACCGAGTCGCCGGTCATCTGGAACGCGATCCCCGCCATCAAATGCACGCCGCCGCTGGCCACGCCCAGGTCGAGCGACGCGTTGCCGCCGAACTCCAGCGAACCCTCGATCTGTTCGATGCCGCGGCCGCGCGTGCTCACTTCGAGAGCGAAGAAGCCGCCGCCGCCGAACATCGACACGCTGATGTTGAACGGGTTCTGCCGTTCGGAGACGGCGAAGCGGAACCGTGCCGGCGCATCGTCGAAGGGGATGGTCAGGCGTGCGGACAGGGCGACGTTGCTCAGGTTGAACATGCCCAGTGACAGCGTCGGCAGGGTCAGCGAGTAGCCGGCGGTGATGCCGGAGGTGCTCACGTCGACGAACGCGCCACTGCCGAACCCGTCCGCGGGCAGCGCCTCGCGGAGCTGGTTGACGAACTCGAGGGCCTTCTCGAACGTGACCGCGACGCCTGCGGCGGTGACGTCCGGTTTGCTGCCGGGGCGCGCGGTGAAGGTCAGGCGTTCGAAGTCGACCCGCACGACGTCGGCGAACACGAATGCGAAGCGCCTGAGTTCCCCGCGCACGCTGGACTTGCTCAGGGCGTCCGGCGAGCGCACGGTGGTCGCTTCGAGGACGAGTGCGGCCGCGCTCAGATCCAGCAGAGGAAAATCGTTCCTCAGCCGGGGCTTCCACACGTACCGCAGTTCGGACCCGGAGCCGTCGAGCAGGTTGCCCACGCGCATGAGTGGCACCGGGAGCAGTTCCTGGGAGACACCGTCGAGCCGGCGGCGGATCTCGTCCTCGCCGAGATCCTTCAACTCCGCGACGGATGTCGCCGGGACGTCCGCGAGCAGGTCGGCCAGGTCGACGGGGCCCAGCAGTTTCGTGCCCTCGAAGATCCGTGCCAACGTCGCGGAGTCGACTCCCGCCGCCTCGCCCGCCGCGCCGACGAAATTCGGCGCGAGCAACCCGGCTTGGGTGGTGACGACCTGGACCGCCGTGCTGGGTTTGGCCAGGCCGCCCGCCTTCTCGGCGGAAAGGCTCATCGGCAGTTTGTCGACCAGGTGCAGGAATGCGCCGGTGGGCTGGCCGTCCAGGCCCTGTCGGAGGTAGGCGTCATGCAGTCGCACGGCGGTGTCGGTGGCCAGGCCGGTGAGTTGTTCGACCGCGGGCACCCGTGCCACCGCGTCGACCATGGCGGGAAGTACGCCCGCCGGGTGCCCGGAGGCCGAGGTCAGGGTGAAGCGCGCCGAGGTCACGGGCATGCTCGTGCTGCCGTCGGCGCTCGGATTCTCGGCCATGGCGACCGTCTGTCCGCCCAGCCCCAGGTTCGTGCGGTCGGCGGTGGCCGGGTTGTTGTAGACCCCCGCCATTCGGTCGAGGGCGTCGGAGAAGGCGAACACGAGCGGCATGTCCATGGTGACGTGCCGGCCCTCGGCGTCGGTCGCGGTGGCGTGGAACTGCAACGGCACGCCGCCGACGGTCACCCAGAACGCGCCCGCGCCGAGATCGACCACGGGAGTGATCGTGTCGGTGAGCCGCATGGACCGGAACGGCAATTGCCGGCCCTGATGTTGGTCGTAGCCCGCACCCGCGCCGTAGGTGACCTCGGCCTGATCCACCACGATGTGCGCTTCCTTGCGCAGGTAGGCGACCGACGTGCCGTCGCCGGGGTCGTCGTAGAACCGCTTGGTGGTCTCGACGAAGGAGGCCGGGTGTCCGCTGCTGAGGAAGCCGTGGCGCACGGTGTGCACGAACTGATCGCGCCCGAGCGAGGCGATGTGCTCGTAGCCGGTCAGACTCACCGAGGAAAAGCCCGGCGCGATGGGCCAGGAACCGCTCATGCGCACCGTCGCGCCCAGCGGCGTGAGCATGAACCGGTCGGCCAGCAGGGGCCGACGCAGCAGAGCCCCGTCCGGGCCGACGAACTCGTCCAGGCTGGTGAGGGCGACCAGGTCGCCGGGCACGGTCGGATCCAGCGGCATGCCGGTGCGTGGCGGGCGTCCGGATGCCTCGGCGAACGCCTTCAGGTGTACCGGCCCGCCGGCGGCGCCGGACAATTCGACGTGCCACAGTTCGGCGCGCCCGTCGAGCGTGACCGGATCGATCAGCGGATCCGACCAGGCAAACCCCGAACCGTCGTGGTCGTGGCCCAGCAGCACGCGGGTGGGGAACTCGATGGCGGTGCGCGGGATTCCGTCGAACAGAGCCGGTTCGTTCGGGTCGTCCCGCGGCTGGTCGGCCGGGACGATCGTCGGGATCAGCCGGTTCCAGTCCAGCAGCGCACCCACGGTCAGGTCGATGCCGTCCTCTCCGTCCGGAAGCAGGAACACCAGCGTGCTCCGCCCCGACGCGAAGGCGGGCACGGTCTCCGGGAACTGCCCGCCGGACAGCACACCTTCGCTCATGTGCTGGGACGGTGAGTGGAGCAGCACCAGTGCCGGCGCGGTGGGGTCCTCCCGGACCAGGCGCGCCCCCTCGCGCCGGAGGTTGACGACCTCCACGTGCAGGAGAAGCATGTCCTCGATGCGGAGGACGCGGAACGGGTCGGCAGTCATGGCTGCCCGCCTTCCGATCGACTGGCCGTGGTACGCACCTCGCCGACCGTCCGGCCACGGCGGGGCACGCGACCTGTCTCCAGCGTGACAAACGCCGCTCCCGCACGCACCTTTTGGGCTCGATGTGCCACCGCCGGTCGCCGGGAGCGCCGTGGAGGGGCGACGCGCGCCGCGCCGCCCCTCCACCACGTACCGATCGGATCCACACGTACCGATCGGATTCGCACGCCCCGATCAGAACACGATCGTCCAACCCTCGCGTCGTGCGCGGTCCGCGGTGTACGTGACGCCGTGCACCTTGAGTCCGGCCGGGTCGAGCAGGGTGATCGCGCCGCCGCGGTTCCCGAGTTGGAACGCCGGGTTACCGGACACCACCAGAACGGCACCGGGTGCCACCGTGGTCGCGGGGAGGGGGAGCGCGGTCTTGTTGCGGTCCACGAGCCGCCATCCGTCGAGCACGATCGGTTCGGGGGAGGCGTTGAGCAGGGTGACGGTCTCCGCCTCGGGCGCCGGCCCCGGCGGGTTGACCAGCGCCGCGACGATCCGCAGCGGTTCCTCGCCCGAGCCCGGGAGGGGTGGCGCGGTGTCGAGGGCGTGGCCGGTGGTGTCGTCGGTGTGCCACGCCTGGGACTGGAAGGCCAGGAAGACGGCCACCCAGCGGCCGTCCGGCAGACGGATCAGCAGGCCGCCATCCTGCCAGACCCCGTCGTCCCCGCGGAACTCCTCGCTGTTGCCCTGGTTCATGTGCACGTCGTGCACACCGTTGCCGGGCAGAAAGCCGAACACCTTGTCCGGCTTGTCGGGTTCCGGGCCGAAGCGCTGGCCGAACACGTAGACCGCGGCCGCCGGGTCGCCGATCGCGCGCTGTACGTAGTGGTCGAGCAGATCCGCCAGGTCGTTGTCCTCGCCGGGCACGTCCGGGGGCAGCGGCCGGGCGGTCGCCGGGTCGAAGAGGTTGGCGCGGATGTAGTCGAGCGCGGCGCCGCCGGGCTGCGACGCGAGCGCGCTCCACCCACTGCCCGCGGCCGGCAGCGAGTCGGTCAACGGATGGCGGAAGTCCTCCACCACCACGAACAGCAGCTCGGACGGTGCTTCCTTGGAGAGTACGTTGATCGCCGCACGGTACGCGGTGCCGGCGTCGTCGGTCAGATGGATCTGGTAGTGCGGCGTGCCGGCAGCGCCTTCACGTACGCGCGCCACCGCCCGCGCGGCCAGAACTCCGTAGTCCCTCAGCGGCATGGGCATCCCTTCCCACCGGGCCCGGCCCGCGCCGGGCGGCCCGACCATCGTGGCGGCCGGGCACACCGGAATCGGGCGCGACACACCGGCCGCCGACGACCCGCACCCGATCGCCGACCCGGCCCGAGAACGCTCGACCCGATTCGACGCGACCCCGCCCGCGCCCTGTCCCGGTGCCGGGCGCCGCGACGGGGTGAACGTTGCCGGGCGCGGCACTAGGCTGGAAGAGCGGCCCCCGTCCCAGGGTGGAACGCGGGGCGGCTTCGCTCGCGCATTCCGGAGGAGCCATGTCGCCCATCGACGAGAAACACGATTCGCTCATCGCCAACGGCATCCTGGACCTGGGCGCTCCGATCGGGGACGAGGAAGAGCTCTACGACGGCGGCTCGTGCCGGGCCTACACCTTCGGGCGCATCTACTTCCATCCGCGTGTGGGCGAGGCGTTCGAGATGCACGGACTCGTCATGGACGGCTACCTCGGGATGGGCGCGGAGACCGGCGGACTGGGGTACCCGACCACCGACGAGACGGACAGTCCGGATGTCGCCGGCGGGCGGATGAACGCCTTCGAACTCGGCACCATCACGTTCGATCCGGTCTCCGGCATCGACGTGCGGACGATCGATCCACCGCTCGCCCCGCAGGTCGTCGTCAAGATCGCCGACGGGGCCTTCGTGCCGCTGGGCCAGGGCGGCAGCCTCGACCTGGACCGGTTCGCCGCCGATGTGCTGGGCCCCGGAAGCGAATTGGCCGTCGAGGCGGTGCGGGCGCTGCTGCCCGACCTGGCGTTGCGCCGGGTCTTCGACGGACTGTCCGGGGAGCAGATCCAGGTGCTGGTCGATCAGGCCGTCCAGGAGGAACCGGACTACGAGCGAACGAACTTCGACAACTACCTGGAGATCGACTGCCCCGTCGGATTCGACACCGAGGCACTCGCCGGCGCCATGGCCGCGTTCGGGGGCAACGTCGAATTCGCGTACGGCATGCCGCCCGCGTCGGATCCGGCCGTCGTCGGCACGGGCAATCCGCTCTTCTTCCGACAGGGCTACCTGGACCCGGCGCTGGACGGCATCGGTGTACAGACGGCCTGGGCCAAGGGCGCGGACGGCAACGGCACGCAGTTCATCGACGTCGAGCAGGGCTGGTTCGTCGGCCACGAGGACCTTCCCCCGGGACTGCGCCTGATCGACGGCGTCAATGCCCCGCGGAGCTTCCAGCACGGCGCCGCCGTCCTCGGCTCGATCACCGGCCTCGACAACACCCGGGGCATCTGCGGGATGGCACCGAACACGTCGGCACGAATGATCTCCTATTTCCACCCGAGGCAGGTCTTCAACTCGCCGGAGTCCCGGCAACGAATCGCCAACGCCATCATGCGAGCCCAGTCGGAACTCTCCGCCGGCGACGTGCTGCTGCTGGAAGCGCAGTTGGAGGCGCGGATCAACGGAGTGCCCAGCCTGGTGCCCGTGGAGACCGACCCGGGCTGCTTCGCCGCGATCGCCTTGGCCACCGCCCGCGGTGTGAGCGTGGTGGAGGCGGCCGGCAACAACGGCGCCAACCTCGACGAATTCCGCGACCCGGTCACCAACCGGCGTGTCCTCAACCGCAACGAGCCGGCCGAGTTCCGCGAGTCGCGGGCCGTCGTGGTGGGGTCCGGCACGTCCGCGCAGCCGCACGCCCGCATCCGGGTGGAGAACGAGCCCACCGGCTCGAAGGTGAGCAGCTTCGGCAGCCGCGTCGACTGCTTCGCGTGGGGCGAGAACATCGTCACCGCGGGCAACCCGAACACGCCCACGAAACCCGACGCCTACTGGACCGGGCCGTTCTTCGGCGGCACCTCGGGTGCCGCCGCGATCATCGCCGGGGTGTGCCTGCTGGTGCAGGACCTGTTCACCAGACTGAACCCGGGCGTCGGTGCACCGGGCAAGCTGCGCCCGAGTCGGCTGCGCACGGTGTTGACCACCCCGAGCAACAGCACGGCGGGCGCTCCCGGCGCGTCCATCGGGGTGATGCCGGACCTGAAGAAGCTGATCGCGCACGAATTCGTCTAGGCCGTCGTTCATAGTCGAATACATGGAGTCAAACTCGACACCCTCGGACTCGACATCCTCCAACTCGCCACCCTCGGGTGCGACGCCCTCGAACTCGCCTCTTTCCGCACAGCCCCCCACCGATTCCCGCCGATACGGGCGCGCGCAGGCACGCAACCTCCGACGGCACGAACGCGGACAGTGGGAACTGCGCGAAGGACTGCGCTCGCGTGTCATCGAACTCGAGGCACTCCTCAAGAGCAAGACCGCGCCCGGACCACTCGCCCCGTGCGACCAGGTCCTGGCGGACCAGGCCTTCGAATCGCTCGACGAGGCGAAACGAGCCCTGGGGCACGAACACGGCCGACCGGCCGCACACATCGCGGTCGCCCAGACGAAACTGGACGTCGCCTACATCATCCTGCTGCGACTCCTGACGCTGAAGGACGTCACCGCACACCTGCCCGGCATCGTGGCCTTCGTCAAGGAGCACCTGCCGCTCGGCGACGAACGCCGCGCCCACGTGGACGAAATCGCACTGTCCGTACGCGCGGGCGACACACTGACCGAGAACCAGCGGGAAGTCCTGGTCGACGCCTCGACCGTGGCCCACCAGGTGCACCTGAAGGAGAAGCTCAGGGTCCGCAGCTTCGCGTACATCGTCTTCGGCGTCACCGCGGCGCTCGCCGTCATCGCCGCCCTGATCGCCCTCGCCGGTGCCGCCTCGCCCGGGACGGTCCCGTTGTGCTTCAACCCCCCGGGAATCGGCATCGTCTGCGCCACCGCCACCTCCACTGCCGGCACCGCAGGAAACGGCGACCGGTTCGCCGGGCGCAGCCTGGACCAGATGTACGCCGACGTCGCCTCCCAGTGGGACTACCCGGTGGTGGAACTGGTCGGCCTGGTCGCCGCAGCCGTGGCCGCCGCCGCATCGCTGCGCCGGATCCACGGCACCTCGACGCCGTACAACGTGCCCGTGGCACTGGCCCTGCTCAAGCTCCCCACCGGTGCGCTCACCGCCCTCCTGGGCCTGTTGCTCATGCGCGGCGACTTCATTCCCGGTCTGAGTGCGCTCGACTCGTCCGCGCAGATCATCGCCTGGGCGGTCATCTTCGGCTACGCACAACAGCTGTTCACCCGCTTCGTGGACAACCAGGCCCAGTTGGTCCTCAATTCGGTCGGCGGCCCGGTGACCAACCCCGGCAAGACGACACGCAACTCACCGGCCCAACCGGGCTGAGCCGGCCACGGACGCGCCGGCGCCCGCCGCGGACGACGCGGGCACTCGGGTCACGGTCCCGCACCGCCCAACGCGGGCAGGGCCACGGTGGGGTCGCCCAGCAGCACCAGGCTCTGCCGGTCGAGCGCCGACACCCGCAGCCTGGTCAACGTCTCGCGAACCGACGTGTCCCCGGCTGCCAACATCTCCCTCAGCCGGGCCCACTGGGTATGCAACTCGCCGACATCGGCCCGGTATTCGGCCAGGGCCAGGCCCAGCGGTTCGCCCGCGTACAGATGCGTGGACAGGGCGGAGACCAGGCGCCCACCCAGACCCTGGCCGGTGTTCTCGACCTGTAGGGTCCAGCTGAAGGTCGGCTCGACGTGTCCGAGCACGGCCCGCACCGGGTTCTCCCGGCCGAGCAGTTCCAGCGCCGCGGGCGCCACCATCGTGCCCAGGCTCGCGACGGCCTCGACCGTGCCGAAGGCGGAGCTGCCGACCGGAAGCAGCCCGGCGTAGAAGCTCTCGCCGGCGGCACCGGCGGAGCAGCACGCCTGGGCGTACCACACGCAGCCACCGGGCACGGCCCCGCACAGCGTGTCCAACGGCAGGGTGGTGTGCGCGCCGTCGACCGGGAGCCCGAGTACGGCGCGCATCTCGGTCGGGTTTCCCAGCGGTCCGGTGCGGCCGTGGCTGGAGGTGGCGAGCAGGCCGGGGCGGATCTCGGTCAGCGCACTCCGCAGCGCGGCGCCGGTGGCCTCGGCCGCCACCAGGTCGCGGAACTGCGCGAGCGGGGGCGGTGTCAGGCACCCGGCCAGCGGTGCGGCGATGACCGCGCGCATCAACGCGGTGATGTCCGTGGGACCGTGGTCGACCGTCCAGCTCAGCGCCCGGTCCGTGCGCGCCGGTGCGTCGCTCCAGTTCGCGAGCAGCGCGCGCACGTAGCGGGCGAGTGGTTCCCCGGACAGGGGGATGCGCCCGACCAGGTGCCGGGTGCCCAGGGCATATTGCACGGACCAGGGGATCACCTCGGGGCCGCCGACGATCACCACGTATCGCGGGAGCCGACCCCGGTCGGTCCCGAACTCGGACAACCCGATGGCCGGTTCCTGGGGTCGGCCCTGGGCGAAGTATCTGCGCAGGAGGTGGTCGGGCAGGTCCGGACTCCAGCGCAACACCACGGTGCCCGGTCGCGCCGCCAACAGTTCGCGGATCGGGGCGTCCGCGTCCTCGCCGGCGGCCTTCGCGGCGTCGGACAGATTCGGATCGGTGCTGTCCGGGAGCAGGATCCCGTAGCCGACGTCGGCCGAGCGCCAGTCGCGCGGATCGGTCGGCGGCCCGAAGGGGAGCACGGCCTGGGAGCGTGGGATGCCGCGCTTCCCGGCGCCCCAGCGCGCCGCCTCCTCGTCCGTCGTGGCCTGCGCCGCCTCGTCCCCGGTCCAGGCGTTGAGCCGGATCTCCGCAGGTATGGTCATGGGTTGCCACCCGCCAATCGGGCCCGCAGGTCGGCGATCAGGGCATCGACCCGCGCCGTCAGGGCCGGATCGACGGTGATCGGATCGAGCGTGGCGCGGAAGCGTTCGTAGGTGTCGAGTTGCCCCTGCAGGTTCGCCGTGTCGGGCAGACCCACGACGGAGCTCGACGTGATCCGCAGCGGCTCGTCCTGCACGTAGAGCACCGGGTCCGACCAGGCGTCCGTCTGCGTCGGATCGGCCTGTGCCATCGCCTGGCGCGGCGCGGTGAACGTCGTGGCCCAGTCGATCTCGTGCTCGCCGGCGTCCTTCACCGCGATGCGCACCGTGGCGAGCACCTCCGGATACAGCGCGGCGCAGAACCTGTCCGCGTCGCCCAGGTCGATCATCCTGCGCATGCCCGCGACGGCGGGCAACCCCTGCGAGACGAGTTCGTGCGCGAGGGAGAGGGTGTCCGAGGTCTGCGCGCTTCGACAGGCACCGAGGACCACCAGCCACGGCGCGCACGGGTTCAACGCGACCACCAGGTCGGGCAGTTTCAGCTGTACGGAACCGACCGGCTCGCGGGCGTCGACGTCGGCGGTGTGCGCGAAGGCCAGCGTACGGACACCGCCGGCCGCCCCGCCGTGACACAGCAGGTGCACGATGTGCGGCCGGGCCGCGGTGATCCGTTTGGCCAGGTCGGGCGCGTTCGCGGGGATCGTTTCGGCGCTGACGTCGGCCCGCCCGGACGCCGCGACGGCATCCAGTACGGCCTGTTCCGCGCTGATCACGTGCAGTCGCGTGCCGACCGCCCGGGCATCGGGCAGCGCGGTGGCGGCCAGCAGCGCCCGGAGCTGCGGCACGCCGCTGCGCTGCGCCGCGGACAGGACGGCGACGATGGTCAACGGCGGGGTGAACGTGCGGCGATCGACCGGGCTGCGGATGGCGGCGATCCGGGCGATCGGCCAGCGGGCGTCCAGGGCGATGAAGCCCTGGGGTGACGAGTGGAGTTGTTCCCAGGGCAGTTGATCGGCCTGGTTCGAGACCATGTGCAGGTACAGCGGTCCCGGCCCGTCGGCCGGCGGCTTGGTCAGCGCGGCGCTCAGCCCCAGGCTCACCACCGGATGCCGGCACAGCCGCTCCAGCAGGGCCTCGCCCCGGGCGGTGACGGTGCCGCCGGGGTCGGTGACGTCGGTGAGTTCGTTGGTGCCCAGCCCCGGGATGTTGGCGGGCGCCTCGCGCAACTTGAGCACCGTGCGGTCCCCGAACGGTTCGAACCCCAGGACGGTACGCATCACGACTCCCGCATCCGCCGATCGACCAGGGCCCGCAGCTCGGCGATGGCCTGCCCGACCCCGCGGTCGTACGCCTGCTTGGCGGCCGGGGTTTCGCCCGGAACGCCTGCGGTTCGTACCAGCGAGGCCACCTGGTTCTCGATGTAACGCGTCGACGCGGCAACCCACATCGGCACCGATTCGGCCGTCGCGTAGCGCGCGGTGATCTCTTCGCCGCCCGCAACGCCCAGCGCGCTCGGCAGGATCTCACCGCTGGTCGCCGAATCCCCGATGGGCGCCCGCCCGCTGAGCCAGCTCTGTCCGGGCCGGTCCGGGTCGGGCCAGGGGTCCAGCAGCGCGCCGCGCACGAACTCGGGCTGGAGGTACGCGAACAGCGAGGGGTCACGCGGGATCGGCACCGCCCCCGGGGCGCCGGCGATGAACGCGTGTGCCTGCGCCAAGGTGTATCCGGCGGGATCCAGCGGCAACGCGCTGTAGAACGTCGGCCCGGCGCGCCGCAGACCGATGTGGTCGGTCATGATCCGGGTGGCCGTGTCGTACGGATTCTCCGGGGGCGAGCCGAAGGACAGCACGGACGCACCCACGCGGTCGGCGAGGCGCCGCACGCGGTCCGCGGTCACGTACGCGCGCTCGGAACGCCCGCTCGGCTGCGCGGGATCGGGGTTCACCGACAACACCGGGCGACTGCCCTCGAACGCGCCGTCCGCAACGATGTGCAGCGCCCGCACCGCGCGGCCGTCCAGCCCCGCGGTGATCCAATCCCCCCACAGCAGCGGGCCCGGCGCGGGCCGCGAATCGGCGCCGACGGGTCGGCGCCGCGGCCCCGACCGGTCGAGCAGCGCGGCGTCGCCGGGATCGTGCAGATGTACGCGCGGTTCGTTCGGACTTTCGTGCAACAGCGCCCGCAGTGCCTGTTCGGCCCCCCGGTCGGTGAACACGTGCACGTCCACCTCGCCCGTGACGGAGGTGCGCAGAGCGGAGATGAACGAGGAGAGGTATCCGGCGACCCAGGCCGCGTTCGGGGCCACGGACACGGCGACGGCCACGGTCCACACCCGCCCCGGGTCGGACCCCGGCGGCAGCCGATCGGGAACCCGCACGAGCGGCCGACCGGTGGCCGGGACGAGGGCCCGCTCCCACGGCACCCCACCGAGGTTGCCGTACGGTGGGATCAGCCGCAGCCAGAGCGCCGTGTCCGCCGGGAAGTCCGCGATCAGGCGATCCCGGACGGCCTCGACCAGGTCGCGGGGCACCTCCAGTGCGGTCGGGGGTTCCGAGCCTTCGGCGAGGCCGAATCTGTCGTAGTCGAATTCGGCCCGCCAGTACGTCCGCGCGTCGTTCGCCGGATCCCCGACCAGTTCGACCGCCGCCACCGGCGAGGAGCCCGCCAGGTCGAGTCGCACCCGGAGCACGGCCAGGCGCCAACGCTCGGTGCGGGCCTCGGACATGGCGACTCTCCTTCGATTCGGCTTCCGGGTCCCGGCGGGTGAGCGTGCGCCGCCGGCCTACCGTGTCGCGCGGGCGCGCGGATCACCCCTCAGTCCGGCCGGGTGAGGGCGTGCATCGCCCACCACGTCGTCGGGTTGCTGACCTCGCCGTGCCCGGCGATGGCCGGCTTTCCGTCGATCTCGACTCCGCCGTCCACGGCGATCACCCGCAACCCCCCACCGAGGTCGTAGCGTTCCCGGCCGGGGACGGCCGCGGGTCGAACGGCGGAGATCCCCTCCACCCCGGCGGGGCCGAATCCGCCCAGGGCACCGTACAGTTCGGGATCGCCGAGCGCGGCGAAGCCCGGTTGGCCCTGCCGACTCGCGCGCATCGCGAGATGGAAGGCCTTGGTCAGCGGCTCGTCGAACGCGGAGAACGTGGTCAACAACGGTCGTTCCACCAGGTCCGGGATCGAGTGGTGGACGCCGGGGCGTCCGGTGCCGGCCACGTCCGCCGCGAAGCACCAGCGGTTGATCGCGGCCTGCAGCAGCAGCATCGATCGGGCGGGCCGGCTCGGAGCCGCGGACGCGAGCGCGGACAGCACCACCTTCGCACCGAAGGAATGGCCGACCAGATGCAGCCGGACCCCGCTCTCGCGCAGGATGTGCGCCACGAGCGGACCCACCCCACGAGCACCCACCTCGCCCGCGCGTGCCTTCATCCTCCACACCGTGGCCGCACGCAACAGGTTGCGCGGATCGAAGCCTGCGCCACCCGCGGCGCGCAGACCCGACGACACGTCGCCCGCGACGCCGAAGTCGTTCGGATCGGCGGGCGGGGTCGCGCCCCCGCCGCTGTCCAGTGCCTCCCAGACGGTGAGGAATTCCTTGGCGGTGGGCGGCACCGAGCCGTCGTCCGGGTCGGGTTCGGCCCGCAGCGCGCCGAGCACGATCTCGGCCGCACGCAGCGCCGCGTCGGCGTCGATCACCGCGCGACCGTCCACCAACTCGACGAACTCCGGATCCGATTCCGGACCCAGGGACCGGGTGACCAGGTCGAGCATCTCCTCGACCTGGCGCGCCTCGGCCCCGTCGGGTTCCGGATCGGCCGCGATCCCGGGGCCCGCCTCCCACGGCATGACGAAACTGGTCGACGGCCAGATGACGCCGATCAGCAGGGGCCGGTAGTCCGGGGGAACGGGAATCGCGAATTGCCGCCGCTGAGCGATGAACCCGCCGATGAAACTGCGATAGCGGTCGAGGGCCTGCGCGAAGATGTTGTTCCAGCCGTGCGAGAACAGGAAGACATCGCCGACCCCGGCGAGCCGCTCCTTGATCTCCTGCTCGGCGACCGGGCTGCGCAGCCGACCGTCCTCGTCGTAGCGGAGCAGGTACAGATCCGCGGTCGAGCCCCCGTCGAGCGGAAACTGTCGAAAAGGACCAGACATCGTCCGGCTCCATGTCCGTGCGGGTGTGGTGTGGCAGTCCTGACTCCATGGTTCACCTCCCCGCACACGGGGGCAAACGGGGCAGGATCCGGCGCCCGAGGGCCGCGCGCCCGCCGGGCGGTGGCGCGGAAGGGCCGGCCGGTGATTGCCGCGATCGGAACGGCACGGCCCGACCCGATGCGGAATCGGGTCGGGCCGAGGCGGACGCGCACGCGAAACCGTCCGGGACGCCTGCCCGGCCGGGTCGCCTACCCGGCGCGGACGCTCGCTCGGTCGGGACGCCTGCCCGTAAGGCGACGTTCCTCGCTCAGAAGGTGACCTTCCAGGAGTCGATCTTGCCCGTGTCGGAGGCGGCCACGTCCTGCACCTTCAACCGCCAGGTTCCGTTCGCGACTTCGCCGGAGACGTCGACCGTGTAGGTGGCGACGACGTTGTCCGCGGAGTCGTTGGTACTGGAGTTCTTGAGTCGGTAGACGGAGTTGTCCGGGGCGACGAGGTCGACGGTCAGGTCGCCGCGCCAGGTGTGCTTGATGTCGACGCCGACCTTGAAGCCGGCGGGCGCGTTGCCCGGGACCCCGGTGACGACGATGTCGCTGAAGACGGCCGCGCCGTTGTCGGGGATGGCCACATCGTTCGTGTTCTCGAACGTCGTGCCGCCCGGATCCCCGCCGCAGGTCTTGCCGATCGCACGCGGGGGACAGTCCGCATAGTCGAGCAGGTGCAGGACGGCGGCCTTGTTCCGGGACGTTTCGCGATCGATGACCTCGTCGGGCGGATAGAACCCACCGTTGCCCGACGCGGGGTACATCTCGAACGTGTAGGCGTAGATCCGCTGGTCGCCCCACAGCCAGTCGTCGATCGAGCCGTCCGTGATGTAGAGATCGGACGACTGCTCGGGGGTGTAACCGTTGGTCGCCGCCATGGCCCGGCCGATCGTGGCGAATGTGTTGTACTCGTCGGCCGTCATGCCGGGCACGACATCGCTGTACGTCCACCCGAACGGCCACAGGACCAGTTCGCTGTAGGTGTGGAAGTCGATCGCCGCGGTCAGTTGCTGCTTTCCGCCGACGATGCGGCCGTGCACCCAGTCGGTCACGGCCTTGACCTCGGGCGCGGACTCGGCCCGCGGGCCGCGGTAGGTCTCACTGCCGGTGCTGCCCGAGGAACCGCCGCAACAGCCCCACTTGTAGTTCCAGTTGCGGTTCAGGTCGGTACCGACGTTGCTCGAACCGGAGTTGGGCTGCCGGTTCTTGCGCCAGCTGCGGTACGAACCCGT
The DNA here is from genome assembly GCF_042956465.1 of Embleya sp. NPDC008237. NCBI lineage: Bacteria > Bacillati > Actinomycetota > Actinomycetes > Kitasatosporales > Streptomycetaceae > Embleya > Embleya sp. NPDC008237. Next base: position 431,099 of record NZ_JBIBGL010000006.1, read on the forward strand.
GGCGATGTCGAACTCGCCGCCGTCCGGGTTGACATCGGGCATGATCCAGATCTCGCGAGTGTCCACCAGCGCCTTGATCCGCGGGTCGGTGGCATAGCCGTCGCCGAGCAACTTGACCAGGTAGAGCGCCATTTCGACAGTGAGGTGTTCCCGGGCGTGTTGATGGTGGGAGAACAACACCTCGGGCTCGTTCTCGTCGGCCGCCACGTTGTCCGAGATCTTCAGCACGTACAGGTCGCGGCCCTCGTAGGAGCGCCCGATCACCTGCTTGCTGATCAGCGTCGGGTGGTTGGCGACGGCCTTGTCGATCTCGGTGACCATCTCCGCATAGTTGTGGTAGCCGGAGTCCGAGGGTGGGAAGTCCCGGTTGATTCGGCTCCCGGGGAGGGGCGGGGCCTCCGGGTTCACCGTGAAGCCCAGTGCCCTGATCCGCCGGACTTCGTCCGGGGTCGCGGTGATCAGCAGGCGGCCGTCCTCGACACCGTCGACCGAGGCGCCGGTGGAGGCGATGGCGCTGCGCTGCTGGGTGGTTCGCACGCCGACGACGCTGTACTCGGCCGACGTCGTGGCATCCGCGGACGGAGACGACTTCTCTCCGACGGCGGGGGCGGGGTTGACCGCGACCATCGCGAGGGCGACGGTGAAGGCGGCGGTCAGGACGGACAGGCGCTTGTGTTTCACACGTGTACCTCCTCGTGGCGGCATCGGGCTTCCCCGATGCCGGAGGGATTGCGTCGTGTGTCGACGGACACCGTCGGTGGGAGGCCGACGACATGCCGCACGGGTGGATCGCACGACATGCGCTCGCGCACGCCGGCGATCCGACAAGGGGGACGTGACCCACCCGAGACGCCGAGTGGACCGCTACCAAGGTAACCATCGGACCGTGACCGCGAATCGGGGAAACCCTCGGCGTTCCGCCGGACCGGAGTGCGGTCCCACGGGGGTGAACCCGAGACCACGCGGCTCACCCGCCCGCCGGGCCGGCAGCGGCGAACGGCCCGCACGGCGCGATTTTTTCGGTCGTGCGGGCCGTCCGGTGCGGGGGCGGATCACCAGGGATCCTTCGGGTTCCAGATCAGCGGCGGCGTATTGGTGAGGATGCGCCGGAGGATTGCCATCATGTGGTCACCTCCTTTCGGGTGCGTGCGATCGGGTGACGGGCTCGGTGGTGCGGCTCAGGGTGAACGCATGCGGCGCGGCCGCGTTGGTGACGACCGGACGGGTGTGCCCGCCGAGGACGGTCAGCCGGGCGTCGCCGGCCAGGGCGGCCACGGCGTCGCCGGCCATGGTCCGGGCGAGGGCCGCGCCGGCGCAGACGAACGGGCCTGCGCCGAACGGCAGATAGGGGCGACGTGGGTCGGGATGGGCCCAGCGGTCCGGGTCGAACGCGTGCGGCCGGCTCCAGTGTCGTTCGTCGTGATGCAGCAGGTAGGGGCTGACCGACAGGATCGCGCCGGGACGCAGTGCCACACCACCGATCTCGACCGGGTGCGGGACGGGGCGGCCGACCATCCAGACGAACGGGCGATGGCGTGCGGCCTCGCGCACGATCCGATCCGTGGGCCAGGGCCACGGCGCGCCCGGCGGGTGATGCAGCCCGGCCAGCAGTACGGTCCAGGCCACGGCGTAGCCGACGTTTCCCACGATCGACCGGAACAGCAGTACGTACAGTTCGGCCACGTCGTCCTCGCTCGTCTCCGAGGGGCAGGCGTCGAGGACGGCGTCGAGCAGATCGCGCGGCCCGCCGGGGTCGCCACCCTGTGCCCGGCGTTGCCCGATGTGCCGGATCAGCGCGGCGAAGAGCCTGGCGCGCAGGATCTCCGCGCGGGCCCGCTCCCGCATCAGGGGCGAGCGGATCAGCAGGCCGGCGCCCACGGAGCGGGCGAGCAGGCGCCGCAGATCGGGCGCCGCGGCGGGGTGGAGCAGCAGGTCGGCCGTGCACTCGTGGAGCAATGCGGTGCCGGCTTCGGGCCAGCTCGTGGCCGCGGGCAGTCGCGGCACCGCTTCGGCGAGGTTCTCGCGATACTCGGGTAATCGCGCCCGGACGAGGTTCCGCACGGCGTGACCGACGGCGAGCTGAGCCGATCGTGAGGGCAGCAGGTCACCGTAGAAGGTGGACAGGCCGGCGTTGAACTCGGGATCGCGCAACACCGTGAGCGCCAGGTCCGTCTCGCCCACGCACCAGCCGCCCCAGGGGAGTCGGAAGACGCCGGTGGTGCGACGGCGGGACAGATCGTCGAGAAACCCCAGCGGATCGCGGTGGAACCGACGCAGATCTGCCCTGGCCATCGAGTGGTCTCCCCCTCCGACACCGGTCGGGTGCGGGAGCACGTGCCCCCACGGAACACGGACAGCGACCTCAGGTCAGTATCGTGTGACCGCAATGCCCGTGCAAGGCATCGACCCCGGGCAATCCCCGCGCCGGGCAGGCGAGTTCGCGGGCCGGTCGGTTTCCGGCCAGTGGCCGGCCGGGTGTCGCCGGGGCCCGCCGATCAGGCTCCGGGACCGCTTCGTCGCCTCGGCGGTCGAGGCGGTGCGTGCCCGGGGCGGTGCGGCCGGGACGCCCGCTACATCAGGTGGGCCCGGCAGGCCAGCTGTACCGCGAGGCGTTGTTGAGGGTCCTCCAGGTCCGCGCCGATCAGCTCGCCCACCTTGCGCACGCGCTTGGTGACCGCGTTGCGGTGCAGGTGGAGTTCCTCGGCCGCCCGGGCCGGCGAGCCCTGATGGTCGAGGTAGGCCTGCAGTGTGCGCAGCAGCGGGACCGCGCGCTGCGGGCCCAACGCCAGGACCGGAGCCAGGAGTTCGCGTACCGCCTCGCGGGCCGCATCGGAGGAGTACCAGTCCAGGAGCATGCGGTCCAGGCCCGCCGCGTCGTGGGCGGCGACCGGGCCGAAACCGCCGCCCGAGCGGGACAGGGCGGTGTGCGCCTCGCGCGCGGACGTGCGCAGCCCGAGCACGCCCCGATGGGCCGCGCCCACGCCGCAGCGCAGATCCGCATCGGGGCTGCGCTCGCGCAGCGCGGTCAGGAGCCGAGCGGCGTCGGCCAGGGTCGCGCGCATGCCGTCCCGGCCCGGGTCGGTGGGTTGCGAGCGGGCCAGGATCAGCGCCTCGTCGACGCGCGCGGCGTTCCAGGCGACCACGCCGGCGGAGCGCAGCAGGCGCAGCGCGAGCGGCCCGGCGGTCTCCAGCAGGCGGTAGCGGTCGGTGCCGGCCAGCGCGATCGGCTCCACCCGCAGGACCAGGTGCCAGCCGTCGACGGGCAGCCCCAGGGCCCGGCCGCGGCTGCCCAGACGCAGCGCCTGGGCCTCGGGCACGGCCAGCAGCTCGGCCAGCAACTGACCGCGCGAGCGCACCGGGACGTCGTCGGCCGGTCCCGCCGCCGCGGCCAGGGCGCCGAGGGCGAGCACCGCCCGCACGGCCTGTCCGCTCGGCCCCGGCCGCTCCGGAGCACTGAGCCAGGTGTCGCCGTCGGGCCCGCGCGCGGACGCGCCCGCCTCGCCCGGCTCCGGCGCGCGCAGCTCGACGGGGATGCCCAGGACCCGGGACGCGGCCCGGGCCACCCGCTCGGGGTCGCCCGCGACGGACGGCATCTCGCGGGCCGCGGCATCCACCCGGGCGAGGGCGTCGGCCGCACCGCCGCGGACCGCCCGGTCGACCGCCAGGATCAGCGCGGCGAGGTCGCCCTCGGCGTGCAGGATCGCCACCCCGCCCCGATCGGCCAGCTCCCGCGCGGTGGCCGGGACGGGGGCGTCCGACGGGACCGCGGTCAGCACCAGGCCCGCCGCGCCGGCTGCCGCGAGATCGCGCACCGCCACGTCGAGCCGATAACCGCTCAGCGGGGTCGCCAACACGAGCAGGCACCCGGCGGGCGCATGGGCCAGGCGGTCCGCGCGCGTCTCCAGTCGCACGCCGGTCAGCGGGACGGCATCCGTGGGGCCGGCCACGACGACGAGCCCGTCGAGGCCCGGGCCGGTGAGCAGCTCGGCGAGTACGATCACGCCGCCCAGTGTGCCGGCCGCACATGTTCGACTCGATCGGGTGCGCGTGGCACACGTACGATCCGCCGCCTGTTCGTACCGTTGACCCATGGAACTCGACGCCGGACTGCTTCCGGACTTCGCACGCGGCTGCGCCGTCCTGGGTTCGGGCGGCGGCGGAGCCACGTCGGTCACTCTCGCGGGCGCCCGACAGGCCATCCTCGAACACGGGCCGGTCCGGGTCCTGCACGCCCGCGAGTTGCCCCCGGACGCGACCGTCATGACCGTCGGCACCGTCGGCTCGTCCCCGGTGATGGGCGAGCGCATCGGCGGCGTCGCCGATGCGTGCCGGATGCGGGACCGGGTCGAGCAGGTCCGGGGCCGGCCACCGGTCGCCCTGCTGTCCAGCGAGATCGGCGGATCCAACGGCTGCGTGGCGGTCACCTGGGCCGCGCGGTTGGGCCTGCCGCTGCTGGACGCGGACAGCATGGGCCGGGCCTTCCCCCGGATGGACCAGAACGTGCTCGAACTCGCCGGCATCCGCGCCACCCCCGCGGTGCTCGCCGACGAACGCGGCCGCACCGTGGTGGTCGACCACGCGGACGGGCCCTGGCTGGAGCGGGTGGTCCGGGCCGGCCTGGACGCCTTCGGCGGCCAGGCCGCCTGCTCGGACTATCCGGTGACGGCCGAGCAAGTCGCCCGCCACGCCGTGCCCGGGTCGATCCGCCGGGCCCTCGCGGTGGGTTCGGCACTTGCCGCCGGTGTCCCCGAGGACCCCTCCCCGGTGGCCCGGCGCGTCGTCACCGGCAAGATCGCCGCGATCGAGTGGGTCTCGGATCCGACCACCGGAATCCTGGTCGAGGGCCTGGGCCCGGACGCGGGCCGGCTGCTGCGGGTCGAGGCGCAGTCGGAGTATCTGGCCGTCCTGGAGAACGGCCGGCCCGTCGTGCTGACGCTGGACATCATCGCCCTGGTGGAGACCAGGACCGGTGAGGCACTGCCGGTCGAGGTGCTGCGCTACGGGCTCCGGATCTCGATCCTCGCGCTGGACTGCGCCCCGATCTGGCGCACCGAGGCGGGCCTTCGACTCGCCGGCCCGGCGGCCTTCGGGCTGGACCTGCCCGACCGTGCGGAGGTCGGGCGATGACCGGCCCGCGCACGATCGGAGTGGACGTGGGCCCCACCAACACCGACGGCGCCCTGCTGGTCGGCGACGCGCCGGCGGCCACGGTCAAGGTGCCCTCGGCCGGGCATCCGGTGGACAGCGTGCGAACCGCGGTGGCCGCCCTCCTGCGCGACGCACCGCGCGCACCGCGGGTGACCCACGTGGCCATCGGCCTGCGCAGCGCCGCGCACGCGGTCACTCGGCGGGAGGGGCTGACCCGGGTCGGGGTGCTGCGGATCGGCGGACCCGTCTCGGACGCGGTGCCGCCGCTGGCGCACTGGCCAGCCGACCTGCGCACGGCCGTGCACGCCGGCAGCGCGATGGTCGAGGGCGGCGCGGGCCTGACCCCCGCCGATGCCACGGCGCTGGACCGGGACGCGGTGGCCCGCTTCGCGGCCGGCCTCGCCGGTCGTTGCGACACGTTCGCGGTCACCGGGGTCTTCTCGCCGGTCGACGACACCCAGGAACACCAGGCGGCCGAGATCATCCGCCGCGAGGTGGGCGCCGATTCCTTCGTGGGCCTGTCCGCCGGGTCGGGCGGGCTGGGCCTGATCGAGCGGGAGAACAGCACCGTGTTGGACGCTGCCCTGTCCCGGCACACCCGGGCCCTCGCCGACGCGTTGACCGCCGCGCTCGGCGCGCTGGGCCTGTCGTCCGCGACGATCCTGGTGGCCCGCGGCGACGGCACGCTGACCTCGCTGGAGTATCTGCGGCTGCATCCGGGCCTGGCCCTGGGCAGCGGCCCGGCGGGCACGCTGCGCGGCGCCGGACTGCTCACCGGCCTGACCGACGCGGTGGTCGCCGACGTGGGGGCGCGGCGGATCAGGGTGGGCCTGTTGGCCGGCGGCTTCCCGCAGGAGAGCCGGCCCGGGCTGGTCATCGGCGGTGTGCCGGTGAGCTTTCCGATGCCCGACCTGATCCGGGTCCCGGCCGACGACCCCGACGCGTTCGAGGAGGCGGTGGACCGGATGCAGCCCGGCGCGGCCCGCCTGCCGCTGGTCGTGGTCGGCGGCGGTTCGGCGGCGCCGGCCGCGACGCGGGTGCCCGCCGCCCACGTGCTGCTGCCCGAACACGGTCTGGTGGCCGGGGCGTTCGGCGCCGCGCTCAGTCCGGTCGGCGGCGCCCACGAGCGACTGATGCGGGCCGGCGAGGCGGCCGGGACAAACGCGGTGGACGAGGTACGCGAAGGCGCGCGGCGCAGCGCGGTGCGTGCGGGGGCCGATCCGCGCCGGGTCGTCGTACTGCCGGTCGAGCGGGTACCCGTGCCCTACCTCCCCGGACCCGCGTTCAGCCTGCGCGCCCGCGCGGTGGGACCGCCCTCGCCGCTGTGAGCGCTGCTCGAAACGTATCCGCGGAGCACCACCCGTCTCGGTGAACCGCGGCCCCTCCCTCATCCCACCGTGCTTCGCCCTGCCCGACGTCCCCTTCCGGTGCCGGGAATTCGGCCTTCAGGAATCCGAGGAAAGCGCATGACCACAGACAGCAGAACACCCGCCGCCGGCGCCCCCTCCGTCGAGCCGGCGAGCGCGGACCCGGCGGCACCCGCATCGGCCGCACCCGACTCCGCCGCACCCGACGCGCCCGGCGTCGACGCGGATTACCCGCTCGAACGGGTGCCGCGGTCCGCGCGCTACTCGTGGTTCAACGTCGCGATCCAGCGCTTCGGCCAGCTCTCCGACCTCACCCAGTTCCTGCTCGGCGCGACCCTGGGCGCCGGACTGAGCTTTTGGGGTGCGTTCTGGGCGTTCACGCTCGGCTCGGTGATCCTGGAAGTGGTGTGCGTCTTCGTCGGCATCGCCGGCATGCGTGAGGGTCTGACCACCTCGGTGCTCGCCCGCTGGACCGGCTTCGGCCGCTACGGATCCACCCTGATCGGCCTGGTGATCGCGGTCAGTCTGTTCGGCTGGTTCGGCGTGCAGACCGCGGTGTTCGCCGCCGGATTGCACTCGTTGGCGCCGGGCGTGCCGCTGTGGGGCTGGTGTCTGATCACCGGCCTGGGTGTCACGGCGCTGGTGCTGCGCGGGTTCCGCGCGATGGGCTGGACCGCCTTCGTCACCGTGCCCGCGTTCCTGGGCTTGGCCGGCTGGGCGATGACCGTGGAGATCTCCCGGCACAGCATGGGCGACCTGGTCGCCTCGCCGCCCTTCGGCGAGCACATATCGATCGCGACCGGTGCGACGATCGTGGCGGGCTCGTACATCGTCGGCGCGGTCACCACACCCGACATGACCCGGTTCAACCGTTCCACGGCAGACGTGGTCAAGCAGACCCTGGTCGGCATCTCGCTCGGCGAGTACGTACTGGGCCTGGCCGGCGTGCTGTTGGCGTACGCGGTCAAGTCGTCCGACGTGATCGCCATCATCACCGCCTCCTCCGGCGTGGCGGGCGTACTGATCCTGGTGCCGGCCACCGTGAAGATCAACAACTGGAACCTGTACTCGGCCGCGCTCGGCCTGATCGGCGCCGTCGAGTCGACGATCGGCGTACGGCTGAACCGCACCGCCGTGACGATCGCGATCGGTGTGCTCGGCAGCCTCGCGGCGGCAGCCGGCATCCTCGACCGGTTCACCGACTTCCTCACCGTGCTCGGTGTGGTGACGCCGCCGATCGCCGGAATCATGGTCGCCGAATACTTCGTGACCAAGCGCTGGCGCCCGCAACTGGACGCCTCGCGCGCGATCGGCCGACTCCCGGAGACCGAACCCTCGTGGGTGCCCGCCACGATCGTGTTGTGGAGCGCGGCCTCGGTGTTCGGCTGGTTGTGCGACCACTACCAGTGGGCCGGCGTGCCGGCGCTGAACTCGCTGCTGCTCGCCGGGCTCGGATACATCGTGGCGGGCCGGCTGAACCTCGTGCACGGCCACCGCGAACTCCCGGTCGAGCAACCGGCCCGGCCGGCGGCGGCCCGCGAGATCGCCGCCGCCGAGGCCGCGTCCACCACCGCCTGAACACCCCACCCTGCCCGCAGCGGCAACTCGGCAAGAGGAACCACCACATGCGCATCGGAATCGACGTCGGGGGCACCAATACCGACGCCGCCCTGCTCGGCGACGACAACCACGTCCTCGCCGGCACCAAATCGCCCACCACCGCCGACGTCACCTCGGGAGTCGCCGCCGCCGTCGTGGCGCTGCTCGCCGCACCCGGCGCCGACGGCCGGCCCACCGATCCGGCCGCGGTGGACGCGGTGATGATCGGCACCACACACTTCCTGAACGCGCTCATCGAGGGCGAACGGCTCGCGCAGGTCGCGGCGGTGCGACTGGGACTGCCCGCGACCGCGGCGCTGCCGCCGATGGTCGACTGGCCCGAACGCCTGCGCGCCGTGGTCGGCGGTGGCACCTACCTGTGCCACGGCGGGCGCGAGTTCGACGGCCGGATGATCTCGCCGCTGGACCCCGAGGAACTGCGCCGGGTCGCGGCCGACATCGCGTCGCGGGGGCTGCGTTCGATCGCGATCAGCTCGGTGTTCTCGCCGGCCGCCGCCGAGGACGAGGTGCGCGCGGCGCAGATCCTGACCGCCGAACTCGGCGACGTCCACGTGTCCCTCTCCCACGAGATCGGCCGGGTCGGCCTGTTGGCGCGGGAGAACGCCACCATCGTCAACGCGTCGCTGCGGGACCTGGCCGAGCACATCGTGGACGCGTTCGGCGCGGCGCTGGCCGGCGCCGGGATCACCGCGCCGTTCTTCATATCGCAAAACGACGGCACGCTGATGGACATCGCCCATGCGCGCCGCTACCCGGTCGCCACGTTCGCCTCCGGGCCGACCAACTCGATGCGCGGCGCGGCCTTCCTGTCCGGGCTCACCGACTGTGCGGTGGTGGACGTGGGCGGGACCACGGCCGACGTGGGCATCCTGGTCGGCGGCTTCCCACGCGAGGCGGCCGGCGAGTCGGAGGCGGCCGGGGTACGCACCAACTTCCGCATCCCGGACGTACTCTCGCTCGGCATCGGCGGCGGCTCGCTGGTCGCGGCGGACGGCGAGGTCGGGCCGCGCAGCGTGGGCTACCGGCTCACCGAACAGGCCCTGGTCTTCGGCGGCGACACGCTGACCGCCACCGATCTGGCCGTGGCCGCCGGCGCGGCCGACGTCGGCGACGCGGGTGCGGTGGCCGGCGTGGACCACGCCTTCGCCGAGCGCGCCCTGGCCCGGATCGCCGAGCGACTGGCCGAGACGGTGGACCGCATGCGCACCTCGGCCGCGCCGCTGCCGGTGGTGGCCGTCGGCGGCGGCAGCATCCTGGTCCCGGACGGCCTGCCCGGCTTCCCCGACGTGCGCCGGCCGGCCCACTTCGACGTGGCCAATGCGGTCGGCGCGGCCATCGCCCAGGTCGGCGGCGAGGTGGACCGGGTCTTCCTGGTCCCCGACGGCAAGCGCGAACACGTGCTCGCCGCGGCCCGCGCAGAGGCGGTGCGGCGCGCCGAGGAATCCGGCGCCCGGGTGGGCACGGTCCGCATCGTCGACATCGAGGAGGTGCCGCTGGCATACCTGCCCGGCGGTGCGACCCGCATCCGGATCAAGGCCGTCGGCGATCTCGACCTGGACCGACTCGGCTCGCCGACCCCCGTGCACGAAGCGAAGAACGGAATCCCCACCCATGCGTGAGATCGGCATCGAGCAGTTGGCGGACATCGCGCGCGGCGCGGGCATCCTGGGCACCGGCGGCGGCGGCGACCCGTACGTCGGCATGCTGCTGGCCCGCGAGGCGGTGCGCCGGCACGGACCGGTCACCGTGGTCGACATCGACGAGGTGCCGGCCGACGCGACGGTCGTACCCATCTCGTCGATGGGTGCGCCCACGGTCCTGCTGGAGAAGCTCCCCTCCGGCCGGGAGGAGATCAACGCCTTGCGCGCGCTGGAGGCGGTCCTCGGCCGCCGGGCCACCCACCTGGTGCCGATCGAGATCGGCGGCGTGAACTCGATGATCCCGCTGGCCGCGGCGGCGCACACCGGGCTGCCGATCGTGGACGGCGACGCGATGGGCCGAGCCTTCCCCGAGGCGCAGATGGTGCTGCCCGGCCTGATCGGGGTCGCCAACTCGCCGATGGCACTGGCCGACGACAAGGGCAACACGATCGTGGTCCGGGCGGTGGACAACACCGAGGCCGAGCGGATCGCCCGTGCCGTGTGCGTCGAGCGCGGCTGCCAGATCTCGTGCGCGGACACCGTCCTGCGCGGCGACCAACTGCGCGCCGGCCTGGTCCCGGCCACCCTGACCCTGGCCGAGAACCTCGGCCGGGCGGTCCGCGAGGCCCGCGCCGAACACCACGACCCGGTCGCGGCGGCCCGCGAACTCCTGGGCGGCGTACACCTCTCGGCCGGCAAGGTGGTCGACGTCGAACGCCGCACCGAGGGCGGCTTCGCCCGCGGCCGGGCCCGCCTGGAGGGCGAAGGCGCGCTCCTGGAACTGGACTTCCAGAACGAACACCTGCTCGCCCGCCGGGACGGCCGGGTGGTCGCCACGACCCCGGACCTGATCTGCGTCCTGGACACCGAGACGGGCGAGCCGGTCACCACCGAATCGTTGCGCTACGGACTGCGCGTCACCGTACTGGCCGCCCCGTGCGACCCCCGCTGGCTGACCCCGGCCGGCCTGGCCCTGACCGGCCCGCGCTACTTCGGCTACGACCTGGACCACCACCCGATGACCGCCTGAACCGGCTCGGGCGCCTCACCGGCAGTGACCGGTGAGGCGCCCGAGCCGGTGCCCGGCCCACCTGCCCCGATCGCCCCGACCGCGGTGCTCGACGGGAACGAGTCGCACCGCCGCGCGCGCCGCCCGGGCGGGTGTGGGCCGCGCCCTCGCGTGCGCGGGGGTCGGCGGGGCCGGCCGCACCGACGGCGGCCTCGTGGGGTCAGTCGTCGGCGAAATCCTCCCCCGTCAGCAGTGCGCGCAGGTGGTCGTGCGGGATCGCCGGGCTGCGCCGGCCGTTGTGGCCGGTGGTCTCCTCGGCCGTGACCAGGGCGTTGAGCACGGCCTCCTCGACGGCCTGCACGGTCGCCCGGTAGAACGGGTCGATCCGGCCCCACGGGATGTGCCGCAGCGTGTCGTAGTCCTCGTCGGTGGCCGGGGATTGCGGGAAGTTGCTGGTCAGGGCACCGGCGTTGGCGGTGGAGAAGGCCAGGAAGATGTCACCGGAGAAGTGGCTGCCGGTCGTGCCGGTACGGGCCAGACCCATCGGGACCCGGCGGGCGAGCGCCTTGCACTGGCCGGGCAGCAGCGGAGCGTCCGTGCCGATCACCACGATCACCGAGCCGGCCCCGCCGGGGGCGAACCAGTCGGTGTCCTCCATCGGGTTGTCCCGGGTCAACCGCTCTCCGACGGGCACGCCCGCGACGACCAGTTCGCGTCGTTCGCCGAAGTTGGCCTGGACGAAGGCGCCGACCGTGTACCGGTCCGAGCCGTATTCGACCACCCGGCTGGACGTGCCCGAACCACCTTTGAAGCCATAGCAGTTCATCCCGGTTCCGCCGCCCACGCAACCTTCCTCGACCGGGCCCGGGGCGGCCGAGTCGATCGCGGCGATCGCGTGCTCGGCGCGGACGTGCGGGCCGTTGATGTCGTTGAGGTAGCCGTCCCAGGTCTCGGCGACCACCGGCAGCAGCCACTGCCGGGCGAGTTCGGGCCGGTTGGCCACCGTCCAGTCGACGACGCCCCGGTGCACGGGACCCACCGCGTGCGTGTTGGTGATCATCACCGGACCCGCCAGGCTGCCCGTCTCGTCGAGCCAACTGCTGCCGGTCATCTCGCCGTTGCCGTTGAGCGAGTAGCGACCCGCGGCGCACGGCAGGCCGACGCCGGCGCGTCCGCGCGGCAACACGGCGGTGACGCCGGTGCGTACCGACGGGCCCTGGACGAGGGTGGTGTAGCCGATGTGCACCCCAGGGACGTCGGTGAGGGCGTTGGCCGGTCCGGGGGTGCCGTCGAGGCGGATGCCCAGGGCCCGGGCGCGCGGGCGTCCCGACGGGGTGACGGCGAGGGGTGATGTGGCGGGGGTGTTCACGCGGTGCCCTTCCGGGAGTTGTCGTGGCCGGCGGCGTCCGGGCCGCCGGTGCCCTCGTCGGGCGCGTCGGGGTCGGGGACGACCCGGTCCGGGCGCAACTCCGGGCAGCCGGTGGCCTGGCGGGCGTGCGCCAGGATCAGGGCCAGGGCGCGCTCGGGCGGCAGCGAGGAGTTGCGGCTCACGATGTGCAGGCCGTAGCCGTCCTCGAGGGTGACCAGGTTCGCGGCCACGTCGCGGATCGGCTCGGTGAACCGGAAGTGGCCCTGGGCCTGCCCGATTTCCAGGATCGAGCCGTACATGGCCACCTGTCGGTCGTACAGGCTCTGCGCCAGCGTGGCGTATTCGCTCTCGTCGCGGGCCGCCGCGCTGAACTCGTACAGGACCACCGCGAGTTCGTCCTCCGGCCCGGACGGCAGCCCGCGCCGCGCGCAGGCCACGAGCTTGTCGCGGGCGTCCGGGAGGCGGGAGGCGGTGTCGGTGCGGGACGTGTAGAAGCGGTCCGCGGCCTGTCGGTACACCTGCCGCAGCAGGTCGCCCAGGTCGCTGAAGTAGTAGCTGACCGACCCGCGGGCCACGCCCGCCACCTCGGCGATGTCGGCCACCCGCAACTGGGCCAGACCGTGCCGGCCGACCGCGGCGGTGGCCGCGTGGACCAGTTGCTCACGTCTCGCCGTCTGATTCCTCGGTCGTGCCATGCACCGTTCCTTGTCTTCAGTGCCAAATTATGGAATGCCTATTGACGTGGGAGTCTTCCATATCGTTGACTCCGGCGTCAAAGAACTGACAAGGGAGCCTCATGGCCGATACCGATGGCAGTCAGACGCCCGCCGGCACCCCTTTGCCGCAGCCGACGGCCTATGCCCAGGACCTGTCCCGCTCGCTCGGCCTGCGTGAGAACCTGTTCATCACGCTGTCCTCGGTCACGCCCGCCTCCAGCGTCTTCATCATCATGCCGTCGGTGATCAGCGGCCTCGGCGGCGCCGCCGCCGTGGCGTTCCTGCTCGCCGCCGTCGCGGGCATGCTGATGGCGCTGTGCTACGCCGAGTTGTCCAGCGCCTTCCCGATCACCGGCGGCGAGTACGCCTTCGCCGCACGCACGCTCGGCCGGTCCACGGGCTTCGCGCTGTTCGCGCTCGGTCTGCTCGGCGGGGTCCTGACGGTCGCGGTGATCGCCCTGGGCACCGGCGACTACCTGGGCGTGGTGTGGGGCTCACTGGACGGCAAGGGCGCCGGCCTGGCCGTCATCGCGCTGGCCTCGCTCGTCGCCGTGCTGGGAATCCGCACCAACGCCTGGGTCACCGGCGTCTTCCTGGCGGTCGAACTCGCGGCGATCGCCGTACTGGCCTGGCTCGGCCTGGTCCACGTCGACCAGCCGGTCTCCACGCTGTGGACGGCGCAGGCACTGGGCGAGGGCGACGTGCTCGTGGGTGCCTCGGCCGGGCTCGTGGTGTCCTTCGCCGCCACGGCGCTGTTCGCCTACAACGGCTACGGCACCGCCGTGTACTTCGCCGAGGAGACCCGGCAGGTCGCCTCGATCGGCAAGGTGGTGATGTGGTCGCTGGGCATCACCGTGGTCGCCGAGTGCCTCCCGCTGGTGGCCGTCCTGCTGGGTACGCCGAGCACCGGCGAACTCATGGCGGCCCCGTCCCCGATGAACTACTTCCTGCTCGAACGCGGCGGCGACGCCGTGAACACCGCGGTCAGCCTCGGCATAGCGATCGCCATCGTCAACGCGGTGATCGCGATCATGTTGCAGATCGGCCGACTGCTGTACTCCTCCGCCCGCGACCGGGCCTGGCCCGATGCGGTGGGCCGACCGCTGGCCGCCGTGCACCCGCGCCTGCGCACTCCGGTCCTGGCCACCCTGACCATGGGCGTCGCCGCGATCGTGGTCGCCTGGCTCGTCCCGCTCGACACCCTGATCCTGGCCACCGGCGCGAACCTGGTGGTGCTCTACATCTTCGTCGCCGTCTCCGCGCTGTACGGACGGATGTCCGGAGCCACCGCCCACGCGACCTACCGGATGCCGGCCTGGCCGTGGGTCCCGCTCGGCGTGATCGGCGTGATGGCGTACGTCCTGTACGAGTCGATCGACTCCGACCGGCGCCCGATCGGCATCGCCGTGGCCATGGTCGCGGCGGGCTACCTCTACTACTACGCCTACCTGCACCCCAGGCGCGAGCACCGCTGGACGCTCCCCGACCCCGTTCGCGACGCGCCCGAGTAGCCGAGCCGGCGCCGGGCCACCGCGCACCCGACAGCCGTCGCGGTGTCGGGCCGCCCCCGCCCCCCGCGCGGGGGCGGCCCGGCACCGCGACGACTGTCGCTCAGCCCGCCAAGGTGCCCATCCACTCCTCGATGGCGTCCGGCGTGCGGGGCAGGGCCGCCGACATGAGCCGGGCGCCGTCCTCGGTGATCACCAGATCGTCCTCCACCCTGATGCCGATTCCGCGCAGTTCCACGGGCAGGGTCTCGTCGTCGGGCTGGAGATACAGACCCGGTTCGACGGTGAGCACGTGGCCGGCCTCCAGGACGCCGTCCAGGTAGGTCTCCGCCCGTGCCTTGGCGCAGTCGTGCAGGTCCATGCCGAGCATGTGGCCGCTGCTGCACAGCGTGTAGCGCCGGTACAGGCCGCTGTCCGGACGCAGCGCCTCCTCGGGGGTGACCCGCAGGACGCCCCACGCGTGCAGGCCCTCGGCGATCACCCGCATCGCGGCGTTGTGGAAGTCGCGGAAGCGCGCGCCGGGACGCAGTGCGTCGATGCCGGCCTGCTGCGCCGCCAGCACGAGTTCGTACGCCTCGCGCTGGGCGGGGGTGAAGCGGCCGGACAGCGGCAGGGTGCGGGTGATGTCGGCGGTGTACAGGCTGTCCATTTCGACGCCGGCGTCGAACAGCAGCAGTCGGGTCGGATCCAGCGGGCCGTCGTTGCGGATCCAGTGCAGCACGCAGGCGTGCGCGCCGGCCGCGGCGATCGTGTCGTAGCCGGTGCCGTTGCCCTCGATCCGGGCGCGCATGTCGAACACGCCCTCGATCCAACGCTCGCCGCGCGGGTGCCGCAGCGCCTGCGGCAGGGCGCGGACCACGTCGGCGAACCCGGTGGCGGTGTGGTCGACGGCCAGTTGCAGCTGCTCGACCTCCCACGGGTCCTTGACCAGGCGCATCTCGGACAGGTACGCGGCGAGTTCGGCGCTGCGTCCGGGATCGGCCGGGGCGGCGAGTCGGTCCACGTCCGGGTCGACTCCGCTGAGCAGGCGGGTGGGTACGACGGGGCCGGTGAGCCGGGAGGGCAGGGTGTCCAGGTGGGCGCAGGCGACGCCGAGCAGGGTCTGCGACTCGTCCAGGGTCGGCCGACGCCCGGTCCAGAACTCGCCGTGGCGCCGGTCGCGGTAGAACTCGCCGGTGTCGCGCGGCGAACGCGGGCGCAGGTACAGGACGGCCTCGTGCCCGTCGCCGACCGGTTCCAGGAGCAGCACGCCGTCGGGCGTGTGGTCGCCGGTCAGGTAGGTGTACGCGGTGTGCGGCCGGAACTTGTAGTCGACGCTGTTGCTGCGCACCTTGAGCGTGCCGGCGGGGACGACCAGTCGCTCGCCGGGGTAGCGCGCGGACAGCCGCTCGCGGCGTTTCGCCGCCCACGGGGCGACCGGCTCGGCGCCGAGGTCGGGCAGCGGACTGGGCGCCCAGGCGGTGGCCATGAAGGCGTCGAGCGCGGGGGATACGGGCATGTCGTGGGTGCCGGTGTTGAGTGCCGCGACGGGGTCTTGCCGGGTCATGGTTCCCTGTCCTTCCGGTGGGTTCGGGTCTGGTGTGGACCGGGTCGGGTGGGTCGGGCCTCAGGCGGTCCGGCTCGGCTGCGCGGGTGCCGCCGGCGCCGGGGCCTTCGCGGACGAGATCTTGACGGGTTCGGGGAAGTGACAGGCCACTTCGTGGCCGGCCCGGCCGTCCACCGCGGTGAGCGGGGGTTCGGCCACCGCGCACACGTCCTGTGCCTTGTGGCAGCGGGTGCGGAAGCGGCAGCCCGAGGGCGGGTCGATCGGGCTGGGCACGTCCCCGCTGAGTCGGATGCGCTCCAGCCGGGTGCCGTCCGGACCGGTCGCGCCGGGCACGGCGGACAACAGGGCCTGTGTGTACGGGTGATGGGCCCGCTCGTACAGCGACTCGCGATCCGCGGTCTCCACCACACGCCCGAGGTACATCACCACCACCCGGTCGCAGAAGTGTCGGACCACGGCCAGGTCGTGCGCGATGAACACGAACGCGATGCCCAGATCGCGGCGCAGTTCCTCCAGCAGGTTGATCACCTGGGCCTGGATGGACACGTCCAGCGCGGACACCGGCTCGTCGGCGACGATCAGGCTGGGCCCGGCGGCGAGGGCCCGGGCGATGCCGATGCGTTGCCGCTGGCCGCCGGAGAACTCGTGCGGGAACCGATTGCGGTGCTCGGGGTTGAGGCCGACGGTCTCCAGCAACTCCTCGATCCGGCGCTCGCGTCCGCCGGGCGGGTCGATGTCGTTGACGTCCAGCGGGGCACGCAGGATCGTGCCGATGGTCTGCCGCGGGTTCAGGGAGGAGTACGGATCCTGGAAGATCATCTGGATCTGCGCGCGGATCGGCGCCAGTTCGCGGCGCGAGGCGTGCGCGATGTCGCGACCGCGGTACTCGATGGTGCCCGCGCTGGGTTCGAGCAGGCGGGTGATCAGCCGTCCGGTCGTCGACTTGCCGCAGCCGGATTCGCCGACCAGGCCGATGCTCTGCCCGGCCCCGACGGCGAGGTCGATGCCGTCGACCGCGCGGACCGCCCGGGCCCTTCGGCGCAGCAGGCTCCGGCCCGTGGGGAAGTGTTTGGTCAGTCCGCTCACCCGGAGCAGCGGCGGCTCGGACGCGTCGAGCGACGTGGTGTTCATGGGGTGGCTCCTTGCAGATCCGTCGGCGCGGTGCTCGGCACCGCCTCCAGATGGCAGGCGGCGGCGTGCACGCTGCCGCCGGCCCCCGCAGGCGCACGTGTCAACAGCGGGAGCACCGTGCGGCACGGCGTCTCGGGGCCGTCGATCACATGCGTGCAACGCGGGTGGAAGGCGCAGCCGGGCGGTGGGGCGAGCAGGCTGGGCGGTGAGCCGGGCACCGGTTGCAGCGGCCGGTCCAGGGCATCGGACAGGCGCGGGACCGAGGCGAGCAGACCCCGGGTGTAGGGATGCCTGGGCGTGTCCAGGACCTCGGCGACCGAGCCGAACTCGACCGCGCGGCCCGCGTACATCACCAGCACGTCGTCGGCGACGTCCGCGACCACCCCCAGGTCGTGGGTGACCAGGATGATCGCGGTGCCCAACTGCTCCTGCAACTCCGCGAGCAGGTCCAGGATCTGGGCCTGCACGGTGACGTCGAGGGCGGTGGTGGGCTCGTCGGCGATCAGCAGGTCGGGCTCGCACACCAGCGCCATCGCGATCATCGCGCGCTGGCGCATGCCGCCGGAGAACTGGTGCGGATACTCGCGGGCCCGGCGCGCGGGTTGCGGGATGCCGACCCGGTCGAGCATGTCGACGGCGCGCGCCCGCGCCTCGCGGCGGCCGGCGCCGGTGTGCCGACGGTAGGTCTCGACGATCTGCGCACCGACGGTGAAGTAGGGCGACAGGGCGGTGAGCGGGTCCTGGAAGACCATCGACACGCGTTGCCCGCGCAGGTCCCGCAGCGTGCGTTCGGGGGCCCCGACCAGCTCGGTCCCGTCCAGGACCGCACTGCCCTCGATGGTGGTGCGGGCCGGGTTGTGCAGACCGAGCAGGGTGAGGTTGGTGACGCTCTTGCCGGAACCGGACTCGCCGACGATGCCGAGGGTACGACCGCGTTCGACGTCGAAGGAGACGCCGTCGACGGCCTTGACCACGCCGCCCTCGGTGGCGAAGCGGACCCGCAGGTCGCGGACCGCGAGCAGGGGAGGGGTCATCACACACGCACCCGGGGATCGATGACGGCGTACACGGCGTCCACCGCGACGTTGGCGAGCACCATCGCGGTGGCGGCGATCAGCACCACGCCGGTGATCATCGGCAGGTCGGAGTTGGCGACCGCGTTCACCGCGAGTTTGCCGATGCCGGGGATGTTGAAGGTGGTCTCGGTGACCACCGCGCCGCCGAGCAGGACGCCGAGTTCGATGCCGTAGACGGTCACCACCGGGGTGATCGCGCCGCGCCACGCGTGTTTGGCGTAGACCTGACGGGACGTCAATCCCTTGGCCCGGACGGTGCGGATGTGGTCCTCGCCGAGCGCGTCGATCATCGACGCCCGGGTCAGGCGCGCGTACACCGCGGCCTGTACGCAGGCCAGGGTCAACCAGGGCAACAGCAGCCCGCCCATCCATCCGCCGGTGTCGCCGGTGAACGGGATGTACTCGGGTTTGGGCAACCAGCGCAGTTCGTCGACCAGGACGTAGCGGGCGATCACCCCGAGGAACTGGATCGTCACCGACGCGCCGATCAGCGACAACGCCATGGTGGACTTGTCCAGCCAGGTGCCGCGGCGCAGCGCCGCGAGCATGCCGATCATGATGCCGACGCCGAGGAAGATCACCGAGGCGCCCAGGGCCAGCGACAGGGTGGCGGGGAAGCGGTCGAGCAGAGTGTCGAGCACCGGTTCGTGGTTGACGAACGAGTAGCCCAGGCACGGCGCGGAGCAGTGCGAGGCGCCGAAGTCGCGGCCGGCGAAGACGCCGACGATGTAGTGCCAGTACTGCATCGGCACCGACTCGTCCAGGCCCAGGTCGCGTCGGATCAGGGCGAGCGTCTCGGGGGTGCAGGTCTTGCCGCAGGACAGGCGGGCCGGGTCGTCCGGCATCGCGAAGAACAGGAAGAAGGTGACGGTGAAGACGACGAACAGGATCAGTGCCGCGCCGAGCAGTCGCTGCACCAGGAATCGGAACATGGGGCCCTCACTGGAGGTCGGACCGGGGAGCGGCCGCCGGCCCGGCCGGCGTGGGCGGGAAGGGGGGAGCCTTCCCGCCCACGCCGGCGGAGCCGGGGCCGCTCCGCCCGGGGGCTACTTGACCCAGACGTCGGTCGGATAGGTCGAGCCGATGAAGCCGACCCGTACGCCGCCCAGGCCGGGCCCGTACAGGGTCAGTTGGCGCTTGTACACGAACGGCACGACCGGGGCCTCGGCCATGATCTTCTTCTCCAGGTTCGACCACTCCTTGCCGGCCGCGACGACGTCCGACATCGCGGTGATGCGGTCCATCTCGGTGCTCATCGCCGGGTTGTTGTAGAGGCTGTACACGGAGCCGTCGTCGATGATCTTGCGACCGTCGAACTTGGCCGGGAGCACGGTCGCGGCGCTGGGCCAGTCGGCGCCCCAGCCGGCCCAGTACAGGTCGTACTTGTTGTCCACGCGGCCGATCTCGGTGTAGTAGCTCTTGTCGTTGATCGGCTGCGGGACCACCTTGAAACCGGCCTGCTGGAGGGCCTGGACGATGGTTACCGAGACCTGTTCCCACAGCGGGGTCTGGTTGTAGGCGTAGACGATGGTGGGGTTGGGGGTGCCGGACTCGGCGAGCAGCTGCTTGGCCTTGGCGATGTCACCGGTGTTCGGCACGCCGGCCAGGTCGTAGGGCTCGAACCCGAGCACCGTCGGGCCCATCAGCGTGGTGGCGAACTCGCCGTAGGCGGGGCCGCCCATGATCTGCCGCACCTGCTCCTTGGGGAACGCCGCGATCAGCGCCTGGCGGACCTTCGGGTTGGTCTGCCGGCGGTTGTTGATCTCGAAGTACTCGGTGTACGGGGTGGCCGCGTCCGCCGTGCGGGCCTTCAAGTCCGGTGTGGTGAGCACCTGTTGGGCGACCTCGCGACCGACCGCGACGCGGAAGGTCATGGCCGAGCGGTCGCCGCCGTTGGCCGCGATCAGCCGCTCGTTGATCTGCTGGTTGGACGCGCCGAACTCGAACTTCCACTGGTCGGGGTAGGCATGCCGGACCGCGTCGGTGTTCGGGTCCCAGTGCTCGTTGCGGACCATCGTCATGGACTTGTCGATCTCGCGGGTGGAGATCTTGTAGGGGCCGCTGGAGAACGGGTGCTTGTCGTACTCCAGTTTGGTGTCCTTGGCGCGCGGCACCGGGGTGCTGGTGTGCATCGCCACCGCGAACGGGAAGTCGCCGCGCGGGGCGGGGAGCGCGAAGGTGATGGTGCGCGCGTCGGGGGTCTTGATCGCGTCCAGTTCGCGACCGCCGTAGGGGCCGTCGTACACCGAACGGAAGTCGGGGTTGCCGACGAGCCATTCCTGGATCCAGGTCGGACCGCCGGTGATCTCCTTGGCGAACGAGCGCTCGACGCCGTACTTGACGTCCTGCGCGGTGATCGGCGAGCCGTCCTCGTACTTGAGCCCCTCCTTGAGGGTGAAGGTCCAGGTCCTGCCGCCGTCGGGGCTGGTCCCGGTGTCGGTGGCCAGGTCGCCGACCAGGGTGGTGTGGTCGCCCTCCTGCTTGTACGTGGTGAGCTGGCGGGAGATCAGCAACTCGGCCGTCTGCTCGTGCGAGACGTAGACGCGGGCCGGGTCCAGGTGGTTGAAGTCGGCGCGCTCCAGCACCGTGGCGGTGCCGCCGGGCTTGGCGCCGGGCAGATCCTTGGCCGGGCCCTTCGACTCGGCGGCGGCGCCGATCGACACGGCGCGGACCTGGGCCTTGGGAGCCCCCTTGCCGGGCTCCTTGCCGGCGGGGGTGCCGCCGCCGCCGGAACAGGCGGCCGCGCCGAGGGCGAGGGCGAGCGTGGCGAGCGCGGTTCGGGTGAGGCGAGTGGGTCTGCGGCGAGGGTTCATGGTTCCTTCCGAGGGTTGCCGTGCGAGTGCGGTGTGGCGAGGGCACCGGTGCCCGGGGCTCAGCGGTCGCTCTTGGGATCGAGCGCGTCGCGGACCGAGTCGCCGAAGAGGTTGAAGGCGACCACGAAGACGAGCATCGAGATGCCGGGGACGCACATGTAGGTGATGTCGGTCCGGTAGACCTCGGCGCCCTTGAGCAACATCCGCCCCCAGTCGGGGGTGGGTTCGACCATGCCCACGCCCAGGTAGGACAGGGCGGCCTCGGTGGTCACGTAGGTCGGCACCGCCATCGAGGCGCTGACCAGGATCGGGGTGACCAGGTTGGGCAGCAGCTCGCGCAGCACGACCCGGCCGGGCGAGGCGCCGATCACGCGCGCCGCCTCGACGTATTCGCGGCTGCGCAGGGAGAGCACCTGACCGCGCAACAGGCGCGCCACCGAGGCCCAGCCGAATGCGGAGAGCACCGCGACGATGACCGCCCCACGCAGCAGCGGGGACATCTGCTCGCCCGGGTTGGTCAGCAGCGAGGTCACCACCGGCGTGAAGGCGATGAAGAACAGCGTGGACGGGAAGCTGAGCATGACGTCGATGAATCGGCCCACGAGGTAGTCGGTACCGCCGCCGAGGTAGCCGGCGGTCACTCCGACCAGTACGCCGAGCACGGTGACGATCGCGACCACGGCCAGCGAGATGAGCAGCGAAGTGCGGATGCCGTAGAGCAGTTGGGTGAGCACGTCCCGGCCGAGACCGGGTTCCAGGCCGAGCCAGAACTCGCCGGACATGCCGCCGTTGGGTGCGACGGGAAAGCCGAACTCGTTCAGCAGGCCGGGCCGGTTCTGGCCGTACGTGGTGTAGGGGTCGTGCCCGTACCACTTGGCGAACAGCGGTGCGCCCAGGCCCGCGACGACGAACACGGCGACGACGCACGCGGCGACGATCCCGGTGCGGTCGCGGCGGAAACGACGCCAGGCGAGTTGCGAAGGGCGCAGCCCCATGGGGGCGGTGTCGGCGGCGGGCGGATCCGTGTCCACCGGCGGATCCGTGGGGGGCGCGAGCGTGGTCATGACGGCGGGCCTCTCGGGAGGCGGCGGGGTGGGTAATGGTGGGGAACTCTGCCCAGGGCCGACTCAATGGTCAAGGTCTGAGTCGTGTCACATTTGAGGTGCGACATTGTATTTGCAATTCCTTTACCATTCACCTGCGGTTTTCCTTTCCGTCCGGCCGGCTACGTTGATCGGGGACGGGTCTGGCGCAACACAAGAGCAATGTGACATTGTACTGACGTGACCCAAGCGGATGCGCCGAATCACGGCCCCGAGCGCGGCACCACCGATCCGACGCCCCGCATGTCCCGCATTCCCGATGCCGATTCCGGCCTCGACGTCGACAGCCGAGTCGCAACCGAGCCGAAAGCCAAGGAGTCCCCATGTCCGACGCGATCTCCATCGACCGCACCCTCCGCCCCTGGCGCGGCCTGATGGTCGCCACCCCGCTGCCGCTGCACGCGGATCTGAGCATCGACTACGACGCCTACGCCGAGCACGTGCGCGGCCTCGTCGACGCCGGGTGCGACGGTGTGGTGCCCAACGGCTCCCTGGGCGAATACCAGGTCCTGACCGACCAGGAACGGGCCCGGGTGGTCCGCGTCGCGGTCGAGGCCGTGGGCGGTGACCGGGTGATGCCCGGCGTGGCCGCGTACGGCTCGACCGAGGCCCGCCGGTGGACCGAACAGGCCGCGGAGGCCGGTGCCGAGGCGGTCATGCTGCTGCCGCCGAACGGCTACCGTGCCGACGACGCCGAGGTGCACGCGCACTACGCCGACGTGGCCTCGGTCGGCGTGCCGATCGTCGCCTACAACAACCCCTTCGACACCCGGGTCGACCTGGCCCCCGAGCTGCTGGCGAAGCTGCACGCCGACGGCCACATCGTCGGCGTCAAGGAGTTCAGCGGCGACACCCGACGCGCCTATCGAATCGCCGAACTCGCGCCCGGTCTGGACCTGTTGGCCGGCGCCGACGACGTGCTCCTGGAGCTGGCCGTGGCCGGCGCCAAGGGCTGGATCGGCGGCTTCCTCAACGTGCTGCCCGACGCCTGCATCGAGCTCTACCGCACCTCCGTGGCCGGCGACCTGACCCGGGCGCGGGAGCTGTACGACATCCTCCAGCCGCTGCTGCGGTGGGACACCCGCAGCGAATTCGTCCAGGCGATCAAGCTGTCGATGGACGTGGTCGGCAAGCCCGGCGGCCCCTGCCGTCCGCCGCGCCGGCCGCTGAACGCCGAGATGCAGCAGGCCATCCGCCTGGCGACCGAGCGCGCCGTCGCGGCCGGGCTGAGCTGAGCGGGTCCGGCCGACCCACCTGACGCACCGTCAACCCACCTGCGACACAACCGCGTTCCCGGACAAGAGGCCGATTCCACACGCGGCCACCCGGTCCCGCGTGCCCGCGACTCGCCCACCGGAACCGGGTCGTACCCGCCCGATCCCACCGACCCCTTCCCGAAGGGTTTCCCGCCGTGACCATCACATCCGCCGCATCACTCGTCCGCAGCCACAACCCCGCCGACCCCGCCGAACTCGTCGCCCAGGCCCCGGCGGTGCCGCCGGCCGACGTGCACCGCGCCGCCGAACGCGCCCGCGCCGCCGGGCGGGGCTGGGTGGCGGCCGGCGCCTCGGCCCGCTGCGCCGCGCTCGGCGCCGCCGCCGACCGGCTCGCCGCCTCGGCCGACACATTCGCCGACCTGATCGTGCGCGAGGTCGGCAAACCGATCACCGAGGCATGCGGCGAGGTCGCCCGCGCGGTCGCCATCCTGCGCTACAACGCGCAGCAGGTGTACGACCCGGTGGGCTCCGTGCACGAACCCGCCGCCGGTCCCGGCCTGTTGCTGACCCGTCGTCGCCCGTACGGCCTGGCCGGGCTGATCACGCCGTGGAACTTCCCGCTGGCCATCCCGCTCTGGAAGGCCGCGCCGGCGCTGGCCACCGGCAACGCGGTCCTGCTCAAGCCCGCCCCGCAGGCGCTCGGCTGTGCACAGCAACTGGCCGAACTGCTCGACGCGGTACTGCCCGCCGACCTGTTCACCGTGCTGCCGGGCGAGGCCGGCACGGGTGCGGCCGTGGTCGAGGCCGCGGAAGTGGTCTCCTTCACCGGCTCCACCGCGGTGGGGCTGGACGTGGTCCGGGCCGGCACCGCCCGCGGGGTCCCGGTCCAGGCCGAGATGGGCGGCTGCAACGCCGCGCTGGTCCTGCCGGACGCCGACGTGCGGTCCACCGCGGCCCAGCTGATCGCGGCGGCGTTCGGTTATGCCGGGCAGAAGTGCACCGCGACCCGGCGGATCATCGTGGTGGGCGACCCCGATCCGCTGCGCGAGGCACTGGACGCCGCCACCCGGGCGCTGCCGGTGGGCGACCCCGCCGACGCCGCGACGGTGTGCGGGCCGGTGGTCACCGAGGCGGCCCGCGACCGGGTCCGCGCCGCGCTCGACTCCGCCACGGCCGCCGGTGGTCGGGTGTTGACCTCGGGATCGGCCCACGACGGTGCGGGGTGGTTCGCCACCCCGACGATCCTGGAACAGGTGCCGGCCGGACACGCCGCGCTCCGCGAGGAGATCTTCGGCCCCGTCGCGGTGCTCCAGCGCGCGGGCGACCTGGAGCAGGCCATCGCGCTCGCCCGCGACGTGCCGCACGGCCTGGTGACCTCGGTGCACACCCGCGACCTGGACGCCGCGCTCGCCGTCGTCGACCGGATCGACACCGGCCTGGTGAAGGTCAACGCGCCCACCACCGGCGTCGACTTCCACCTGCCCTTCGGCGGCACGAAGGCATCCAGCCACGGACCACGCGAACAGGGCCGCGCCGCGGCGGACTTCTACACCGCCACCTGCACGGTGAGTCTGCTGCCGGCGAACCCGAGCGGGTGAGACGTCCGAGCACCGAGACCTCGAGCATCGCTCGCCGAGGCAGCGAGGCGTCGACGTACCGAAGTGTCGGAGTGTCGGGAAACGATGGGAGGGTGAGGCAGGTGACCGATAGACTGTAACATTGCACATTGTATGGCTATTCGAGGCGAAGCCGGCCTCGAGGGAGGATGCACCCGATGAGAGCGCACGCCGAAGTGCCGACCGGCCGAACCGGCGAGACCGCCGCCGTGACGAACCTGCGGGAGCGGCCGCTGGACCTGCCGTTCGTGCAGGAGCGTCGCAGCCTGCGCGATCAGGTGACGCACGCCCTGCGGGCCGCCCTCATCGCCGGCGAACTGCGTCCCGACGTCATCTATTCGGCACCCAGCCTGGCCGCCCAGTTCCGTGTCTCGGCCACCCCGGTGCGCGAGGCGATGCTGGATCTGGTCAAGGAAGGACTGGTCGAGGTTGTTCGCAACAAGGGCTTCCGGGTGACCGCGCTGTCCGCCCGGGACCTCGACGAATACACCGAGATTCGATCGATGATCGAGGTCCCCGTCATCGTGCGCCTGGCCGAGACGGCCGACCCCGCCGCGCTGCAGGCACTGCGCCCGGTGGCCGCCGCCATCGTGGCCGCCGCGGAGCGGCGCGACCTGATCGGTTACCTGGAATCCGACCGACAGTTCCACCTCGGACTCCTCGAACTGGGCGGCAACCAGCGCCTGGTCGAGGTCGTCGGCGACCTGCGCAAGCGCTCGCGCCTGTACGGACTCACCCGACTCGCCGAACGCGGCGCGCTGGTGGCGTCGGCGCGGGAACACGAGGAGATCCTCGACCTGCTGCTCGCCGGGGACGGGGAGGGCGTTCGTCGGGCGATGACCGAACACCTCGGCCACATCCGCTCGCTCTGGTCCGATCCGGCAGAGGAGTCCGCCCCGGCAGAGGAGTCCGCCCCGGAGGGCGAACCCGCGTCGGAGTGAGGCCGCGTCGCCGTGGTCGCGGCCGGGAGCGTGCAGCGGCTCCCGGCCCCGGCGCGGATTCCCGAGTCGGCGCCGGCCCGGCTCCACCTCGGGGCAGGGCCTAGCGTCGGACGAACCCCGCCCCCGGCTCCCGAACCCGCAACGGACCACCCCGGATCGTCCGACCACCAACCCACGAGGGAGCCCACCGCCGCGCCCGGAGGCGGTTCCTCGGCATGCCCCCATTCCGCACCGGCCCCGGCCGCGCCGACACCGCCGGCGATCCCAGGAAGGCACCCATGAGCTACCGATACGCGGTCACCGACCACGTGTTCGACCTCCCCCTGGACCACCACGATCCGGGCGGCCCGCGCATCGACGTCTTCGCCCGCGAGGTCGCCGACCCGGCCCGCGCCGACGAACGGTTGCCCTGGCTGCTGTATCTCCAGGGCGGGCCGGGGAGCAAGTCCCCCCGCCCGACCGCGAGTACCCCCGGCTGGCTGCGGCACGCGACCAAGACGCACCGGGTGCTGCTTTTGGACCAGCGGGGCACCGGGCGCAGCACCCCCCTGACCGCCCGCGCCGCGGAACGCTTCCCGTCGGCCGACGAACTGGCCGATCACCTCGCGCACTTCCGGGCCGACGCGATCGTCGCGGATGCCGAGGCGATCCGGCGGAGCCTGTGCGGCGACGAGCCGTGGGAGACGCTCGGCCAGAGCTACGGCGGCTTCATCACGCTCACCTATCTGTCGCACGCCCCGGAGGGGTTGCGGCGCTGCTACATCACCGGCGGCCTGCCCGGCCTGTCCAGCACCGCCGACGACGTGTACGCGCGGACCTACCCGCGGATCCGGGACAAGAACGCCGAGTATCGCGACCGCTATCCGGACGACGTCGCCCGGCTCCGGCGGATTGCCGACACGGTCGCCGGCGGTCGGGTGCGGCTGCCCGACGGGGACCCGCTGACCGTGCGCCGGTTGCGCACCCTCGGCCTGGTCTTCGGCATGGGAGACGGCTTCGAGCGGGTGCACTGGCTGCTCGACGAGGCGCTCGACGCGCGGTCCGGCGAACTCTCCGACACCTTCCTTGCGCAGGTGACGAACCTGACCGGCTTCGTCGACAACCCGCTGTTCGCGGTTCTGCACGAGTCCATCTACGCCCAAGGGGACCGTGCCACCGGCTGGGCCGCCGAACGCACCATGGCCGCCCTCCCCGAATTCGCCGAGGACGCGGACCCGTTGCTGCTCACCGGCGAGACGATCCACCCCTGGATGTTCGACGAGATCGCGGGACTTCGGCCGTTCGCCGACGCGGCCGGGATCCTCGCCGAGCGCACCGACTGGCCGCTGCTGTACGACCGGGAGCGGCTGGCCGCCAACCGGGTCCCGGTGACCGCGGTCGTCTACCACGACGACATGTACGTCGACGCCCCGCTCTCCCTGCGGACCGCCCGCGAGGTCGGCGCGGTGCGGACGTGGGTCACCAACGAGTGGGAGCACGACGGCGTCGCCGCCTCCGGGGACGCCGTGCTGTCCCGGCTGATGGACATGGCCACGGGCCGAGCCTGACCGGGCGCCGCGCCACCCGGTCTCCGGCCGTGCGAAGGCCCCGGCGGATCGTCTGCCGCGTCCGATCGGACGGGGGCGGACGATCCGCCGGGGCCGCCTACCCGAACTCGCACGAGGGCCGGGCCGGTTCGGTCACGACAGGGTCAGCGTGATCGTCCCTCCGTAGGTGCCCGGCGTCGCGAACGCCGGTACGGTCAGGGCCAGTGCGGCGTCCGCGGTGAAACTGCCGCCGGTCGGTCCGGCGGTGCCCGGCGCCTGGGAGCACAGGGTCGCGCCGGACCCGATCGGGCCGGTCGACCCCGAGGTCACCGTGGACGGACTGCCCGGGGCCGCCGCGCAGGACGGCGTCCAGGCCACGTTCGCGGCCGGGATGGTGCCCCGGTCCGACTTCAGGTCGGACACCGATCCGGTCAACTGCCAGCCCAGTGCGCTGCCGCGCGCGTCGACGACGGTCACCCGGTTCAGCGCCGCGCGCATGGTCTGCTCGCGGCCGTCGAGGGTCGTGGTACCGAAGTCGATCCGGGTCGCCGCCTGGGTCATCGTCAGGCCGCCGGGGGTGATCGTGCCGGTGATCGACTGCCCCAGGGTGCCGTCGTCGGTCACCCGGAAGGGAACCGTCATGCCGTTGTCGTCGAAGCCCGCGACGGCGCGGATCGCGACGTCCTCGGCGGCGCCGATGACGTACTCGACGGAGAACCTGCCGTCGGGAGAGGTCATGACACTGATCGGGACGTCGGTGATGTTGCCGTCGGCGTCCACACCGCTGATCTGGAGTTCGTAGTTGGGAACCCAGTCGTGGCCTTCGAGCTTGACCGCGGTGCCCACCGGGCCGGATGCCCGGTCGGCGGTGAGGACCCGCTGCCCCGGCACGAACGCCTTGATGGAGAGGGTGTCCGTCGCCTCCTTGGTGCCGTCGGAGACCCGCACCACGTACCGACCGTCCTCGATGCCGAACGGATACAGCGTCGCGGACCCGGTCAGGTTGCCCTGGGCGTCGATGGCGAGCGTGTTCGTCAAGAACTTGGCCGCATCGCAGCCGCTGCCGTCCGCCGCGCACAGCGCGACCTGCGGAGTGCCGTTCGGTGCGAACCTGCTGCCGGTGAGGGCGATGGTCGAACCCGTGTAGACGTCGCCGTCCGGCGCCTGGAGAACCGGCAACTGCACCTCGCCGGGCTCCACCGTGATGGAGGCACCCACCGGGACCGGGGTCGTGGGCAGACACCGGGTCTCGGAGTCGAAGCCGAACGCCATCGTCCACGTCGAGTGTTGGAGCGGAGTCAGGTTGACGACGCCGGCGTCGGTGAGGGTGACGGTGCCCTTCATGTCGGTGACGATCAATTCCTGGCCGAGCGGAGTCTCGGGATTCTTGCGTTCGCCCTCGACGTCCATCTCGCGGGTCTGCGCACCGGACAACCCGATCTTGCCCTTGGGAAGGGTCGAGTCCTTCTCCACCTTGGTCACGATCGGAGTGTTCGGCGGCACGATGCCGTAGGACAACCACTTCCAGTTCACCGTGATCGTGTCACCCACCCGGTACGTGGGTTTGACCGGATCCACGGAGATGTCGACCTTGGTTCGTGACGGATCGATCGGCATGTTCGGCAGTGTCTGGTTCGTGCACTGCGATGTGTACTCGATGGGCGCGGCATGTGCGGCCGGCGCCAGTGCCGCGGCCCCCGCCACCCCCAGAACCCCCGCCACCACGGCGGCCGTTGCCCTGTGGGGGAGCAATCTTCGTAACCCCAAAACCGTGCTCCTTCGTGAACCGACCCCACCCGCCCGCGGCGGGTGGAATGTCGCTTCCGCAGGTCGTCCCGGCTCCGAGCCACACACGATCGACTTCCGTCGGATGCCGGGGCGGCATACGGAGGTCCAATGATGGTGGGGAATCTGTACGCAAAGCGCTCGGAAATCAATAGCGGCGTACCGCGGATTCAGGTGACACGTGTCGAGTCCGAGCGCGATCACATATTCAAGATCATTTTATCCGTGTCCGGGTTTCGCCGACGTTACGGTTTCCCGACGAAGGGTCTTGACCTGCGGGCGATCCTTGGGGAACTTTGCTTTATCGTATTTGCCGAACCACGGGCAAGATACGCAACCGCACGGCCACGTCCGGGCTGTCCGGCCCGGTTCTTACGAATGGCAATCACTGCATCACGTTCGGCGCTCGGGGCCGCGTGTGCGCTGCGCCGTCCCGTCCTTCGGGTGTCGATGCGGAAAGGACCTGTTCTCATGTCGAAGATCAAAAGCGGGGTCGTCGCCGCGGTGTGCGCGATCGGCGCCACCGCGGCCATGGTCACCCCGGCCTCCGCGGCGGGCACGGGCAAGGCGACCTACGACTGCGGCGTCTACGGCAGCTCGGTCGGCGCCACGTTCACCCGCAGTGCGAGCAACCTGCTCACGCTGACGGCCAGCCTGAGCTACTTCGTGCCGACCGCCATCCCGGCGGGCGGCATCACGGGAACCCTGACCGGCAACCAGAGCGGCCTGGCCAACCCCACGGCAATCAGTGCGGGCTTCCACTCCAGCATCGTCCTGCAGAAAGCGGGGAGTGTGGCCATCCCCAGTGCGCCCAGCAGCATCGTCATGACGATCACCCCGCCCGGGCTGACCGTCACCTGCAACCTCAAGGCGTCGCCGCCTCCCACCGGCTTCCCGATCTGACCGAACGGGACGCGCCTCCTCGCAACGATCCGAACCCCTCGGGTCGGTCCGGCCTCGGGTACTCGTGAACGGTGCTGTCCGTAGTGAAAGTACGGACAGAACCACGAGCACCCTCGGCCCCGGCACAACCGCCGCCACCCGAGCGCCGCCCGGGAGAACGGCGGGGCAGATGGGAGTACGAACGTACAACACCCCCCGGAGCCCTGCGCAAGCCCGAGAACACACGCCGAGCCGCTGCCCGAAGGCAGCGGCTCGGCCGTGTGCGTGTCCATCCGGAACGGACATTCGACGATCGAATATCGACGTGGAATCCGAGCCGGTTCCGACAATTATCGAGCAGTAACAAATCTCGATCTTCTTTTTCCATTCGCGAGGGCCGCGGCGCACCCGGCATTCGATGATCCATCATCGGCCCGACGGCTTATGCGCACGCGGCACCGGACCGCGGATATCGGACCGGGTGCCATTCGCGCCGCACAGCGGAAGTCTCCGGCCGCCCGCGGGAAACGTATGCACGACCCGGATCGCCGCCCCCCCGGCGACCCGAAAGCCGTTCGGGCTCGTGGCGCGCCGACTTCGGGCCGAGTCGATCACGGTCGACCGCAGCCGGCCGGAGCTACAGTGGAGATTCAGGGGACGCTCGGGGACGCCCGTCTGCTCGGGGCAGTCGCTGGTGCCGCGCCCGGCGACGGGGCAAACGTCGCCGGGCGCGGCACCAGGCACCGGAGTGGGCCATGATCCTGCTGTTCGTATTCATCGTCGTCGGCGCCCTCGCCGCGCTTGCCGCACTGCTCGCCGGGGCCGGATTGCGGGTGGTCCGTCAGTACGAGCGCGGCGTGGTGTTCCGCCTGGGCCGCGTGCAGGTACCGATCCGGGAGGCCGGCCTGACCCGGATCGTGCCGATCGTGGACCGCCTGCGGAAGGTGAACACCCAGATCGTGACGATGCCGGTCCCCGCCCAGGACGGCATCACCCGCGACAACGTCACCGTTCGCGTCGACGCCGTCGTGTACTTCCGGGTGAACGACCCGGTCAAGGCGACGGTCGAGGTGCAGGACTACGTGTTCGCGGTGTCGCAGGTCGCCCAGACGTCGTTGCGCTCGATCATCGGCAAGAGCGACCTGGACGATCTGCTGTCCAACCGCGAGGCGCTCAATCAGGGCCTGGCCCTGATGATCGACTCGCCCGCGGTGGGCTGGGGCGTGGAGATCGACCGGGTGGAGATCAAGGACGTGGCTCTGCCGGAGTCGATGAAGCGCTCGATGTCCAGGCAGGCCGAGGCCGAGCGGGAACGGCGATCGCGGATCATCACCGCCGACGGCGAGTTCCAGGCGTCGCGCAAACTCGCCTCCGCGGCGGACGTGATGACGCGCAGCCCCGCGGCGCTGCAACTGCGGCTTCTCCAGACCATCGTCGAGGTGGCGGCCGAGAAGAACTCGACCGTCGTACTGCCCTTCCCGGTGGAACTCCTGCGCTTCCTGGAGAACGCCACCGCCACGTCGGGTCCGGACAGCGCGTCGGTCGCCGACCGCACGGCGGCGGGGATCGGGCATACGCCGACTCACGTGCGCCCGCCGACGGCCTCCCGGGCTCGTCCGCATCCGCATCACCTGAAGAACCGGGGCATCCGGCGGGCGGCGACGCCGCCGATGACGCCGGGCGACTCGGTCGCCTCCGCGAACCGCTGACGGGCGACCGGCGCGGTCCATTCGGCGTAGCTCGGCGTGCGTGAGGGGCGATCGCACTGGTCGACTGAGCCGACACGGCAATCAACTGCGCACCGGAGGCCGACCGACATGGCGATCATCGTGATTCTCGAAATGCCCGGCGTGACCCAGGCGATGTACGAGGCGAGTGCCGACCAGGTGACCGGCGGTCGCGGTCCGGTCAAGTCGCCCGCCGACTGGCCCGTACCGGGTCTGCTCTCGCACACCGCCTGTTCCACCCCCGAGGGCTGGTTCGTCGCCGACGTGTGGGAATCCGAGGAGGCGTTCCGACGGTTCAGCGAGATCATCATCCCGATCCTGAGCGGTCTCGGCGCTCCGGACATTCAGCCGAAGATCTACCCGGTGTTCACCATGGTGACCGCGTAGCACCTGCGGTGACTCCGGGAAACCCCGACGCCGCGACCGATCCTCCGCGTGGCCGAACCGCCGGGCCACGCGCGGAGGATCGCCGGCCCCGCCCGCTTCCCGCGGGCGGGGCGGCACGCGCCGGTGGAGGCCGTCCGGCACATGGTGCAGGCGTAGTCGGTGGTGTTGCCGATCGCGACGGTGCCGAAGCGGCCCTCGCCGGTCCGCAGGCAGTAGTGGTCGCGGTGGGCCGGCTTCGCTCGGCGCCGAAGGCCCGCCCCGCGATACTCCGGGGCGAGCCTTCGGCGTCGGTCGAGTGCGGGCGGATCGGTCAGTTCGCGTCTCGGCCGACCTGCCGGGTTTCGCGCAGCACCGCCCAGGCGTCCGCCACGGGACCCACGTGCGCCAGCTTGTCGGGGTTGTTCACCGTGCGGATCGCCAGGATCCGGCCGTCGAGGATGTCGAGCGCCAGCGTGTTGAGGACCCTGCCGTCCCGGTCACGGAGGATCGCGCCCGGCTGGCCGTTCACCTGGTGCGGTTCCACGACGCCGCCGATCCGGACGAATGAGGGGACGACCGTGGCGAGCAGTCGGGCCACGTTCTCGGCGCCGAAGATGCCGCCGGCCCACTGCGGGACCTTGCCGCCGCCGTCGCCGACCAGGTGCACGTCCGCGGCGAGGAGTTCGCGCAGTCCGTCGAGGTCGCCCTCCCGGAAGGCGTCGAGGAATCGCCCGGCGAGTTCGTCGCGCTCGGTCCGGTCGGCCTCGAACCGGGGCCGGCCCGCGTCCATGTGGCGGCGCGCCCGCACCGCGAGTTGGCGGCACGCCGCCTCCGAGCGCCCCACGGCCGGGGCGATCTCCGCGAAGCCGAAGGCGAACACCTCGCGGAGCACGAAGACGGCGCGTTCGAGCGGGCTGAGCCGCTCCAACAGCAGCAGGGCCGCCATCGACAACGAGTCGGCCAATTCCGCCGAGCGCTCCGGATCCTGGTACGGGTCGGCGAGCAACGGTTCGGGGAACCACGGCCCGACGTACTCCTCGCGCCGGACCCGGGCCGAGCGCAGCACGTCGATCGAGATCCGGGTCACCACAGCCGACAGGAACGCCTTGGTCGAGGTGGGTCGGGTCGGCGAGGTCTCGTAGCGCAGCCAGGTCTCCTGGACCGCATCCTCGGCCTCGCTCACGCTGCCCAGGATGCGGTACGCGATCGAGAACAGCAGCGGTCGCAGATCCTCGAACTCCTCCGCCCGCCGCACGCCCACCTCGTCGCGGTCGGCGCCCGTCGACCCCGCTCCGTCGGCCGCGGCATCCACCTGTCGCCCCCGAGCCCCCGATTCGCCCGCCACGAACACCCGCATGCCATCACCTTCCCGTTCGGAGCCCGTCTTCGAAGCCCGAGACGAGACAGCCCCGCCGGGTGTGACATCGCAGGCCGGGGGCGCGCCGGCACGGGGGTGAGTGCCGGGGAAGATCACGATGCGGGGGGTGTGCGGTGCGCGGTCGAGGCCGCCGACCGGCGTGGTCCACCGAACCGGCACCGGGGGTGCTTCCCGACGCTCGGGAATCCCTCGGCGGACGTGTCGTCCGATTCGATCGTGTGTCGTCGGGTAGCCGGATGTGGGAGGCGCATCATGAGTACGACCCAGACGAAGGACCGACGGGTGCACGCCCTGTTGTCCGAGGCCGGAACCACGTACGCGGAGGAGGCGGGCATCCGGGTCGCGGACACGCCCGCACCGCTGTGGCAGGTGCTGGTGCTGAGCAACCTGACGGCCACGCGGATCAAGGCGTCGATCGCCGTCCACGCCGCTCGCGAACTGTTCGAGGCGGGCGGCGGGACACCCGCGGGCATGGCCGAACTGACCTGGCAGCAGCGAGTGGACGCGCTCGGGCGGGCCCATTACGTGCGCTACGACGAGGGCACCGCGACCCGGCTCGGCGAGTGCGCCGACCTGATCCGCGAACGGCACGGCGGCGACCTGCGTCGACTCGCTCGCGAAGCGGACAAGCAGCGCGACCGTGTCGAGGAACTGCTCCGGGAGTTCCCCGGTATCGGGCCGTCCGGCGCCCTGATCTTCTGCCGTGAAGTCCAGGGGATCTGGCCGTTCCTGCGCCCGGTCCTGGACGGGAAGGCGCTCGACGGCGCGGCCCGCGTCGGCCTGCCGAAATCGCCCGACGCCCTGGCCGAACTGGTCGACGGGGACGACTTGGCGCGCTTTGCGGCGGCGCTGGTGAGAGTGGCGCTGGACAAGGAACTCGCGGACCGGGTGACGGCCGCCGGGTGAATCGCGTGCGGCCCGGGCAAGGCCCGAGCCGCGACGGATGGGCGTGAACCGGGTGGGGCGGTGGACCTTCCTATCGCCGACCCGGTCGCCCGACGGGATGTCCGGTCGGGCGGGGAGGTCACTCGCTCGCGGGGTCGCCGGTGCCCATGATGTCGACGTGGTCGGGGTGTCCGGCCCCGATCCGGATGCCGACCACCAGGAATCGGCCGCGCGTGCCACTGGGGAGGCACAACCGTCCCTGGCCGGCCCGGTAGATCTCGTGCAGGTCCGAGCGGGCCGCCGGGCTCTTCGGGCGCAGCGTCCCCGTCCAGCCGATCGGTGTCGCATCCGGCCCCGGGTCGTAGAGGCGCTCCTCGTCGGCGTCCACGATCGCGTGCACGCCGATCCGACGTCCGTTCGGCAGGACCACGGTCGCCGAGCCCTCGTGATCCTTCATGGGTGCCAGTCTGGCCCTTCGCCCGTGGTTCGGCACGCGGACACGGGGCGTGTCGCGCTGCGAATCTCCTTGGCCACCATCCGTGTTCGCCCGCGTCGACTTCGGGCGATCGGACGAGCCGATGATTCGGCGATCCGACGATTCGTGGAAATCGGGCTCCCGAGGCGGGCATCCGCTTTCGGCGGAGTATCGGATGGCCTGTCCCGGGCAGGGACAGGGCCATGAGTGCTGTGACCGATCGTGCGCCGACCCCGCCCTCGGGTCGGGCCGTCGCGGCGAACCTGGCCGTCGTCTATGTCGTCTTCGGGTCGACCTACCTGGCGATCCGGGTCATGGTCGAGACCGTCCCGCCGCTGTTCGGGGCGGGTCTGCGCTTCGTCGTCGCCGGCGCCCTGCTCTACGGCTGGTGTGCGATCCGCCGGCGGTCGCCGCCGCGCCTGGACCGACGTCGGCTCGTGGGAACCGGCTTCATCGGCCTGTTGGTGATCGGCGGCGGACTGGGTCTGCTCACCCTCGGGGAGCATTCCGTACCGTCCGGACTGGCCGCGCTGCTGGCCGCGGCGGTGCCCGTGTGGGTGGTGCTGCTGCGGGTGGCGCACGGGGAACGGATCGGCTGGGCCACCGCGGGCGGGGTGGCCTGTGGCCTCCTGGGCGTGGCCATGCTCAGTCTGATCGGCGGTACCGGCGGCACCGCCGCCGTGTCCGGCATCCTGTTCCTGCTCGCCGCGGCACTGTCCGAGGCGATCGGCTCGTACTACGCGCCGCGCTTCTCCGTGGTCGAGGACGCGATCCTCGCCTCGGCCGTGCAGATGCTGGTCGCAGGCCCGGTTCTGCTGGTGGTCGGCGTGGCCGTCGGCGAACGCCCGGACGTCGCCGAGTGGTCCGGCCGCAGCGTGTGGTCCCTGCTGTACCTGATCGGACCTGGGTCGATCCTGGCCTACGTGTCCTTCGTGTGGCTGGTGTCGCACACCCGGACCTCGATCGCGACGACGTACACCTACGTGAATCCGGCGGTCGCGTTGTTCCTGGGGTGGCTCGTCCTGGACGAGTCGATCACCGTGTGGGTCATGGTCGGCGCCGTGGTGGTGGTGGGCGGCGTGGTCGCGGTGCTGATCGGTGAACGCCGGGCGGAGGTACGGGCCCAGGACGAGGAAGGGGGAGGGGAAGAACGGGGCTCCGAAGGGCGAGAGGCGGAGGGGCGAGAGCCGAGGAGCCGAGGCGCGGAGGCCCGGGCGGTGGAAGAACGCGACGCGGAGGCGGACCCCCACTCCCGGTCGCACGGGGCGTGACACCCGGCTTCGGCGTGGCTTCGGCGCGCTCGGGGGTGTAACGCGCGCCCTTCGCCGGGCCACGGGCGGTAGCCCTCGGCTTCGGCATGCTCGGGTGGGCGGCGGACCGTGCCCGGACGTGCAGGCGGCGCGCCACCGTCGTGGCGCGCCGCCTCGTTTCGTGCGGGGAGACATGCTCGACCGGTGCCGTCGGGTACCCGAGTGCGACGGCGACGGGTCAGATCATCGGTTTGACCGCCTCGACCAGCAGGTGGTAGCCGAAGTGGTTGAACGGCGCCACGTCGCCGAGGAAACCTTCCATCCTCGTCACGAAGTCGGCGATCCCCTTGTCCGCGAGCACTTCGTCGGCCAGCCAGGCCGCGATCGGCGAATTGCCGCGCATCAGGGTCACCGTCATGCCGACGGTGGCGAACAGCGTGGTGAGCTCCTGGGGACTGAAGCTGAACCAGGGCGCGACATACTCTTCGCCGCTGCGTGTGTTGGTGAACAGGAGTTGCTTGTTCTCGACGTCGGTGACGTCCACGGAGGCGAATCGATCACCGGTGAACATCCGCTCGAACACGGAGTTCTTGACCCCGAGCAACATCCGGCCGCCGGGGCGCAGCACCCGTCGGACCTCGGCGAAGACGGTCGGCCGGTCCGCGATCGGGATGTGCATCAGGGCGAGCATGCTGGTGACGGTGTCGAACGAGTCGTCCGGGAAGGGAATCGATGCCATGTCCCCTTCGCGCAGGTCGGCATGCAGACCTCGGGCGGCGAGCTTGCGTTCGGCGACGTCGAGCATCGAGCGGGAGATGTCCAATCCGCTGACGTGGGCCCCGTGTTCGGCCAGGGGCACGGTGAAGCGACCGGTACCGCACCCCATGTCGAGCACCCGGTCGCCGGGGTGGACCCGGGCGAGGAGGAAGTCGTGTTCGGCCCGGGTGAACATGTCGTCGGAGGGGCCGTTGCCGGGGATGCGCTCGTCGTACTCCTCGGCGACCCGCAGGTACACCGACTTGACGGTCTCCTTCTGGGCCGACGCGCTGTCGCGGTCGACTCCCGAGCCGTTCGCACGGGCGGGTGTCTGCTCGTAGGTCGTCACATCTCGTCCTTCCACATCGGGTTCGGTCGGTTCGGGTGTGGAGGTCGCCGTGCCGTGCCGGACCCGGTTCCCGAAGGGCGGGCGGGCATTGTCGGATCATTGCCGAATGTGCGGCGGATCGACGATGAGCGGCACGCGACGATACGTTCCACGGGCAGGATCGGTTCGCGCATAAAGATCGCGAATGGTTATGCGTCACCGATGCACGACATTGCCACCGACGCTCTCGCCGCATCGACGGAAGCGAAGATGAATATGAAGTCGCTGCCTTTCGGTACGAACTCAAAGTAGAAAGCGCATCGGCGATTGTCAACAGCGCACGTCAGCGCCCGGTATTGATCTCAATATGGCCTCCGACCTGCCTATATATCCTTCCGTGCGGCGGCGCCCGGGTGGATTCGAGGGCGAAGCGAAAGACCGTGGACATTTCTTGTTTGGCGGGCGGGGCAGCGGGCAGCAGCGCGGGTTGCACCGTTTCCCGGTAAGTTTTGGGAATGCGATATCGGCACTTGACATCCGCCGGGATCGACCTCGCACACTGGATGTATCGATTGCTATTTCCGGAATTCGATCGTCCGGTTCGCCGGTTCGCCGGTGTGCAGTGATGGCGAAGGCGACCCGGAATTGCGCGCGGTATTTCGGGTGGAGACCCGACCGCATCCGGGCCGGCGATCGGCCGGGATCCACAGGAGGTTGAATGCAGGCCGCAACGATCACCGACGACGCGGATGTGCGCGCCCGAGTACGGCGGATACTCGACCGGCCGCGACTGTGCGAGGAACGGGAGGAGATCTGGACGGCCGCCGCGGCCGGGGGAGGCGACCTCCCGCACGCCGAGGCGACGTATCGCGCGCTGGGCGCCGCGGGCCTGCTCGCGCCGCACTGGCCGCGCGCATACGGCGGGCTGCACGCCGACCCGTACGCCGCGGCGACGGTCGCGGAGGAACTCGCCCTGCACGGCGTCCCGGACAGCGTCCGGGTGAACACCGTCGACAACGCGGGAGCCACCCTTCTCGCGGCCGGGACCCCCGAACAACGGGCCCGACATCTGCCGGGCATGGCCGCGGGCACGACCACCTTCGCCGTCTTCTACACCGAACCGGAGGTCGGCAGCGACCTCGGCGCCCTCGCCACCCGGGCCGAGCCGACCGGGAACGGGTGGCGACTGAACGGCGCCAAGGCGTGGAACGCCCGTACCTCGTCCGCCGAGTTCGCCATCTGTGCGGCCCGGACCCCCGGGGGCGGCAACAAGTACGCGGACATCAGCCTGTTCGTGCTCCCGCTGTCCGCCCCGGGCGTGCACATCACGGCGATTCCCACGATCAACCCCGAAGTGTTCTTCCACGTCCGGCTCGACGACGTCGCCCTGCCGCACGACGCGTTGGTGGGACGGCCGGGACAGGGCTGGTCGTTGCTCTCCCAGGCGCTGGGCCTGGAACGCACCGGCATCTGCTTCGCCGGTCGGGCCCGGCGCTGGCTCGACCGGCTGATCGCCGCTCTGCGCGCCGGGGGCCGACTCGGGTCCGCCGAGGAACGGCACGCGCTGCGGGCCCTGGACGCCCGGGTCGAGGCGTGCAGGCTGCTGGCATGGCGGGCCGTGCAGGACGTGGCCGAGCGGCGGACCGGTGCGTCCTCGGCCGCGGCGGCCAAGTGGTGGGCCAGCGAACTGGCCCAACATGTCGCCTGGTTGTCCTGGGAACTGCTGGGGCCGCCACCGGCCGGGAGCGCCGGCCATCCGCTGTTCCCCGATCTGTTGCTCGCGGTGCGCGAGGCCCCCGGGCTCACCCTCGCCGCCGGCACCTCCGAGGTACTCCTGAACACGGTCGCAGCCGACCTGCTGGACGGCGACGACCCATGGGAACGGGAAGTGGTCTGAGATGTTCGTCCGCACCGCGTGGCAGCGGCGGCTCGTCCGCGACTTCGACACCGCCTGGCAACACTGCGTCGGCGACGACGCCCCGGAGCAGGCGCGAGCGCAACTGCACCGCAACGGCTGGCACGACCTGCTCGTGAGCGCCCGGGACGGCGGCCTGGGCCTGGGCGGCCCGGAGGCGGCGCTGCTCGCCGAGAGTCTGGGCCGCGCCCTGCTCCCCGGCGAGGCCCTGGACCCCGTCCTGGTCGCGACCACGGCGGCCCGTCCCCACACCCCGATGCCGACGGGCGACGAGTGCCCCCGGGTGGCGATCTGCCCACCGACCCACCCCCGCGCCACCCGCGCGGACGGGTCGATCGGGTACCTGCTGCACCGGGTACCCGACCTCCTCCTGGTCCCCGAAGGCCCCACCCGGCTGCGCACGATCGCGCGCGGAGACCTGGTCGGCCGGGAGCACGCGGGTCCCGCCGGCGACCTGTGGGCGGTCGCCCCGCGATCGCCCGCGCCCGGGGAACCGCCGCCGGGAACCTGCGCCGACGCGGGAGCCCTGTGGGCCCGGGCGGTCCTGCTCCGGGCCGCCCACCTGCTCGGGATCGGCGCCGTCGCCGTGACCGCCGGGCTCTCCCGGGCCCGGGAACGAGACCAGTTCGGCCGCTCCATCGGCCGCTACCAGAGCGTGGCCGTTCCGCTCGCCGCCGGACGCGCCCGGCTGGAAGGACTGCGCCTGGCGATCGGCGAGCAACTCCTGTGCCTGGAGGAGGATCCCGACGACGCCCCGGGTGTGCTCGGCCGCGCCGAGGCGATCATGGAGGCGCTTCGCCCCCTGGTCCGGGACTGTGTCACCCACGGCCTGCACGTGCACGGCGCCGCGGGACTCGCGGAGGAGCGGATCGCGACCCGGTGCTATCGCCGCTTCCTCGCCGAGACCCCCGCCCGGCCCTCATGGCCGCAGGCCGGCGAACATCCACCGGCGGAGCCCCCGCGCCGACCCCGCGTGGTCGGCCCGCCCGTACCCGCCGACCCCGTCGCATCGGCCCGGCGGCGGGTTCCGCACGCGGTCGACGACACCGCGGTCGCCCGCCCCGGTGACGCGACCGTGCACGGACTGTTCGAACAGGCCGCGGCCCGGTACCCGGACCGCCCGGCGGTCCGCTTCGGCGCCACGACCTCGGACTATCGAGAGGTGAACGAACGCGCCAACCGGCTCGCGCACGTCCTGCGTGAACACGGTGTCGGCCCGGATACTCCCGTCGGGGTCTGCCTGGACCGCGACCTCGACGCGATCGTGGCGATCCTGGCCGTGCTCAAGGCCGGCGGCGCCTACGTGCCCATCGACCCCGAATACCCCCCGGCCCGCATCGCCTTCCTGCTCGAGGACAGCGCGGCCGTCCTGCTGCTGACCCGCGCCTGGATGCGCGACTGGCTCCCCGACACGCACGTGCCGATCCTGTTCGTGGACCA
Source organism: Embleya sp. NPDC008237 (assembly GCF_042956465.1). Classification (NCBI taxonomy): domain Bacteria; kingdom Bacillati; phylum Actinomycetota; class Actinomycetes; order Kitasatosporales; family Streptomycetaceae; genus Embleya; species Embleya sp. NPDC008237. Next base: position 471,632 of record NZ_JBIBGL010000006.1, read on the forward strand.
CCTCCGAGACCGCGTCGACCGGGCTCCGCACACACCGCCCGACAGTGCGGTCACCGCGGCCCACCTGGCATACGTCATCTACACCTCGGGATCCACCGGGACTCCCAAGGGCGTCGAGATCGAGCACCGCAACCTGGTGAACCGACTGCTCTGGGACGCCCGGAGGTTTCCGCTCACCGCGGACGACGCGATCCTGCAACACACCTCGCTCAGCTTCGACATCTCGGTCTGGGAAATCTTCGCGCCGCTGATCTCCGGCGCTCGGCTGGTGGTGGCCCCGCCCAAGGCCACGCGCGACCCGCACGCCCTGCTCGCCGAGTCGGCCGCGACGGGTGTCACCGTGCTGGCGTGCGTGCCCTCGCTGCTGGACCTGTTGGTGGAGGAACGCGAACCGGCGCTCGCCGACCTCCCGGGCCTGCGCTACGTCTTCAGCGGAGGCGAGGCGCTCTCCCCGGAGTTGGTGGCACGTTTTCACGCCGCGACCACCGGGATCGAACTGCACAACTTCTACGGACCCAGCGAATGCACCATCGACGTCACCCACTGGCATTGCCGCCGCACGGACCCCGAAGGACCGATACCGATCGGCACACCCATCGACAACGTCCGCGTGCACGTCCTCGACGAGTACGGCATGCCGGTGCCCATCGGCTATCCCGGGGAACTCCACGTCGCCGGCGCCGGACTCGCCCGGGGCTACCGCGCCAGGCCCGGCCCGACCGCCGAACGCTTCGCCCCGGATCCGTTCGCGAACACCCCCGGCGGCAGGCTCTATCGCACCGGCGACGTGGTGATCCCGCGCCGCGACGGCGCGTTGGAGTTCCTCGGCCGCTCCGACCACCAGGTCAAGATCCGCGGCCACCGGATCGAACCCGGCGAGATCCAGGACGCCCTGGAGGCCCACCCACACGTGCGCACGGCCGTCCTGAACGTGATCGACGGACGCATCGAAGCGCACGTGGTCCCCGCCGAGGGCGTCGAGTTCGACGAGGGCCGGCTCCGTGCCCATCTGCGCGAGCGCCTGCCCGAATACATGCTCCCCTCCGGAATCGGCGCGCTCGACGCGATCCCACTGGAGACGAACGGCAAGATCGACCGCCGCGCGCTGCCGAACCTGGCGGCGCGGCGGGCCGCATCGGACCGGGGCGGCGAGGGTGACGAGGGCGAACGCGCGCTGTCCGCCCTGGCCGCACGCGTGCTCGGTGTCGAGCACGTCGCAGCGACCGACGACTTCTTCGCCGCCGGCGGAAGTTCGCTGCACGCCGCCCGCTTCGTCGCGCGGGCGCGCCGCGAACTGGGCATCGACATCGACCTGGAGAACTTCCTCGCCGCACCGACCGTCGCCGCGGTGTCCGCACGATCGAAGCAGGCCCACGACACGACGACGGCGGGAGGCGCCGATGCCTGAGAGCAATCGCTGGATCCTGCCCACGCCCGAGCCCGATCCGGACTGCCGGGCACGGTTGTACTGCTTTCCGCACGCCGGAGGCGCAAGCGGCACGTACGCCGGGTGGACGGCGGACCTGCGCCCCGAGTTCGACGCCCGCCCCGTCGTCCTGCCCGGCCGCGACACCAGGCCCGACGAACCCGTGCCGGCCGACATGAGCACCCTGGCGGACGCGGCGGCGGACGGGCTGGCCGAGCACATGCAGACCGGGCCCGCCCTGCCGTACGCGCTCTTCGGCCACAGCCTCGGCGCGATCACCGCGTACGAAACGGCCCGGCGCCTGAGCGCGCGCGGCCGGCCACCCGCGCTCCTGATCGTGTCCGGCAGCGAAGCCCCCTGGCGAACCGGCGAACGTGCCCGCGACCGCCACCGGTGGCCCGACGACGAATTCCTGGCCGAGATCGCCCGACTCGGCGGCAGTGCGGCGGCCGGCCCCGAGGAAACCGAACTGCTGCGGGCGATCCTGCCGCGCCTGCGCGCCGACTACACGATCGCCGAGACCTACACACACGTGCCGGGCGCGCCGCTCACCTGCCCGATCGCCGTATACGCCGGGCAGGAGGACGACCTGGTCGCCGAAGCGAGACTGCCCGAGTGGGCCCGGGTCGCCCCGCCGACGTCGACACCCGTCGTTCGACGCTTTCCCGGAGGGCACTTCCACCTCGACGACGCACGGCCCTTCGTGCTTCGCGCCTTGCGGACGGACCTGGCCAAGGCCCTGGAGGGCGGCTGAACAACCGGGTCGTCCCGCGACCCGCACCCGCGCCCCGGTCGGTTCAGGTGCGGGCCGCGAGGCGTTCGCGTTGGGGGATCACCGTGTACCTGGGGTCCCGGGCCGAGGCCATGCCCGCGGCGAAGACGCCGAAGCGCGTGCACACCGAGCCCGCGAGCAGCGCCGCGCCGGCGGCGGCGGCGGTGATCCGGCGTGCGGTGGGCCCGACCGTCCGGGCACCGGACACGGCCGCACCGAGTGCGCCGGCAGCGGTCAACACCTCGGCGGCCCGGATCAGCCGCCCGGCCCGGCCCCGGCGGTACGTTTCGGCGACCACGCCCATGCGGGCCCGCATTCGGTGCGCCGCGGCCAGTTCCACGACCGCGCCGCCGACCGCGGTGCGCCGGGCCGGACCCGCCTGGCCGGGCGGGGTGGCGAGCAGGGCCAGACCGGACGCCGCGCTCGCGGCCGATCCGGCGAAGACGAACGGAAGTTCGCGGTGACCCTCGTGCCACGCCGGTACGGCGGTATCCGCGAACAGGACCGCCGTATAGGTGGCGACGGCCGGGCCGAGCAGGGCCGCGCCGGCGGTCGCGGTGCGCCCGACCCGGGGGAGCAGGCCGCACACGTCGGTGACCGCGGCGAGCCCGGCGGCGGGGCCGTACGCCGCGAGCAGCCATGAGCCCATGCTCATCGGCGACGTCGGCTTGAACACGCGCAGCATGTTCGCGAAACGTTCCGGCCGGCCCAGGTCGTGCACGAGGGCGACGGCCGACATCGAGATCCCGCCCAGCGCCGCGACCTTGCCCACCCGCGCGAGCGCCGGGCGTCCGGTCGCCTGCGCGCCCGCCGCCAGCAGCGAGGACGCGCCCGCCAGACCACCCAGGAAGATGTAGCCGGCGATATCGGTCGCCGCCCACACCGGAGCCTTGACGATCGGTCGCCCGTAGTACGACGTGGTCTCGACCTCGGGGACCATCCGCGTCTCACCGCGCGTCATCGCCGTCCTCCCCGGGACGCGAACGCGGCCGCGACCCCGGCCGCCAGGGTGAGCGCCGCCGCACCCGCGTGCCGCCACATCGCGGGCAGATCGCGCGTGGTCACCACCGGATCCGGCGGCAGACCGTAGACCTCGGGCTCGTCCAGGAGCAGGAAGAACGCCCCGTCACCGCCCACCCCGTCCGCGGGATCCTCGCCGTACAACCGCGCCTCGGGCACACCGTCGGCATGCAGATCGGCCACCCGCTCCCGGGCCGCCGCGCGCAACTCGTCCAGCGGCCCGAACCGGATCGACTCGGTCGGACACGCCTTCGCGCAGGCCGGCTCGGCCCCCACGCCCAGCCGGTCGTAACACATCGTGCACTTGAACACCCGTCCGTCCTCGGGGCGTTGGTCGATCACGCCGTACGGACAGGCGGGAACGCAGTAGCCGCAGCCGTTGCAGATGTCCTGCTGGACCACGACCGTGCCGAATTCGGTCCGAAACAGCGAACCGGTGGGGCACACGTCCAGGCACGCCGCGTGCGTGCAGTGCTTGCACACGTCGGAGGACATCAGCCAGCGCATGCCATCGCCGGCCGGCGTGGAGGCATCGCCGTGCGCGGCCCGCACCGGCCGGTCCTGCTCGATGAACGCGACATGGCGCCACGTGCTCGCACCCAGGCCCGCGCTGTTGTCGTAGGACATCCCGGTGAGTTCGAGACCGTCCTGCGGGATGGCGTTCCACTCCTTGCACGCCACCTCGCACGCCTTGCACCCGATGCACACCGACGTATCGGTGAAGAAGCCCATGCGCGGCGGGTGCGCCTCGCCCCACCCGGCCGTGCCCGCCGGATCCCCCGGCCCGTCCGCGGGATCCCTCGGTGCGCGCCCGATCCCGCCGATGAACTGCGCCATGTCAGACCTCCGTTCCGGTTCGCTCGGTGATCCCCGCCCGGCGGCGATACCCGGCGACGAACCGCAACAACTCGGGCCCGCGCGGGCGCCGACCCGGTCGGATGTCCGCGCTCATCGCCTTGACCTCCTGGATGTGCACGTTCGGATCGAGCGTGATCGAGGCCAGCTCGTTGGCCGCGTCGCCCCGGCTCATCCCGTTGGGACCCCAGTGGAACGGCAACCCGATCTGATGCAGCGTGCGTCCGCGCACCGTCAGCGGCCGCATCCGTCGCGTCACCATCACCCGGGCCTCGATCGCGGTCCGCGCGGTGACGATCGTCGCCCACCCCATGTGCTCCAGGCCGCGCTCCGCCGCCAACTCCGGCGACACCTCGCAGAAGAACTCCGGCTGCAGTTCGGCCAGATAGGGCACCCAGCGGCTCATCCCACCGGCGGTGAAATGCTCGGTGAGCCGATGCGTGGTCACCACGAACGGGAACACCTCGCTGCCCGGCTCGTCCCCGCTGGGATGCGAGCGATTGTGCCGACGAGCGAACACCTGACGGACCGGGTTGCGCGAGTGCTCCGGGTGGAGCGGGTTCACGAACGGCGAGTCCTGCGGCTCGTAATGGGTGGGCAACGGCCCGTCCACCAGCCCAGCGGGCGCGTACAACCAGCCCTTGCCGTCCGCCTGCATGATGAACGGATCGTCGCCCGCCAACGCCTCGGCGCCGCGCGCTCCCTCCGGGGGCCGGTAGTGCGGGGACTTGTCCGGCGGGAAGTCCGGCACATCCGGACCGGTCCACCGCCCCGCCTGCTCGTCCCACCGCAACAACGCCTTGCGCTCGCTCCACGGCCGACCGTCCGGATCGGCGGACGCCCGGTTGTACAGGATCCGCCGATTCGCCGGCCACGCCCACGCCCACTCCGCCGCGAGCCAGTCCTGCTCGGTGTGCGGCTTGCGCCGCGCGGCCTGGTTGACCCCGTCCGCGTACACCCCGCAATAGATCCAACAACCGCACGACGTGGACCCGTCGTCGGCCAACTCGGTGTAGGCGGACAGGTGTTCGCCGTCGGGTCCGAAGCCGTTGATCTCGGCCAGGATCGCCTCCGCGGCCGGGTCGTCGTAGCGTCCCTCGGTCGGGTAGTCCCAGGTCAGATCGAGCACCGCACGGTCCATCGGGTCGGTGGAGTCGGCGAGTCGCGCGCGGATCAGCCGGCCCAGGTGGTACACGAACCACAGGTCGCTGCGCGCGTCGCCGCTCGGTTCGACCGCCTGGTGATGCCACTGCAACCAGCGATTGGTGTTGGTGAACGAGCCCGACTTCTCGGTGTGCGACGCGGCCGGGAAGAAGAACACCTCGGTGCCGATCTCCTCGGTACGCATCTCGCCCGTCTCGATCTCGGGACCGTCCCGCCACCACGTCGCCGATTCGATCAGCGAGAAATCGCGCACCACGAGCCAGTCGAGCTCCGCCATCCCCATGCGCTGCATGCGCGCGTTCGCCGAACCCACCGCCGGATTCTCACCCATCAGGAAGAAGCCCTTGCAGACCCCGTCCAGTTGGGCCAGCACCGTGTCGTAGGTGCTGTGCGAACCGGTCAGGCGTGGCACATGACCGAAGCAGAAGTCGTTCTCGGCCGTGGCCGCGTCGCCGAAATACGCCTTGAGCAGACTCACCGTGTACTTGCGCATGTCCGCCCAGTAGCCCTTCTCGGCCACCATCGTCTCGATATAGCTGTCGAGGTCCTCGTCCACGTGCGCGTGCGGCATCGGCAGATAACCCGGCAGCAGATCGAACAGGGTCGGGATGTCGCTCGACCCCTGAATGCTGGCGTGCCCGCGCAGGGCCTGGATGCCCCCGCCGGGCCGACCCACATTGCCCAGGAGCAACTGCAGGATCGAGGCCGTGCGGATGTACTGCGCGCCGACGGAATGTTGCGTCCAGCCCACCGCGTACACGAAGGCGGAGGTGCGCTCGCGACCGGAGTTCTCGGTCAACGCACGACACACCCGCAGGAACGTCTCGGCGGGCACGCCGCACGTCTCCTGGACGAACTCGGGTGTGTAGCGCGCGAAATGCCGCTTGAGCACCTGATAGACGCAGCGCGGATGGGACAACGTCGCATCGCGCGGCACGTTCGTGTGCGTCGGCGCGCCACCCGAACCGTGCGTCTCGCTGCGCCCGGCCTCGGACACCTTCCGCCGATGCTCGCCCGTGCGGTCGTCGTGGCGCGTGTCCCGGTCGCCCACCGCGGGCTCGACCGGACCACCCTCGTAGGCCCACGAACTCTGGTCGTAGGTGCGATTCTCCACGTCCAGGCCGGAGAACACCCCGGCCAGATCCTCGGTGTCCCGGAAATCCTCGCCGACCAGCTTCGCGGCATTGGTGTACGCGAGCACGAACTCGCGGAAGTCCTTGCCCTCGGTGAGCACGTGGTTGATCACGCCGCCGAGGAAGGCGATGTCCGACCCGGCCCGGATCGGCACATGCAGATCGGCCAACGCACTCGTACGGGTGAACCGAGGGTCGATGTGGATCACCGTCGCGCCGCGTTTCTTCGCCTCCATCACCCACTGGAAGCCCACCGGGTGCGCCTCGGCGTAGTTGGAACCCTGGATCACGATGCAGTCGGAGTGCTGAAGGTCCTGCATGAACATCGTCGCGCCGCCACGACCGAACGTGGTCCCCAACCCCGCGACCGTCGAGCTGTGACAGACCCGGGCCTGGTTCTCCACCTGTACCACGCCCAGCCCGGTGAACAGCTTCTTGATCAGGTAGTTCTCCTCGTTGTCCAGCGTCGCGCCGCCCAGACTCGCGATGCCCAGGGTGCGGGCGACCCGCTTGCCGTCCTGTTCCCACTGCCACGTGTCCCGGCGGGTGCGCACGACCCGATCGGCGACCATGCGCATCGCGGTGTCCAGGTCGAGTTCGCTCCACTCGCTCGCGTACGGCGCGCGATACAGCACCTTGTCCCGGCGGGCCGAGCCGGTGGTGAGCTGGAGCGTCGCCGAGCCCTTGGGACACAACCGACCCCGGCTCACCGGCGAATCCGGGTCGCCCTCGATCTGGACGACGCGTTCGTCCTTGACGTAGACCTGCTGCCCGCAGCCCACCGCGCAGTATGGGCACACCGACGGAACCACCCGATCGGCGTCGGCGATCCGCGGCCGCAGGTCGGCAGTCTCGGCCGAACGCGCCGCGGCGCCGCGTCCGAGCCGGTCGGCGCCGGTGAGCTGGCGTCGGACGGGCCACTCGCGCCACCACCTACGTGGGTCCACATCAGCTCCCTGCCGGTCTTGGTCCACGACCCGAGACGACTACCCGGGGCGGCGGGGGCCATTCCTGGCATATGGCCCAAGCGGCGGTAGCACCGACCGTCCGCGTCACGAACCGGTCACCGGCCCGCTCCCGGCGTGGGGGCATCTGGTAGACGTGTGTCATGACCACCGCCGGCACAAGACTCGAACGGCGCATCCGACGCGACTTCCCCGAACCGGGCTCCGCGCCGGAAGTGTTGCGCATTCTCGACGCCCTTCCGGATGCTGCGGGGCATGACCGGGAGGCATTGCGCAGCGAACGCGTCCGAGCCGCGATCGTCCTGCTTGCCGAGGGCGACATCGGCAGGTTCCGCCGAGCCGTCGAACTCGCCGAGGTGGACTGGCGCGACCTGCTGCTCGACGCGGAACTCGCCGATGCGGATTGGCTCGACCGTCTCGACGCCGAACTCGGCCCGGAGGAACCCGGCGCGTGACACCGACGATTGCGACGGAGCGCTCCCTGCCCGGGATTCAGGGCTGGGTCACGCTCGCGTCGTCGGTGATGTGGAGTTGTGCGTTGTAATCGACTCCGCAGTTCGCGCCGCGTCGGGTTCGTCGTGGTGTGATGGTGAGCCGCGAAACAACCGGCGCGGCGTCGTCGGTACGCACCTGCACCGTGGCCTCCACCGCCTCCGCCGTCAACACCGAGTCGGAAACCGTGCCGACCCGCGCGGCGCCCTCCCGGGCGGGCAACAGCGTCACCGACGGCTCGTCGCACGACGCCGCGCGACAGAGGCGTATGGATACGTCGGTGACTCGATCGGCCAGGCCGGGGGCAATGTCGATCCGCACGGGAGCCGACCAGTGCGCGGCACAGACGACCTCGGAGTCCGACGCGGTACACGCCCCCAGGACGGCCACGGCGCCAAGGATGCCTGCGGTCGTCGATAATCCTCTGCGCACGGTTCGGATCCGTTCATGGTGCCGGTCGGGAGTGCTGATGCGGGTATGGGTATAGCGGACGTTCGCTGCGAGGTTCTGGTTGCCGGAGCATATTTCGCCGACCTGATCTTCCGTGATCTATCCGGCGCGCCCGCCGCGGGGCGTGAGACGTTCGCGGGTGGGTTCGAGATGGTGCCCGGTGGTGCCTTCAACCCGGCGGTGGCGCTGCACCGGCTGGGGAACGACGTGGTCTGGGCCACCGATTTCGGCGAGGACGAGTTCAGCCGGTATGTCCTGGCCGGGGCCCGCGCCGCGGGGCTGGACGAGTCCGGATTCCGGTACCACCAGGGTCCTTTGCGTAGTGTCACGGTCGCGCTCTCGGATGCCACCGACCGGGCCATGGTCAGTTTTCAGGACCCGATGACACCGCGCCCACTGCACGAACTGGTGCGAGTGTATCGGCCGAAGATCCTGGTACTGCCGGAACTGCGGCACGGCCCGGGAGTCGCGGAGACGCTGCGGGTGGTGCGAGATTCGGGCACGTCGATCTTCATGGACTGCCAGGACGTCCCGGTGACGCTGGAGACCGCGACCGTGCGCGAAGTCCTTTCCCATGTCGACGTCTTCGCGCCCAACCTCGACGAGGCACGGCGCCTCACCGGGGCCGCCACGGCGGACGACGCGGCGACGTTGTTGGGCGAACTGGTGGACACGGTCCTGATCAAGCGCGGCGAACAGGGAGCGTTGGCGCTGCGCGCCGAGGGCCGGTTCGCCGTTCCCGCCGTGCCGGTTCGTGTGGTGGACACCACCGGGTCCGGCGATTGCTTCAACGCCGGTTTCGTACACGGCATTCTCGCCGACTGGGAGCTGCCCCGGTGCCTGGCGGCGGCGGTGGCCTGTGGATCGGCGGCCGCCACGTCGCCGGGGTCGGGCGGGGCCCCGGACGCCGAGCAACTGTCCGCGTGGCTTGCCAAGGTCGGTCCCATATCGTCGAGTTGAGCGGTGCGTGCGAGCGGCGCAGGCCACATCTCACCTTTGGTAGTCGCGGCACTCCCCACGGTTTCCCGTACGTGTTAGCGTTCGCTGATCGTCGGTCGACCACGCTCTCCGGCTCATCGGGCGGAGGGCGTTTTGCGTACGTCGACCAACACCCCCTCGTGGGTGCGGTGTTCGAGGCATGCGAATCCGGTCGGTCGGGGGGTACGCGATGGGGGTCCTGGTCACCGATCTGGACGGCACGTTGTTGGGTGGCACGGACGCCGAACGCCGTCGGCTGCACGGGATTCTCTCGCGTCATCCGCGGATCACGGTGGTCTTCGCCACCGGTCGCGGACTGGCCTCGGTGCGCGAGGTGCTCGCCGATCCGCTCGTGCCCAGGCCACGGTGGATCATTGCCGACGTCGGAGCCAGTGTGGCCGACGGCAGGGACCTGAGCACCGTCATGGATGTGCAGTCCCGGTTACGCGAGGGTTGGCCCGGTGCGGCCCGGGTGCGTGACGCACTCTCCGGATTCCCGGCGCTGAGGTACCAGGACGGGGTGGCGCAGGACGGACGGTGTTCCTTCCACCTGCGTCCGGGCGACCTGACCGGCGAACTCGTCTCCGCGGTCGCCGCGTTGGGGTGCTCGTGGGCGTACTCGGCCGATCGGTACTTCGACGTGCTGCCGCCGAGGGCGAGCAAGGGTGCCGCGGTGCGGGCGCTGGCTCGCGCGCAGGGTTGGGCGCTCGCGGACGTGCTGGTCGCCGGCGACTCGCTGAACGATCTGTCGATGTTCGGAATCGGCGCGCACGGCGTGGTGGTCGGTGGCGCCGAACCCGCCCTCGGTCGGGCGGTGGCCGCGGACGAGACGGTGTACCGCACCGAGCAGCACGGCGCGGCGGGGATTGTTGCCGGCTTGCGGAACCTGGGCTGGGTGGCGCCGGAACACGCGTTGGTCGTGGGCTACCACCGGCCACCACGGGTGTGGACATCGACCGGTTGGCGCGCTCCGACCAGCCCGAACGGAATCCTGCCGACCCTGTGTGCGGTTCTGGGCGCCGAACGTGGGGACGACCGCGATGTCTCGGCCCTGTGGGTCGCGGGATCGGTGGTCGACGACGACCTGCCCGATCCGGACGTCGGGGAGCACGGTCTTCGGCCTGCCCTGTCGCTGGAACGCTTCGATTACGCCGCCTGGTCGGCGTACTTCCACCGAGCCTGCAAGGAGATGTTGTGGCCGGCGCTGATGTCGCAGCCGGAACGCATGTGTTTCGACAGCGCGGCCTGGACCGAGTATCGCACCGTGAACCGCCGCTTCGCCGAACACATCGCGGACCGAGCCGCCGAGCGGGGGACCATCTGGCTGCACGACTACAACCTGTGGCTCGTGCCGGGACTGCTGCGTGCCGCGCGGCCGGATCTGCGGGTCGGACTGTTTCACCACACGCCCTTCCCACCGGTGCGGATCTTCGACGCGCTGCCGGTCGCGGCGGAGGTGCGGACGTCCCTGACGGCGCTGGACTGGGCCGGATTCCAGACCGAGGGATTCGCCGCCAACTTCCGGGCCACCCTGGGCGAGAGCGATGCACCGCCGCGGGTGAGCGTGCATCCGCTGGGCGTCGACCGTGAGGCCATCGACGCGCTGGTCCGCGCCCGAGGCCCGCGCGCGCGTTCCTTCGCGGGGCGTCTGGTGCTTTCGGTCGAGCGCCTGGACTACGTGAAGGCCCCCGAGCGCAAGGTCGCCGCCGTCGCCGCCCTCCTCGCAGCCGACCCTGCTCTGCACGGCCGCCTTCGGTTCCGACTCGTCTGCCCGCCGCCCGAATCGGGCATCACCGCCTACGACTCGACCCGGATCGCCCTCGAAGACCGCATCGCCGACGTGAACGATCGATTCGGCACCGCGACCTGGCAACCGGTCGAATACCTTCCGCACAACCTCTCCTTCGTCGAGGTTCTCGACGAGTACCTCGCCGCGGACGTGTTCTGGGTGACCTCGCTCCAGGACGGGATGAACCTCACGGCGAAGGAGTTCGTGGCGGCACAGTCGGCCGCGGGCGGCTCCGGAGTGCTGGTGCTGTCGCGCTACGCCGGAGCGGCCGAGCAACTCGGCCGCGGCGCGCTGCTGACGGACCCGCGCTCGCCGATCGACCTCGTGCGGGTACTGCGGCGGGCGTTGCGGATGCCTCGACGCGAACGACGTGCCCGCATGACTCGGCTGTCCACGGCCCTCGGGCACGAGCACCCCCGACACTGGGCGGCCGGGATCATCGCCGCCATCGAGGGCGGTGCCCCCGACCCGGGCCCACCACCCGTCGCGGCCTCGGCCGCGGGCACCGCCTGACGTCCGCCGGCGCGACCTGCCGGCCGGGCTTGCCACGTCGAACGGAGAACGACCGCGTCCCGTACGGCCGCTGCCGGCGGCCGTACGGGACGCGGAGTGCGCGATGGAGCCGACGACCGGGTCATGTTGACGCCGGAGAGCAGCACCTCCCGACCGTCGGGCAGGGTGGCCTGGCCTTCGAGGAACACCTGTGCCATCCGGGCGAGTCCGTCGGTGCCCACGGTCACGGCCTGGTTCCAACCCCGGACCGGGGCGTGGATCAGGCCCTCCTTCCGGGACACGCCGACGCCGAGCGGGGCCTCGGAGGCGTTCATGTCGAAGTAGTCGCCGTTGACGGCGGCGACGGCCCCGGCGTTTTGGGCCTGTTCCGACACGGTCTGACGAGTCGTCACCTTGCCGGAGGACAGGTAGTCGACGCTCAGGCCCTTGGTGTTCAGGTCCGCGACCAGGACCTGCCCGCGAATCCAGCCGGCCCTGCCGATGCGGTCGAAGGAGGTCAGCGTGAGGCCGGGCGCGACCGGGGTGACCTCGCGCCGGGTGACGACCGACTCGCCGGGACGGTCGAGCACGAGCTCGTGGGTCGGGCCGCCGACCTGCGGCCGCTCGGCGGTCGAGGGGGCCTCGTCGGCCCGGGCCGCGGGCGCGACCGACATGAGACCGGCCACGAGCAGGGTGGTCGGGGCGAGCGTGGCCATCGCCGGGCGGAGGCGGGCCGGGCGAGCACCCAGGAGAGGTGGTGACACGCGGACTTCAACTCCTCGACGCATGCGAGGCCCCACCCACCGGGGACGGTGGCTCGACCTCACGGGGTGGCACGGCCGGGTCGCGATCACCCGACCACGAGCACCCAGTCGCGGTCGAGGAACCCGAATGCCACATTCCGGTTAACCGCCTGTCGCCCGAGGGAGAACACCACTTGCTACTCCCCAGGAATGCGGCGCATCCCACCGAAGCGCCCGGGGACCGACACGGGACGAGCATCGCCCCCGATCTCCCGCCGCTGCGGGAGGCGCGCCGCCCGCCCGTCCGCGAAGGTCCGCCGTCGCCCTTCGGCTCTCGCCCGGCGCCTCGAACACCGAGCCGAACTCGTTGCGGTCAGCGGGTGAGGAAGGAGCGCAACGCGCTGATCAGTGCTGCCGGATTGTCCTCCTGCACGATGTGCCCCGCATTCGGTACGACCGCGAGTCGCCCGTCCGGGATGCGCTCGACCAGCCGTTCGGCGGTGGCCTGGGGGAGCACCCTGCTGCGTTCGCCGCGCACCAGCAGCACCGGAACCGCGGTCAGCCGGGCGGCCAGCCGCTCGATGGCCGCGAGGATGGCCGGGAAGTCGGGTGGGCGCGGATCGGCCTTCGGCACCCAATCGCCGTCGGGCGCACGGCGAAAGAGTGTGCTCATGCGGTAGGCGACCCCCGCACGGTCGGCGCGCGGATTCACCCGCATCGCGGCCTCGACCACCGATTCGAGTGCGCTCACGGGGCCGAGTCCGGCCATGAACGCCCGCACGCGCCGGGTGCTGTCGAAGTCCACGCCGGGTGCCACGTCGACGAGGGCCAGGCGTTCCACCCGGTCCGGCCGCGCATCGGCGACGTGGGCGGCGACCACGCCGCCGAGCGACATGCCGACCAGACGGATGCGATCGAGGCCCAGGTGGTCGGCCGCGGCGACGACGTCGGCCGCCATCGCGTCGATGCGGTAGTTGTCGGACCAGTCGCTGTCGCCGTGCCCACGCAGGTCGAGCGCCACCGGCCGGGCGGCGCCGCGCAGGCCGAGGCAGACGAAATCCCACGTGTGCGCGGTCAACCCGCCGCCGTGCAGCAGGAGCACCGGCGGGCCGGTTCCGCCCCAGTCCAATGCGTGCAACCGGCAGCCGGCACGGGAGAAGCGGATCTCGCGGGGCGGGGTCGGATCGTGGATGGTGACGCCCAGGGTCGCCGCCAGTTCGGTCATCGTCGGAATCGTGAAGTGTGGGTGCACGGTGCCTCCCGCCTTACCTTGAGCAGTCAAGGTAAGGCGAGCTACCTTGAGTGGTCAAGGTAGGCTGTGGCGGTGGCCACCCGAGTACGACGCAACCCCGACGACGCCCGGCGGATGATCCTGGAGGCGGCGAGCAGGTTGCTCGCCGCAGGCGGTCCGGCCGCCGTGCAGGTGCGCGCCGTCGCCGCCGAGGTCGGGGTGTCCGATGCCGCCGTCAACCACCACTTCGGCACGCGCGATCGACTATTGGAGTCGCTGCTGCGATTCGGCGGGACGAAACTGAAGGCCGAACTGCACGCCGTGCTGGGTGCGTGGACCGACGGCCCGATCGACCCCGCCGAGTTGGTGCACGCGCTGGCCGCGCTGTACGCCGACGGCTACGCCGAACTGGCGCTCGCGCTGCATCGGTCCGGTTGGCGGGACACCGGCAGCGGACTGCTCGACGAGGTGGTGGACCGGCTGCACGCCCAGGCGCTCCGACACTGCGCGGTCACGGGACGAACGCCGCCGGCACGCGAGGCGGTCCAGTTGACGGTGGCGGGATTGCACCAGGCCGTTGCGACCGATCCGGTACTGGGCAGTGAATTTCGCAGGAGCGTCGGGCTCGACGAGACCGCGCGGGAACGCATGCTCGACTGGTGGGTCGAGATCCTGCGCACGACCGTTGCCGGACAGGACCCCGACTCGACTCCGCGATGATGTCGCGCCGATGAACCCCCCGCTCTTTGCCGCGCTTTCACCTGGACACCTCTTCGGTGCGACGTTCGACCGAGTGGGCCGCGTCGAGGTGCGGCAGCCGACGCAGGGCCAGGAACAGGCGCAGTGCGAACAGCCCGAGGAAGGCCGCCAGGACCGCGGTCAGGAAGATCAGCGAACCCGCGAGGGCGTCGTCGGCATGACGGGCGGTCTCGACGAGCATGCCGATCAGGGCCGCGCAGACGATGAGGGCGACGTGGTTGGAGGCCCAGAACACCACGGGCGTCATGCGGCGGGGATCGTGGTCGGCGAGCGCGCCGGAACGCAGGCGGGCGATCAGCCATACCGACATCGGCGCGGTGCCGGCCATGGCCGCCCCGACCGGCCAGGGGATCCACCCGGCGAGGGTGAACGCGATCAGTGCGGTGTAGGCGCCGATCTGACACAGGCCGATGATCGTGACGGCCCGACGGGGCCCGAGCAGGACCGGGAGGGTGCGTTTGCCGACCCGGGTGTCGGATTCGATGTCGGCGAGATTCATCACCATCATGCGGGCCGCCTGAAGGACCGCGGTCGGGGCGAGGATCAGCAGGATCAGCCCGGGCACGGTGCCGCCGAGCAGTGACACCGCCACCAGGGGCCAGATGCCGTTGAGGCCCACGGCCACGGTCAGTTCGCCCAGGCCCCGATAGTTGAGGCGCAGCGGTGGCGCGGTGTAGAACCAGGCCAGCGCGATGCCGGCGGCGGCCATCAGGCGAGCGGGGAGCGTGGGCATCGAGACCGCGAGGAACACCGAGCCGGTGAGCAGCACGAAACCGGTGGACAGCGCCACGCTCGGGCGGACCAGCCCGTCGACCAGCGCCCTGCTGCCGCCGGTCCAGGGGGTGTGGTAGCGGTTGGCCCGATCCGCGTCGAGATCGAAGTACTCGTTGCAGTAGTGCGTCATCAGGTGGGTGCCCCAGGCGAAGCCCTGGGCCAGCGCGTACCACCCGAGGTCGATGCGGTGGCCCTCGTGCACGGCCACGGCGCCGCCCAGCGCGACGGGCAGCGTGTTGTAGAGCAGGAATCGTAATCGGGCCAGCCGGATGAAGCCGATCAACTCGGTGCGGGTCACGGCCCGGCTCCCGGGAACGCACCGGGCGCGCCGGGCGCGCCGAACTCGCTCATGACGGATATCCCTTCGGCGCGGTGTCGGTGACCCGGCCGAGATCCGCCTGTGGCGGCCGAGGGTGCTCGACTACCTTCCGTGATGGACAATGCACGACCACGGTAGGCCCGTGACCGGCGTCGGGGAACCCCTCACGGATCACCTGCGGCCCGCGCCCGACCGGGAGCACGGACGCCGCCGACCCGTCCCGAGGGCGCGCGGGCCCCGCCGACGCGCCGCCGGCCCGCAAGGCCCTGGCGACCGCGGTCGGCCGCCGGCGCCGTGCCGACCCGGTGTTCATGTCGGCGTCACGTGCCTGTCGTCGCGTGCTCATGCCGTCCTGCGACGGTAGCCCCGAGTGCTGGTTGTATGGACAACTTTGCGCACTCTCTGAGACCGAGGAGACGCCCATGGCTACCGCCCTGGACATCGGCGGCCTGTCCGCCGTGTGGCTGCGGGACAACTGCCCCTGCCCGCTGTGCCGCGACCCGCGAACCGGGCAGAAGTTGTTCGGGATCACCGACCTACCGCCGGATGCGATCGCCGCCGAAGTCCGCGAGCACGGCTCCGAGGTGGAGATCGTGTGGGCGCCCGACGGGCACCGATCCGTCTACGCCCGCTCGTGGTTCGACGCGCCCGCGGAGCCGGACCCCAGGAGCGAGGACGCCAAGTCGTTGTGGGATGCCGCGGAACTGGGCGCGGAGCGCTTCGAGTTCCCCTGGAGCAGCTACCCGGGGGACCCGGCACCCGCACTGACCGCCGTGCAACGGCTCGGCCTCGCGGTGCTCCGCGACGTCCCCTGCGTCGAGGAGCAGGTACTGGCAGTGGCGGGGACGTTCGGCTTCGTGCGGGAAACGAACTACGGCCGGCTCTTCGACGTCCGGGTCGAGGACCGACCCAACAACCTCGCCTTCACCTCCGTGGCGATCACCCCGCACACCGACAACCCCTATCGCGATCCGGTGCCGACCGTGCAACTCCTGCACTGTCTGGCCAACGAGGCCGCCGGCGGCGACTCCGGCTTCGTCGACGGATTCCGGGCCGCCGCGCTGTTGCGCGACGAACAGCCGGACGCATACCGGGTGTTGGTGCGTACGCCGGTGCCGTTCGAGTTCCGCGACGCGCACACCGAACTGCGGGCGCACCGGCCGATCATCGGCGCGGACGCCGCCGGTCGCATCCGCGAGGTGCGCTTCAACAACCGGTCGATGGGCACCCTGCGGCTCCCGGCCGACGAACTCGCCGAGTTCTACGCGGCCTATCGCGCTTTCGCCGAGACGTTGAACCGGCCCGAATCGATGCTGACGCGGCGGCTGGAGCCGGGCGACTGCGTGGTGTTCGACAACACCCGGGTCCTGCACGCGCGTACCGCTTTCGACGGTGCGGGCAGGCGGCATCTACAGGGCTGCTACGCCGACCTGGACGGCCTCGCCGGCACGTTGGGCGTCCTCGATCGCACGGCGGGGGACGCGGCATGACGCACCGTCGGGAGATCGACACGGCCATTCTCGACGAACTCGCCGACCTTTTCGCCGACCAGGGTGCCGGCGAATACCTCGGCGAGGCGGTCACGATGGCCGAACACATGCTCCAGGCCGGGGCGATCGCCGAGGCCGAGGGCGCCCCCGAGCACCTGATCGCGGCGGCGCTGCTGCACGACATCGGGCACTTCCACGGGCCGCTGACCGGCCGCGACCTGATGGCGGGCGAGGACAACCGGCACAGCCACACCGGCGCGGACCGGCTCGCGAAGCGGTTCGGGCCCGAGGTGACCGAGCCGATCCGGCTGCACGTGGCGGCGAAGCGCTACCTGTGCGCCACCGAGCCGGACTACGCGGCACGCCTGTCGGACGCGTCCGTGTACACGCTCGCCGTGCAGGGCGGCCCGATGGGTGAGGCCGAGGCGCGGGCCTTCGCGGACGGGCCGTACGCGGTCGACGCGGTCCGGGTGCGGCGCTGGGACGAGGCGGCCAAGGACGCCGACGCGCGTGTTCCGGACTTCGCCCATTTCCGGCCGCTGCTGACCGGGTTGCTGCTGCCGTGAACCGTCGGCCCGGTGCGCTCGGCCGCACGGGCCGCCGGGCCGACCGTCCGTTGCCGGGCCGGTTGCCCGCCGCCGGCGCTCGACCGCCCGCCGCCGTCCCGGTCAGCCCCGTCGGCGGTGCAGCGCCGTCGTGGCCACCGAATTGTGCACCGTGAACGCCACGGTGCCCGGGAGGTAGCGGTCCTGCGACCACTCCACGGGCACGCCCGCCGGATCCGTCGTGCGACGCCGCTCGCGGAGCAGTGACGTGCCCGGCGGGCAGCCCAGCAGCCGGGCGTCCTCCGCGTCGGCCGGCCACTGATCGATCGTGTGGTCGGCGTCGGTGAACAGCACGCCCAGTTCCTCCAGCGGTTCGGTGTGCGAGACCGCGTCGATCGGGAAACCCTGCACCAGGGCCCCGATCCGCTCCGGATAGACCGTACGCTCGATCATCACCGGCACCCGGGAGAGCGTGCGCAGCCGCAACACCCGGTACACCGACGACCCCGGCTCCAGGCCCAACTGCGCGCACTCGCCCGGATCGGCCACCGCCGGCTCGACCGCCACGGTGCGCCCCCCGGGCTCTTCGCCGATCGAGCGCGCCCAGCGGGTGAAGCTCGACAATTCGGCGAAGCTCTGCGTCCGGGAGGCGCCCAGGACCACCCGACGGGTGCCGCGTCGGGAGGTGACCATCCCGTCCGCGCGCAACACCGCGAGTGCCTGGCGCACCGTGCCGCGGGAGACGCCGTAGTGCTGCGCGAGGTCGGCTTCGGTGGGCAAGCGGCCCCCGGAGCCGTACCTGCCGGTCGTGATCGCCTCGCGCAGATCGGCCGCGACCTGCCGATACCGCGCCTCGCCCTGAACCCCCATCGCCACCCCCCGAATTCCCTTGCCGGGACGTCCGACCGTGGCGACCCTACCCGTTCGTCGAGAGCCTGCCGGGCCGCACGCCCATTTCCCGGGAACCTCGCGCGCCCGTGCCGCTGCGTTCACGTGGCGGACATCGACGTCGGGCGTACTGGACCAAGTTGTACAGCCAACTCCGGCACGCCATTCGAAGCTCCAGGAGAACCCCGTGACAGTGCTCCGCGTTCGTGCGACCGGACTGGTGGCCGGCCTCGCCGTGGCCGCGCTCACCCTGAGCGCGTGCGGCTCGGCATCCGACAAGACGTCCGCGGCCGGCACCTCCGCCACGCCGGGCGCTCCCGCCGGGGCCAAGGACGCGGCGTCGGCCACGTCCGTCCAGGACTTCGGCGGCATGGAGGCGCTGGTGGCCGCCGCGAAGAAGGAGGGCAGGCTCAACGCGATCGCGTTGCCCCGCGACTGGGCCAACTACGGCGCGCTGATCGACGCCTTCCAGGCCAAGTACGGCATCAAGGTGGAGGTGGAGAACCCCGACGGCTCGTCCCAGGACGAGATCAACGCGGTGACCCAGCGCAAGGGCCAGGACCGCTCGCCCGACGTGGTGGACCTGGGCAACGCATTCGCGCTCAGCGCCGCCAAGCAGGACCTGCTCGCGCCGTACCGGGTCGCCGCGTTCGACCGGATCCCCGAGCCGCAGAAGGATGCCCAGGGCCGTTGGTTCAACGACTACGGCGGCTACATCTCGATCGGCTGCGACGCCGCGCGGATCAAGGAGTGCCCGAAGACGTTCGCCGATCTGCTCAAGCCGCAGTACAAGGGCCAGGTCGCGCTCAACGGCAACCCGACCAAGTCCGGCTCGGCGTTCGGCGGCGTGTACGCGGCAGCCCTCGCGAGCGGCGGCTCGTTCGACGACATCCAGCCCGGCCTGGACTTCTTCGGCAAGCTCAAGAAGAACGGCAACTACAACCCGGTCGAATCGACCCCGGCCACCGTGCAAAAGGGCGAGACGCCGATCAGCATCGACTGGGACTACCTCAACGCCGGCTATGCGGACGAGTTCAAGTCCAAGGGCGTCGACTGGCAGGTGAACATCCCCGCCGACGGGGTCTACGCCCAGTACTACTCGCAGGCGATCGTGAAGTGGGCACCGCACCCGGCCGCCGCGCGCCTGTGGCAGGAATTCCTGTACAGCCCCGAAGGCCAGAACCTGTGGCTCAAGGGCTACGCCCGTCCGGCGCTGATGGGTGCCATGAAGGAGGCCGGCACGCTGGACGCCGGGTTCGCCGCGAAGCTGCCCGCGGTGCCCGGTGGCGGCACCCCGGTCTTCCCGACCCCGGACCAGGTGGACAAGGCCAAGAAGGTCCTCACCGGTGGCTGGGGCCAGGCAGTCGCCGGATGAGCACCGACCTCTCCGACGTCCGCGCCTCCGCCGCGGTCCGGATCGCGCCCGCGCCCGCCTCGCGCGCGCCGCGTGCGGTCCGGCCCCGGCGGCGGCGCCGCGCTCCGCACTGGCTCGGCGTCGCGCCGTTGCTGCTGTTCGCCGCCGTGGTCTTCGGCGTGCCGACGGCCGCGATGGTCTTCGGCGCCTTCACCACGCCGGCCACCGCCCCCGACGGCGTACAGGCCACCGGCGCCAACATGGCCGCCTCCGTGCAAGGCGCCTACCTGACCGCGCTGGTCGGCAGTGTGAAGTTGTCCGCCGTCACGGCGCTGATCGCCACCGGATGCGCACTGCCGATCGCCTACACCGTGGTGACCTCGCGCTTTCGCTTCGTCCGCGAGGCGGCACTGACCGCATCCGGCGTGCTCGCCAACTTCGGCGGGGTCGCACTCGCGTTCGCATTCGTGGCCACGCTCGGCAACGCCGGTGTGGTGACCGGCGAATTGGACCTGACCGAGCACGGCTGGAGCCTCTACAGCTTCACCGGACTGTCCGTGGTCTACCTCTACTTCCTGATCCCGCTCATGGTGCTCATCCTGACCCCCTCCCTCGAAGGACTGCGCAAGCAGTGGCGCGAGGCGGCGCGCAACAACGGGGCCAACGCGTTCCGCTACTGGTTGCACGTCGCGTTGCCGATCCTGACGCCCGCGCTGCTCGGCGGATTCGTGTTGCTCTTCGGCTCGGCGTTCGCCGCCTACGCGACGGCAGCCGCGATGGTCGGCAGTTCGGTGCCGTTGGTGACGATGCAGATCGCCGACGCGCTGTCCGGCAACGTCCTGGTCGACCAGGGCAACGTGGCGCTCGCGCTCAGCCTGGACATGGTCGTGGTGGCCGGCCTGGTCACCGCCGTTCACCTGCCCCTTCAGCGCCGGAGTGCCCGATGGCTCGACTAGGCCGGATCCGCTGGTCGCGGGGCGTCGTCCTGCTGATCGCCGGCACCTACTTCCTGCTGCCTATGGTGTGCTCGGTGGTCTTCAGCATCGACGTGCCCGGCCAGGGCATCACGTTCGATGCGTACACCGGGATCCTGGGGGCCGACGGCTTCCTGGACAGCCTCGTCCTCACCCTCGAACTCGCCGCTGCCACCGTGGTATTGGTGTTGCTGCTGCTGGTGCCCGCGCTGATCACCGTACGGCTGACCGCGCCGCGACTGCGCTG
The DNA here is from genome assembly GCF_042956465.1 of Embleya sp. NPDC008237. Lineage (NCBI taxonomy): Bacteria > Bacillati > Actinomycetota > Actinomycetes > Kitasatosporales > Streptomycetaceae > Embleya > Embleya sp. NPDC008237. Next base: position 492,492 of record NZ_JBIBGL010000006.1, read on the forward strand.
GGTGATCGAAGTGGTGTGCTCACTGCCGCTGGTGGTGCCCGCCATCGCGCTGGTCGCCGGCATCGGCACGGTGCTGCGCTGGGGGCCGGACCACCTGGCCGACACCCCGTTGTACGACACGTTCATCGCCATCCAGGACCCCGACTTCCCCGTAGTGCTCGTGCTGGCGTACACGCTGATGGCGCTGCCGCTGGCGTACCGCACGCTGGACGGCGGGCTCGCCGCGATCGACCTGAAGGTGCTGGTCGAGGCGGCGCGCGCGTGCGGCGCGACCTGGCCGCGCGCGGTGCTCCGGGTGGTCCTGCCGAACCTGCGCGGCGCGCTGCTCAACACCGCGTTCCTGACCCTCGCGCTCGTGCTCGGCGAGTACACCGTGGCCGCGATCCTGGGCTACCGCCCCTTCGCGGTGTGGATCGTCGGTATCGGCGGTTCGCAGGCCGAGATGTCGGTCGCGGTGTCCGTGATCGGCCTGCTCGTCACCTGGGTGCTGCTGCTCGCACTCGCCACCGCCGGCCGGCCGCGCAGCGCCCGGACGAACACCACCCCGGAGACCTCGTGACCATGACGTTCGACCAGCCGAAGACCCTCGCCGAGGCCGGACCGCAGATCGGCGCCGCCGATGCAGCCGGGGCCACGATCGAATTCCGGGGCCTGCAACGCTCGTTCGGGAACGTGCGGGCTCTGGCCGGTCTCGACCTGACGGTCGGTCGGGGCGAACTCGTCGCCCTTTTGGGTCCGTCCGGATGCGGCAAGACCACCGCCCTGCGGGTGGTGGCGGGCTTCGAGCACCCCGACGCCGGCGAAGTGCTGGTCGACGGCGAGGACATCACCCGAGTCCCCGCGCATCGTCGCGACGCGGGCATGGTCTTCCAGTCGTACAGCCTCTTCCCGCATCTGAGCGCGCTGGACAACGTGGCATTCGGCCTGCGGATGCGGGGCGTGGGTCGCGCCGAGCGGCGCGCTCGCGCCGGCGAACTCCTGGACCTGGTCGGCCTTCCGGACCGGGCCGACCGGTATCCGCACCAGCTCTCCGGCGGCCAGCAACAGCGGATCGCGCTGGCCCGGGCCCTCGCGCTGCGCCCACGTGTCCTGCTGCTGGACGAACCGCTGTCGGCGCTGGACGCGCGGGTACGGCTGACCCTGCGCGACGAGATCCGCCGGCTCCAGCAGGAACTCGGCATCACCACACTGTTCGTGACCCACGATCAGGAGGAGGCGCTCTCGCTCGCCGACCGGGTCGCGGTGATGAACGCGGGCCGACTGGAACAGTGCGCACCGCCGGCGGAGCTGTACGCCCGACCCGCAACCGCGTTCGTCGCCGAGTTCGTCGGAGTGATGAGCCGCGTACCCGCCCACGCCGACGGTGCGGTGGTGCGCGTCCTCGGCCGCACCCTGCCGATCGACGGCGACCCGGCCCACGGTGACGTGGACGTGCTCCTGCGCCCGGAGTCGATCGAGGTGGTGGCCGCGGCGGACGGCTCGGCGCAGGTGCTGGGCGCGGCCTTCCTGGGGGCGGTCACCCGCCTGAGCGTGCGCTCGGCCGCCGGCGCGACGGTCAAGATCGACATACCCTCGCACGTCGCCACGACGCTGCCCCTGGGCTCTCGCGTCGAACTCGCCCTGCCGGAACGGCCGGTACTGGTCGCACCCCGCAAGGAGCCGCCCCACGCGTAGGGCCGTCGGAGCGTTCGCGCGGGATCAGAGTCGGCCGCCGGCGGGCCGAGGCCGCGCGCAAGGCGTGGCCGGCGACCCTTCCGGCACCGGGTCCGCATGATCACGCGGATGTCCCACAGGTAGCTTTCAGGCGTGGACCCGCGGTCGGTGAGTGGCCGTGGTTCAGGCGGTGCCCGGGAAAGGGGTTCTCCATGGGAGAGACGTTGCGAGTGGCGATGATCGGTGCCGGCGGGATCGGCGGCTACTTCGGCGGCCGGCTGGCCGCCGCGGGGCACGACGTCACCTTCGTCGCACGAGGTGCACATCTGGAGGCCCTGCGGCGCGAAGGGTTGTCCGTGGACAGTGTGGCCGGCAGCTTCACCGTCGCGCCGGCGCAGGCGACCGACGACACCCGCGACATCGGCGAGGTCGACGTGGTGATGTTGTGCGTGAAGACCTGGCAACTACCCCCGGCCATCGCGGCGTTGGAGCCGCTCGTCGGTCCGGGAACGGCGGTCGTCACCGTGCAGAACGGTGTCGAGGCCCCCGAACAGGTCGCCCAGGCGATCGGCCGACACGCCGTCCTGCCCGGCACCGTGAAGATCTTCGCGAACCTGGACGGGCCCGGGCGAGTGCGCCATGTCGGCGGCCCGGCCGCACTGACCTTCGCGGAATGGGACAACCGGCCGACGGAACGAGCGGAACGGTTGCGCGCCGCGCTGGACACCGCCGGCACGACCGCGGTGATATCCGCGGACATCTGGGCCGAGTTGTGGGCGAAGTTCCTGTTCGTGGTGCCGTTCGGCGGTCTCGGCGTCGCCACCGACGCGCCCATCGGAGTGCTGCGCTCCCGCGAAGGCACACGTCGGCTGCTCGTCGACGCCATGCGCGAGATCCGGCAGGTCGCGCAGGCGATGGGCATCGCACTGCCCGACGACATCCTGGACACGACGATGGCGTTCGTGGACGGACAACCCGCCACCGGCACATCCTCGTTGCAGCGCGACATCGCCTCCGGCCACCGATCCGAACTCGAGGCCTGGACGGGCGCGGTGGTACGCCTGGGCGCACGCACGGGTACCGCGACGCCGGTCAACAACCTCCTGTACGAGGTGGCAAGCGTGCGTGCGGCTCGATCCGAGGTCCCGCCCGAGACCATCGGTTGATTGGGACTCGTCCGGTTCGAGGGACGGGTCGACGTGCCGTACCGCTCCGGGCCGGTGCCGCGATCGATGCGGCACCGGCCCGGGCGCCGGGCGCGGGGGCCGTCGGGTGACGGCTGCCGGGTGCCGGGCGCCGAGTGCCGGGTTACGGCCGCCGGGTCCGATGCTCGGACGGCGAAGGGCTGCGTCTCGGCGGGCGGTCACGTCGAGTCGGACGAGCCCGACAGCGGGGCGTGCTCCGGGCCGGGCGGGGGCGGATGGTCGGCAGTCGGACGTCAGTCGGTGACCAGGTCCATCCGCAGGAACTCGGTGATCCGGAGCAGCTTCGGTGGCCGGGCCACCTCGTCGGGGAGCGCCTGGAACGCCTCGGCTGCTCCGACGAGACGTGGGGCGGCGAGTCTCATCTCCTTCCCGCCGGCCCGGAGCCGTGCACCGTCGGCCGCCAGGACGTTGCGTACCCAGTCCGAGCCCGAGCCGTACACCGGGACGAACAGGTAGCCGCCGTCCACGGGATGCGCGTCGAGCGGTGTGCGGTACGTCCGGCCGGAGGTGCGCCCGACGTGGGTCAGCACCGGCCACTTCCCGCCCGCGATCGCACGAGGGTTGAACATCCGCTTGTTCACATGCCCCCACCACCTCGGCATCGGCATCGGCGTCTCCTTCTCCCGCCCCGACAGGGCGCGTTTCGGTCCGGCGCGATCGTCGGCCTCCCGGCCGATCCCGACCCCGGGCTTACGCTCGTAAGGCTGGCTTACGCATGTAAGCTTGTCAACACGTCCGACCCCGGGAGCCGCCGTGTCACCGCCGCCGTCACCGCCGTCACGGCGTCCGTCCCGACCCCGGCAACCGCTCAGCAAGGAGCGCGTGTTGGAAGCGGCGATCCGGGTGGCGGACAGCGGCGGGGTGCAGGGGATCACGATGCGCAAGGTGGCGCAGGAACTGGGCGTGGAGGCGATGTCGCTCTACCACCACGTGCCCAACAAGGACACGATCCTCGACGGCGTGGTCGACACGGTGTTCGCGGCGATCGACCTGCCCGATGCCGAATGCGACGACTGGCGGGACGCGATCCGGGTCCGCGCCCACTCCGCGCGTGCGGTGCTGTCGCGGCACAGCTGGGCGCTGGGCCTCATGGACTCCCGCCGCAACCCCGGGTCGGCGACGCTGCGCCACCACGACGCCGTCCTCGGCGTGCTTCGGGAGGCGGGGTTCACACCGGCGATGGCCGTGCACGCCGTCTCGCTCATCGACAGCTACGTCGGCGGATACGTCCTGCAGGAGTCGAACCTGCCGGCGACGACCCCGGGCGACGTCGGGGACTTGGCCCAAGACATCCTGGAGCACGTGTCGGCGGACGAGTTGCCCTACCTCAGGGAGGTGATCGTCGGCCACGCCCTGCAGCCGGGCTACGACCACGCGAGCGAGTTCGGCTACGGCCTGGACCTGATCCTGGACGCGCTCGAAGCCCGCAGGGGATAGTGCCCGAGCCGACGGTGTGCGTACGACCGGGAATCGCCGCCTGCCGGCAGCCGTGTCGTCCGGCGCCGCGCCGCCGATCGGCCACCTCGCCGGGCCACGCGGCCGACGGGAACCAGCGCTGCCCGGTCGGCTGCCGGTCGGTGCGCCCCCCGAGTCCATGGCCGCGCGCGTTCGCGCCTCGTGCTTCGATGCGCCCTTGACCCCCGGCCCGGGTCCGGCGGATCTTGGCAGCCCACGCCCCCGAGCACCGTTGTCGGCATGCGCACGACATCCGGGCGGGGCCTTGCCACGAAAGGCTCAGCGTGCACGCCTCCTCCGGGATCGACCTCTTCGACGACGCCACCCTCGCGGACCCCTATCCGGCCTACGCCCGGCTGCGCGAACTCGGCGCGGCCGTCCGCCTCGAAACGCACGACGTCTGGGCACTGCCGCGGCATGCGAGCGTCGCCGCCGCGCTGCGGGACCCGGCGACCTACTCCAGCGAACGCGCCCTCGCCCTGACCGACACGGTCAACGACCGGCTCCTGGTGGGCACCGTGGTGGGCACGGACGGCGCCGCCCACGCGCGGTTGCGCCGCGTGCTCTCGCGGCAACTGGCGCCCCGGGCGCTGAAATCCCTCGTTCGCGACATGCGCGAAAGCGCCCGTGCCCTGGTCGAGGCGCTCCCTCGGGACGGCGGCTTCGACGCGGTCACCGACCTGGCGGCCCCCTTCGTCGCCGGCGTCGTGATGCGCCTGATGGGCCTGCCCGAGCAGGACCGCGCCCTGCTCCTGGATCTCGCCGACGCGACGTTCGACACGTTCGGCCCCGACAACGCGCGTACCCGAGCCGCATTCCCCCACGCCGAGGAGATGTTCCGCTATCTCGACCGGGTCGCCACCCGCGACAGGATCGCGGCCGACAGTTGGCTCGGCGCGATCCACATCGCGGTCGACCGCGGCGACATCGACGAATCCCAGGCGGTGCCGCTCATGCTCTCCTACACCGTCGCCGGCATGGACACCACCATCCACGCCATCACCGCGGCCGTGCACCTGTTGGCCCACACCGATCAGTGGGCACTCGTGCGGGACCGCGTCGTCCCCACCGAAGCGGTCCTGGCCGAGGCGTTGAGGATGGAGGCCCCCATACAGTTCTTCGGCCGCCGCACCACCCGCGACGTCCGGGTCGGCGACACCGTCGTACCCGCCGGCGATCAGGTCCTGCTGCTCTACGGCTCCGCGGGCCGCGACCGCGCCAAGTGGGGGCCGAATGCCGATACGTTCGACATCACCCGCGACAGCCGTGACCACCTCGCGCTCGGTTCGGGAATCCACCAGTGCGCCGGAAACCACCTCGCGACCCTGGAATTCGACGCCGTCCTCGGCGCCCTGGCCACCCGCTTCCGCACCCTTGCCCCGAGCCCCGACCGTGCCCCCACCCGGCGCCCGCACAACATCCTGCGCGGCTGGCACACCCTGCCCCTGGTCACGGCGTGAACCCATGACCCGCGGGGCCTGACATCGTCGTGTTCCTCGCCTCGGACGCCGCCCGCCGAATCACCGGCCACGTCATCGACGCAAGCGGCGGCCTCCTCCTCGGCCCACGCGCCTGATCCCGCCGCGCCGGTGTCCCGGCGCCTACGTCGTGCCGCTTCGGCAGGCCGTCGTGCCCTCACCGTGCCGCGTCGATTCCGTCGAGCCGCCCGTCGAAGAGCTATGCGCTCAAGCTCTGGTTAGAAGTTATCACGTACGCACTTGACGCTAGCTGTTCGCGGGCGTTACAACTTATAACGAACGGCAGGGCAACTAAGCGCCCTGGGTGGTGTGGCACCGCAGAGCAACCTGCCGGCGCGAGGAACCTTCGCGTGCCCCGCGCCGGCCCCCCGATGCCAACCCCGGCTGCTTCACGTCGTTTTCACCGCAGGAATGCCATAAGGAGTCAGCGCGTGTTTGAACGCATAGCCGAACTGGTGATTCGCCGGTCCCGGCTCGTATTGGTCGTCGCCGTCGTTGCGCTGGCCCTGATGGGCGCCGCGGGCGCCGGCGCGTTCGGCAAGTTGATGGGCGGCGGCTACGACGACCCGGCCTCCCAGTCCAGCCGGGCCGGGGATGTCATCGAGAAGAAGTTCGGCGGCGAGACGAACCTGATCCTGCTGGTCCGCGCCTCGCAGGGCGGCGTCGACGACCCGGCCGCCAAGCAGAGCGGCCGGTCCCTGGTGGCCGACCTCAAGAAGGAGCGGCACCTCGACAACGTGATCTCGTACTGGGACACGGACAACCCCGCCCTGCGCTCCAAGGACGGCCGCGAGGCCATGGTGCTCACCCACGTGAAGGGCGACGACACCGAGCGGGACAAGAACGCCAAGAGCCTCATCGACACCTACACCGGAAAGAACCGGGACGGCCTCACCGTGCAGGCCGGCGGGGGCGCCGCCGTCAACAGCGACCTGGGCACCCAGTCGGGCAAGGACCTCCTCCTGGCCGAGGCCATCGCCGTGCCGCTGACCCTCGTGCTGCTCCTGGTCGTCTTCGGCAGCGTGGTCGCGGCCCTGTTGCCACTGGCCATCGGACTCATCGCCATCGCAGGCACGTTCGCGGAGCTCTACTTCCTCGGCAGCGTCATCGACGTCTCCATCTTCGCGACCAACCTGACCACGGCCCTGGGCCTGGGCCTGGGCATCGACTACGCCCTGCTGATGGTCAGCCGGTTCCGAGAGCAACTCGCCGCGGGGGCGACCGTGGACGACGCGGTGCGGCAGACGGTGCACACCGCAGGCCGTACGGTCGCCTTCTCCGCCGCGACGGTGGCGGCCGCACTCAGCGCACTTCTGGTGTTCCCGCAGTACTTCCTCCGCTCGTTCGGCTACGCCGGGGTCGGTGTCGTCGCCATCGCAGCCGTCGGCACCCTGTTCGTGATGCCCGCCCTGTTCGTGGTCCTGGGGCACCGGGTCAACAGCGGGCGGCTGCCGTGGGCGAAGCAGGAGCGCTCCGCCTCCCGGGCGCCCCTGTGGGGACGGCTGGCTCGTACCGTCATGCGGCGGCCCGCGCTCACCGCGCTGCCCGTGCTCGCGGTACTGCTGCTGGCGGCGAGCCCGCTGCTGGGTATCACCCTCGGCACGCCGGACGAGCGAGTGCTGCCCGAGGACGCGAAGAGCCGACAGGTCGCCACGGAACTGCGGAAGAACTTCGACGGCAACGACGCGGCCGCCTTGCACATCGTCATCGACAAGGCCGTGGGCGAGGCCCCGCTGGGCGCCTACGCGGCGGAACTGTCCAAGCGCGAGGACATCGTCCGGGTCGAGGCCAGTACCGGAACCTACGTCGCCGGACGCTCCACCCCGCCCGGGCCCGCCAACGCCGCCCTCGGCCGCCCCGACGCACAGCGGATCAACGTGGTCAGCGGCCTGGCGCCGAAGTCGGACAAGGGCCAGAGCCTGGTGAAGGAGGTACGAGCGGTCACCCCGCCGCCCGGGACGCATCCCCGGGTGGGTGGCACCGGCGCCGAACTGGTCGACTCCAAGGACTCCATCATCGGCCGGATCCCGCTCGCCGCGGCCCTGATCGCCCTCACCACCTTCCTCCTGCTCTTCCTGTTCACCGGCAGCGTCGTGCAACCGCTGCGCGCGCTGGTCCTGAACATGGTCAGCCTGGGAGCGACCCTCGGCGTGATGACCTGGATCTTCCAGGAGGGCCACCTCGATTCCGTGCTCGGCTTCACCCCACAGCCGATGGACACCTCGATGACCATGCTGATGTTCTGCATCGCCTTCGGTCTGTCGATGGACTACGAGGTGTTCGTCACCAGCCGGATCAAGGAACTCCACGACCAGGGCGAGGACACCGAGTCGGCCGTGGTCGACGGACTCGGCCACACGGGACGCATCGTCAGCGCGGCGGCCTGCCTGCTCGCGGTGAGCTTCTTCGCCTTCGGCACGGCCGAACTCAGCTTCATGCAGATGTTCGGCCTGGGCAGCGGCCTGGCCATCCTCATCGATGCCATCGCCGTACGCGGCATCCTCGTCCCCGCCGCGATGCGCCTGCTCGGCCGCTCGGCCTGGTACGCGCCCCGCCCGCTGCGCAGGTTCCACGACCGATTCGGCCTCAGCGAGGGCGGCCCCAAGCCGGCGACTCCCGCAGCCGAGTCGCCGTACGCGCACAACTCGACGGGAGCCTGACCACCCGAGCCACCCCGCGCCGTGCCCGCCTCCACCACCTCGGAGGCGGGCACGGCCGCGCCTGCGAGGAATCCGGCCGGCGATCCGGGCCCGACGAAACCGGCCGACCGAGGAGGTCGTGGCGGCCGATCGCCCGATGCGCCGCGACCACGTGATCGTGCCGCCGATGCATTCACGCCCCTGCCGCGGTCGGACGGTCCGGTCAGGAGGCGAGGAGCCGCAGCAGGCTCTCGCGGTCGGGTCCCGGTATCCCCGGCGTGTCCGTGGATTCGGGCGGCGCGACGTCGATCCTCTCCCGGATCTCCGGTCGTGCGAGCACCTCTCGGGGGAGCGCCAGGCACGTTGCCGTCTCCAGGAGGGCGCGGAAGACCTCGGCGTCGCGAAACGCCGCGGCGCCGAACGGGCTCGGCGTGGGGGCGGGGGCGGCGGTCCGGTCGGGGGACATCGCCGCGGCGCGGGCGCGGTCCGCCCGGATCTGGTCGTGATGGAACGGCGTGACGACCCGTTCGGTGGCCTCGTCCCAGGCGAGCGGGAAACCGGCCGGGTCGTCGGCGCATCGGCGCACCACGTCACGCAGCAGTTGGGCATGTACCAGGCCGACGCTCAGCCCTCGGGCGGCGGTGGGATTGGTACACGCCCACGCGTCGCCGACCGCCGCGAAGCCGGTGGCCACCGGGTGGCCCTCCACCACGAACCGACGTCGACGGTCCAGGATGCCCGCCATCACCACGATGTCGGAGACCGGTGTGCCGTCCAACCAGTGGGCCTGGGCCGGACAGGCCCGGACCACCCGGGTGAAGCATTCGGGCTCGCGCAGCGCCTTGAGCGGCGCATCGCCGGCCGTGGCGACCACGGTGACCGACCACGTGTCGTTGTCGCCGGGAATGGTCAGCAGCGAGAAGGTGTCGTAGGGCGTGTACGGCGCGCCCCGCCGGACGGGCTGTCGCGGACCGGTGAAGTAGCGCGTGTAGTAGGCGAATCCGCCGTCCTCGGACTCGACGAGCGGAGCCGGCGCCCCGATCTCGGTCAGCAGGCGCGTCGAGGCGGTCCGGCGGCCGGTCGCGTCGATCACCAGGTCGGCGTGGAACTCGATGCCTTCGGAGGTGCGTATGCCGCTCACGTGCGTGACGCCTGGGAGGATCGGCACGCCGGTGAGCAGGCCGACGATCCTGCTGCCCCGACGCACGCGAATCCCGGCGGCGACGGCGGCCGACGCGAACACCGCCTCGACGACGGGACGTCGGCCGGTGAGGAAGCGGAAGCGGTCGTCGTCGGGCCGGGGGACGTAGTCGGCGACGCTCGGGGGCAGCGGGTGCAGCGCGTTGCCCTCGAAGCAACCGGCCGCCACGAGCAGGTCGATCACCTCGGGCAGCTCCTCGGCGAGCACGCGGCGAAACCGGGGCAGCAGGTTGTGCGGCTGGCGAAACTGGGCCACGCCCCGACGCCGCCACGCCGTCCACGCCTGGGCGGGATCATCCGGTGGAACGGAGGGGTCACTTTCGAACACGGTCACTTCGTGTCCGTCGCGCGCCAGCATCAGGGCCGTGGCCAGACCGACCACGCCGGCGCCGCAGATGACGACCGATGCCATCGGGCCTCCTCGTGCCTCCGTCGATCCGACACGGTGGCACGCGGACGTTCGGCGCCGCGACCCGTTTTCCCGCTCCGCACGGCGGCGGCGGGCCTACGACTCGCCGCTGATCCTGGCGGAGGCGATCGAGGCGGCGGCGATCACCCTGGCGGCGGTGCGGGTCGAGGAGGCGGAGTTCAGGTCGGTCAGCGACGTCCGGTCGAGCGCGTGGACGACGAACTCGTAGGTGTTCACCGTCGAGGGCGAGCAGGGTCCCTGGTAGCCGTACAGGCTCGCACTTCCGCGGTAGTAGACCTGCCGGGCTCCGGCGGGGACCGAGGGCCGGTAGGCGTGGTCGACGTTCTGGGGGAGCGAGGTCGTGCCCACCGGGATGTCGTAGACGACCCAGTGAATGAGGTCGGCGTTGTCGAGGTCGCGCATGACGATCGCGTAGCTCTTGGCCGCGGCCGGGGCGCCCGACCAGGTCAGGGGTGGGGATTCGTTCTTCTTGGCGGGGTCGTTGCCGCCGCCGCTGGTGCACTCGTGGATCTTGGGGATGACGCCGCCGTCGGCGAAGGCGGCGCTGGAGAGGGCGAACGCGCTCCGGCCTGCCGGCGACGTCGGGGCGAGCGACGACGCGGCGGCGGGTGGGAGGCCGACCGCCCACGTGACGAGCAGGGCGGACAGCACAATCCGTGTGCTTTTCACTGGAGGCTCCCGAGGATACTTCTGGTCCCTTGGTCCCTTGGTCCATCCGTGGGCGTGCGGTGGAACCAGCGTATGGATGCGCGAACTCCGGCGGCCAATATCACTTTTCCATGCAAACGAGGTATGTGCCGCCGCGGTGATCGTCCGAGTCGTGTCGCCGGGGTCGTCGGTGTCCCGGACGCATCCTTTCAGGCGCGTTCGTCGGCCTGCGGTGCCGTGGGGGTGGTGTCCGGGTGCCGCCCGCCGGGGTGCGCGGGGTCGGCGGACAGGAGTCCGGCGAGGGATGCGGCGACGAGCGCGAGTACGGGGAGCAGGAGCAGGGCCAGGCGGAGTGTGACGTGGCCGGCGAGGAAACCGACGAGCGGCGGCCCGGCGAGGAAGGCCAGGTAGCCGGTGGTGGAGACGGTGGCCACCGCCGGGCCCGGGGCGTCGGGGAACTGCCGGCCGACGCCGCCGACCACGAGGGGGAACGAACACGCGATGCCCAGGCCGACGGCCGCGAAGGCCGGCACCACGACCCATGGGGTGGGCGCGGCGATCGCGATCGCCGCGGCGGATCCGGTCGCCAGGGCGCCGAAACGCACGATACGAACCGGGCCGAAACGTGTCGCGGCGCGGTCGCCGGTGAGCCGCCCGAGCGTCATCGCCAGGGCGAACACCACGTAGCCCGCGCCCGACACACCGGGCTGCGCGTGCACCGAATCCGCGAGGTAGACCGTGCCCCAATCGGTGATCACCCCCTCGATGAGCAGCACGGACAACCCGAGCAGGCTGAGCCACGGCAGGCGCCCGCGTGGTCCGAGCGTGCCCCGGCCGACGGAGCGCGTCCGCGACCGGGAAACGTGGTGGGCGGACGGCCGCAGCACCGCGGCGGCCGGCACCGAGACGACCAGGCCCACGGCGGCGGTCACCAGGAACTGTGTGTCCGGACGCACCCCGGCCGTCGCCGCAACCGTGCCGATCAGGGCGCCGGTGAGCGCACCCGCGCTGTAGAGACCGTGGAACGACGAGATGCCGGATTGCGCCGTGCCGCGTTCGCCGTCGACGGCGTGGGTGTTCATGGCCACGTCGAGTGCGCCCACGGCGGCGCCGAGAACCGCGAGGGCGAGGGTGAGTGGGGCCATCCCGTCGGCCGGCGCGAGCAGGGCGATCGCCGACGCGTAGGCCGGCAGTGCGACACGCGTGACGATCCGGCTGCCGAATCGGTCGACCACGCTGCCGGCCGCCCGCATCGCCGGGATCGAACCGAGCGCGACGCCGAGCAGCGCGATACCCAACTGCCCGTCCGAAAGCCGGAGATCGGCCTTGACCTGCGGGATGCGCGGCGCCCAACTCGCCAGGATCGATCCGTTGAGGAAGAACACGGCGTACAGCCCCCGGCGTCCGGCGCGCGATCGGCGCTCCCCGGTCCGGCGTCGGTGCGACCGGAGGCGGGTGCCGGGTACCGCGTCGGCTCGGATGCGCATGGGGTTCCATTCGCTCACGGGGTCTCACGCCCCGGTTCGGCGGTGCTCGTCGGTCGTCTCGTCGGCTCGGGCCGCGTCGTCCGGGGCGGGCATGGTACGAGCGATCCACGGCAATTCCAGGTCGGCCGCGGTCGTCGGCGGATGGGCCCGCGTACCGGTGAACGCCTCCGCGTGGGCGACGCCCGCCTCGCCGCCGCGCAGAGCGGATTGCCGCCGGGCCAGATCCACGAAGTCCCGGCCGGCACGCCGGCGGCGACGGTCGTTCTGGCTCTTGTGGCACGACACCATGGCCTCCTTGGTCGCCATCGTGTCCGTGATGTCGACCCACAGGTCCGGTGTACCCGCGTTCGCGCCGGTCAGGGTATCCATGTGGAACATGGCCGGCACCGCGCCGAGGGCGGGGTGATCGGTTTCGATGCCCGGCTCGCGCGCCAGCAGCCGCGCGGCGCTCGCCAGGGCGCTCGCGGCGCGATGGTCGGGGTGATAGTCCTCGGGGTGATGTGCGAAGAGCAGGTCGGGGCGGGCACGGCGCAGCAGGTCCACGACGAGCAGTCGGGTCTCGGGGGTGTCGTAGAGGAAGCCGTCCGGCAGGCCGAGCATGATCGGATCGGCTCCCAGCAGCGACGCGGCTTCGCGGGCTTCGCGGGCGCGGACGCCGACCATCGCGGCGGACCGGGTGGTTCGTGCGGTGGGCCGGGTGCTTCGTGTGGCCGATCCGCTGGTTCGTGCGGCGGACCTGGTCGTGCGTGTGGTGGGCGCGCCGTTCGTCAGGATGGCGATGCTCACGTGGGCGCCTCGTGCCCGGTAGCGCGCGAGGGTTCCGGCGCACAGCAGTTCGACATCGTCGGGGTGGGCGCCGAGGGCGAGAATGCGCATGGGGATCGGTCCTTGGTGGCGTGGCGTGGCATGGCGTGGTGGAGGAAGGCGGGGAGGGGGTCGGGGCCCGGGGCTCGTCCGGCGCGGGAGTGCCGGTCCGGACTACCGTTGCGCGGTGTGTCCGCGCCCGGTGCGCCGTGGCCTACGCGACTTCGGAGAGAATCCGGGCCAGGCCCAGCACGCCGCTGTCGGCGAGGAAGCGTCCGCGTACGTGCCGTCGTCCGTTCTCGCCCATCTCCCGGGCGTACGCCGGATCGGCGAGCAGCCGGTCGACCCCGGCGCCGAGCCCGGACAGATCACGAGCGTGCGCCAACAGCAGCCCGGAACGGCCGTGTTCGATCTGCTGCCGAATGCCGCCCACGGGTGAGGCGACGACGGGTCGCCCCTTCCACGCGGCCTCGGACACGGTCAGCCCGAATCCCTCCGCGAGGCTCTTTTGGATCACCACGGTCGAGCACCTCTGGATGGCGTTGATCGTCAGCGCGTGTTCGATGGGATGATCGGTGGGGATCTGCACCAGATGCACCCGACCCCGTCGGCCCGGCCGACGCTCGCGGGCCTCGCGGCACTCCGCGAGCACCTGCTCGGCCTGCGGATCGCCGGCCGCCCTGGGTCCCACCAGCAGCAGGTGTGCGCCGAAGTCCGGGTCGACATGGTCGGTGAACGCCTCGATCACACCCGGTATGTCCTTGACCCGGTCCCATCGACTCACCTGCGTCACGAGCGGTGTACCCGTCGGCAACGGGCCGGCTTCGCGGTCGATCCGAGCCGGATGGCGAAGCGGCAACTCGGCGAAGGCATCGCCGACTCCCGACCCGGTCCGGTCCGGCCGGGGCTGCCGGAAGACCCCGATGCGTGCCATCAGCCGCGACGCCTCCACGGCGGGATGCAGCGGGAGGTTCTTCGGCGCCAGCGGATTGATGGACGGCGACAGGATACGGATCGGCGCATCCGGGAGCCCCGCGGGCAACGCCCCGTCGTACGAGGCGATGAAGCCGTGCGCGGCGGCCAGGTATCGACGCAGGAAGTCCCATGCGGGGAGCGCCGGTTCGGCGTGCAGGGGAGTGCCGACGTGGCACTGCCACAACACGACGCACCCGGCGTCGCGCAGGTACGGGATCAAGCCGGCCGTCTGGTGATCGTGCAGGACGACCACGCTGCGCCGACCCACGACGCCGAGCAGCCGCTGCGCGGCGGCGCGGGTCACCTGTTCGTACAGGGCCCGTCCGGCTTCCGGGTCCGGCGGGTCCTCGTGTTCGTTGGCGGTCACTCCGCACAACCGGTAGTAGAGCGCCTTGGTGAAGGCGCGGAACGCTCGGCTGCCCTCGATCGTGGCCCAACGGGTGTCGATACCCGCACCGCGCAGGTGCGGCAGGGTGGTGCGGAGGAGTTCGGCGACCCCGCCGCGTGTCGGATTGTCGCTGACATGCCACACCTCGCGCCCGTCGAGGCGCGTACGGGCCTCGCACAGGGCAGTCTGCACCTCGGCCAACCGGGGTGCGCCGACGAGGTGTTCGAGGTGGGACAGGGGTATCGCCGGCAGCAGCACCTCGGGGAGCGGAGAGGCCGCAGCGGGAGGCGGGGCGGGCGAGACCGGGGCGCGGCGCCGAGCCGGGCTCGGACTGGGCCTCGGGCCGGGGTTCGGGTTCGGGTTCGGCGTCGGACTGGGGTTCGGGTTCGGTGTGACGGTATGCGTGGAACGGCCGACGGGGCGCGGAAGAGGCGGTCCGTGCGGGCACCCGGTGTGGTTCATGGTGGTTGCCTTGCTTGCTCTGTATGGACAGAAGTGGCGGTGGGCTCGGGAGCGGGACGGCGCGCGGCCCTTCGGCCCCGATTGCGATCCCTGGTTCGGCCTCGGATTCGGTGGTTCCGGATTCGGAACCCGATCACATCGCCTGCCATAGACGATCGCCGCTCGGTTGTCCCGGGCGCCTGAGTCCGCTGTCCCCGGCCGGTCCCACCCTCGGCCCGAAGCGGCCGGCGCCAACCGGATCATCGAGTCGGCGTGGTCGGCGTGGTCGCCCGGGCGGCCGTCGATCGGCACCGCCGGCTATCGGCTGCGGGGGCGGTGGATTCGATCTATCCAACTATATGGATGTCAGATTCGATGTCGGATCAGGTAAATTTCAGAGCAAGGATCGTGATAGAATCGCGCTCGGAGGTGAGTCGTGACAGACGGACTGTTCGATGCGGTCGACGCCCTGCTGAACCAGATCGACCAGGGTGACCTGCCGGCGCCCGCCGAGCGTGCGCGGCTGCGCCGGGCGGCACGGCTGACCCAGCGTCAGGTTGCCGACGCCCTCGGTGTGCAACGCGTGACGATCGTGGCCTGGGAGTCCGGCCGCACCGACCCCCGACCTCCGCAGCGTCAGGCCTACGCCCGACTCCTCAACGGCCTCGCTCAGCGTTTCCCCGGCACGGACCGGGATCGGGAGCAGACCGCGGAGGCCGGCGGGGCCGCTCCCGGCGATGTGGCCGCCGGCCGGGACGAACCCGCGCCGGCGGCGCCCGCGGAGGCCGTCGAAGCCGAAGCGGTTCCGCCCGCAGACCCTGCGGCCGATCCGGACCATGCCGCGTCGGCCGAGCCCGTCCCCTCCGCAACCGCCCCGGCCGGTGAGGCAGCGTCGCCCGCACGCCCTGCGCCCGATCCGAGACCCGCCGGCGGCCTGACGGCCGCCGCGCCCTGGGCCCGCACCTCGCCGCCCGCCGCCTCGCCGCCCGCCGCCCGGCCACCCTCCGCCCCGTTGCCGGCCGCCCCGGTGTCGGCCGCGTCGGAGCCGGCGACGGCGTCCGGTCCGCCGGTGTCGACGACCCGTCCCGCCGCGGCCCCCGCCCCGGGCGGTGCGACGGCGAAATCGCCGGCCCGGTCCCGGCCGGCCGCCGGGACCGACCAGGCCCCCCAGGAGGCACAGCCCGCCCGGTTCCCGGCCGGCCCGCTCGCGGTCCTGGACACCGAAGGCAAGACGCTGCGCGCCCACCTGGTCGACGGCCGTGTCCTGCCGTGCCCGGCGAAGTCGTTGCCCGCGCTGGTCGCCTGGGCCCTGGACGCGGGCCTGGGGGCGGAGCGGCTGCACCGCGCCGGCCGCGACGCCGACCCGCTGGTCGTGCTCACCTCGGCCGCCGCCGAACGCCTGGGCGTGCCGGCCGAGTTGACGGACCGCCGCAACCTGCGCCTGCCGGAGGACGACGCCCTGGTCAAGCAGGTCACCAAGGACGGCTGGCGGCTGACCCGGCGCGGTTTCGGCCCCTGGACCAAGGTCTACCGTCCCCTCGCCGACGGCGGCCGCCGGCAGTGCGTGCAGTTCGCGTTCCTGGGCTGGGACGCCCTCGACACCCGCTCCTGGGGCGACGCGGCCACGCTGCCCGCGCCCGAACTCGCCGGGCTGCTCGGCGCCTACGCCGCCCGCGTGGTCACCCCCCGCGGCTCCACCGCCGTCGCCGGCCTGGCGCTGATGACCGAGCTGCGCCCGCCGACCCAGGCCGTCAAGGACGAGGCCGGCGGCACGTGGCGTTCGGGTCCGGTGGCGGGTTCGCTGACGGAGGTCGTGGACCCCGCGCCGCCCGAGGCCCCGGACGAGCACCCGGTCGCGCAGACCCGCGCGGCCGGCGAGGTCCTGGTCGAGGAGGCGTACGACTGGCACCGCCCGATCCACCTGGTCGGCGACGACGAGGGCAACCTCGAACACGCCGTCGGCCTCGACGTCAACGCCGCCTTCCTCGCCGCCGCCTCCAGGCTGCCGGTGGGCCTGGGCGCCCCGGTCCACGTGGACGCGCCCACGTTCGACAAGAAGATGCCCGGCTGCTGGTACGTCGACCTCTCCGGCATCGAGATCGACCCGCGCCTGCCGAACCCGTTCACCCCCACCGGCCTGCGCCCGACCGGGCCCGGCTGGTACGCCACGCCCACCGTCGCCTACGCGGCCGAACTCGGCGCCGCCATCGACCCGTTCGAGGCCTGGATCCGCCCGGACCACGGCGCGTACCTCGACCCCTGGTACACCCGCCTGCGCGACGCCTACCTGACCACCATGGCCGACCTCGGCGTCACGCCCGACCTGGACGAGGTCGCGTTCCTGGCCGCGATGCACACGCACAAGCAGGTCGACCCGGCCCGCGCGATCGTCCTGGCCGCGATCAAGGCCACCGTCAAGGGCGGCATCGGCAAACTTCGCGAACGCCCCCAGGGTGCCCGCTACCGCCCCGGCGACCGCTGGCCGGCCCTGGAACGCCCCACCTGGCGCCCCGACATCCGCGCCGCCGTCATCGCCAACGCGCGCGTCGGCATGCACCGCAAGATGCGCAAACTCGCCACCGTCGCCGACCTGTACCCCATCGCCGTACTCTCCGACTGCGTCGTCTACCCCGCCGCCGGCCCCTCCCCGCTGGACGTACTCCCGCGCGGCGCCGACGGCAGGCCGGTCCCCGGCGGCTTCCGCCTCGGCGTCAGCCCCGGCATGGTCAAACACGAGGGCACCCGCCCCCTCGAATGGGCCCTGGGCCTGCTCGTGGAAGCACAGAACCCGGCCCGGCACATCAAGGGCGTCGACGCCGTCGCCGAAGGCGAATAGGAGCACCTGTGGGCAAGATCGCCGACGGCCTCGACCAGGCCGCCCAGCACGTCCTCACCCGCAACCCGCCCCGATCCACCAAAGCCCGCATCCGCTTCCTGGTGAGCAAGCACCAGGGCCGCACCCGCAACGTCGCCCGACTCCTCGGCGTCAGCCAACGCACCATCGAGCGCTACCTCAAGGGCGACCGCAAGAACCCGCCCCCGCCCGTCAACGCGAAGATCGACGCCGAGGTTCGGCGCCTGTGGCAACCCCGAGTCAGGCGGCGCGCCGAGCAGCGCGCGGCCGCCGCCGGCGGCGTGATCGTCGAAACCCGGGCCCGGTTCGGATTCTCCTCGGCGGCCGGCTCCACCGACGACCCCCGCATGCGCCGCATCACCCAGCCCCTGCCCCCCACCCGCGCCCGGCAGCTGTTCGACGCTCACCACGCCGGAGCCTCCGAACGCGATCTGGAGCGCATCGTCGCCGCGGGCCTGGGCGAGGCGTACTTCCAGGACCACGGCACCCGTGCCGACGACCTCGACGTCACCGTCACCGACGTCGACTACATCGAGTTCGACCTGCGTGGCTGAGACCCGACGACCCTGCCCCGTCGTGCTCCTGCGCCGACGCACGACCGGTCGGTGACGGATGTCCCGCACCTCACACCCGTTGCCCGTCGGGCAGGACGGCTCCGGCCTCCGCGACAAGTTGTGACAGTTGCTCACGGATCCGCTCCAGCAGGCCACTCAGGGCCGCATACGGAACCGACCAGTACACGGCGGTGACGGTGAAATCGCCATGCGGTGGCCTCACCTTCTCGGTGAGCGACAGGGCGATCTCCTCCGCGCGTGGGGGAGACACGGCGATGAAGTTGTCGAAGCGCGTACGGGCGGCGATCAGACTCTCGATCTCATCGACCCCGTGTCGCAGCGGGACCCGTTCCGGCACCCAGGCGCGACACGCTTCGGGCAACCTGTATTCGTCGACGCGCTCCCCCCTGGTCATCCAGCCGCTCCCCTTGGCGTCGACCTCGAGCCCTTTGGGTGGCGTCTCGACGAGGCGGTAGGCGGGGAGGTCGTCCAGGGCCGCGTCGTCGTATCCTCGCAACTCGCGCCGGGCCCACGTCCCTACCCGCGCGAAGTCCGCGTCGTTCCCCAGGGTGGCGTACCGACGAAGCAGGGACGCGAGCGAAGAGGACTCGTCCGGGATTTTGGGTGTCGGTACGGTCGGGTCTTGCCGGTTCGTCTTCATGGGGAGACATTCTCCGTCCTCATGGTGACACTCGTGGGCGCCCGGGTCGTCCGCGGCACCGCCCCGATGCGGCCGCGGGGCTGCGCTACTTCGTTCCACAGACTTCCCCCGGACGGGAAACGCACCGCCGACACGCCCGAATGCCTTCTTGCCCGGCCTGTCACCTGCGGTTGGATGGGTGCACGTGTTCGGATCGGCCGAAGGAGACCCTCTTGGTTTCGCCGCGCATCCGCCCCACCCGTCGCAACATACTTTCCGTCGGCGCCGCGACGACGCTGGGCCTGGTGGTCCCGGCGACCGCGAGCGCGAGCGCGAGTACGAGTGTGAGCAGGAACGCGAGCACGGCGTCGGCGGTGGGGCGGGATGCGGAGATCCTCCACCGGCTGCGCCGACTGGAGCAGCAACATGCAGCCCGGCTGGGGGTGTTCGCCTTCGACTCGGCCACCGGACGGCACGTGGGCTACCGGGACCAGGAGCGCTTCCCGATCTGCTCGGTGTTCAAGACCGTGCTCGTCGCGGCCGTCCTGCGGGGCCTGGATCGGGACGGCACATTTCTCGCCGAGCGCATCCGGTACACCGACCAGGACGTCGCCCGTTCGGGCTACGCGCCGATCACCGGCCGGCCGGAGAATCTCGCCCGGGGCATGACCGTGGCGGACCTGTGCGGGGCGGCCATCACGCACAGCGACAACACCGCGGCCAATCTGCTGCTCCGCGCCCTGGGAGGCCGGGCGGGCGAGGCCGCCGGACCGTATGCGGTCACCCGCTTCTGCCGCTCCGTCGGCGACTTCGTGACCCGCCTGGACCGCCCGGAACCGGACCTGAACTCGGCCGAACCCGGCCGTGACACCGACATCACCAGCCCTCGGGCGATCGCCCGCACCTACGCCCGACTCACCCTGGGCACCGCCCTGGAGCCGGCGGATCGCACCCGCCTCGGCGGATGGCTGCTCGCCAACACCACCGGCGGCAACCGTATCCGCGCCGGCCTGCCACCCCAGTGGAGCGTCGCCGACAAGACCGGCACGGGCGGCTACGGCACCACCAACGACGTGGCGATCGTCCGCCCACCCGGCCGCGACCCGCTCGTCCTGGCCGTGTTCGGCACCAAGCCCGACGCCCACGCACCGGCCGACGAGCCCCTCCTCGCCGAGGCGGCCACCCTCGTCGCGGCACACTTCGCCTGACCGCGGCGAGGAACAGCGCTGCACGGCGTGCGTACGGGCACACTTGCCCGTTCGTGAACGAGCGTCGGGGCGATGCCCGAGGTGTTCGTCCCGGGCGCTTCCCGGACGCGCCGATCGGGAGCGGATCCCGATCGACGCCTCGCGGACCACCCGTGGCGGTGTCAGCCGAGATGCCGGGCGAAGAACCTTAGCGTGCTGTCCAGTTCGAAGGCCGGGACTTCCCCGTGTCCTCCGGGGTTGGCGTGCAGCGTCTTCTCGGCCGAGGCCAAGGCGTCGAACAGCGCCAGGCTCCGGGCCCGAGGCACCCGCTCGTCGTCCCACTGCACCAGGAACTCCACCGGGACGGTGATCCGCGCGGCGGCCTCGGCCGACGCCTGCGCCCCACCGAGGCCCAACACCGCTGCGCGGACCCGCGGTTCTGCGGCGACGAAGGGAACGCCGAGTCCACAACCCAACGAGACGCCCCAATAGCCCACCGGACCGGGGCCGACGTGGTCGAGCCGGCGTAGCGCGTCCAGGACCGCCCGCCATTCCGAGACGGTCCGGCGAGCGACGAGTGCGTGGAAGTCGGCGATCAGCGGAGCCGGTTCCGCACCGGCATCCACGCGAGCCCGGTTCTCGGTCGCGATCCGGTCGTACTCCCGGTCCTTCGGCCGGTCACCATGGCCGGGCACGTCGACGGCAGCAACCGCGAAACCGCACTCGGTCACGAAACGGCGGGCCCGGGCCACGACTTCGGGGGCCTTCTTGTGCTGCCCGCCGCCGTGGCCCATCAGGATCAGGGGACGAGTACCGGCGGCGCCGTCCGGCGTCCACAGCACGCCGGGGATCTCGCCGAGGGTGAAGAGCTGTTCGGTGACGTCGTCGGACGACGTCTCGAAGGTGAAGCGCATGGCGTGTCAAGCCTTTCGGGTGCCTCCTGCGGGCACTCCCCGGACCCTGCGCGGGAGGGAGTCCCGACCTGTCCCAGCGTTGATCGGTCTCACCTCCTCGGTTCGCAGCGGCGTACGGCGACGCAGAACGTATCACGAAGGGTGCGCGTCGGCGTCTGGGCCGGATGTCTCGGCGGGGCGTCGGTCGCGGTACCCGGAGGGGGCCGGGTGGTTCGCTCGCAGGCCGGCCCGCGTGGTCACGCGCCGCGGGGCGGTCCATTGCCTGGGTGGTTGGTCTAGACCTTTCCGGTGTTGCGCCCGTAGCATGCGACTGGCATCGCACCATCTCCGACCCGAGCTGACGATCAGGCAGATCGCGTCCAAGCAAAAGGAGTTGGCACGTGAGACAACGCATCGGGCTGCTTGTCGCCGTCGCTGCGGCGGTTTTGTTCCCCATCGGCGCCGCGACCTCGGCGAGCGCCGCAGGCGAGTTCCATGTGAGCGGCGTCTACACGACGTATGCCGAGTGCAACGCGGCGGGTCAGGCGGGCATCCAACTCTGGGGCCCGAACTTCTACTGCACGCCGAGTTCCCAGGGCTGGTTCTACCTCTACACCCACTGATCCACCCGCACCGAGTTCCTCCCGCTCCCCGGCGACCGCCGGGGAGCGGGACAACGGCCAACCCCCGACGGGACGGCGTCCGGGAACGGGTGGGCGGGCGGCGGCGATCCCCGGTGGGCAGGGTGCGGGTCAGGGCCGCCCGGAGTAGGCGGGCGCGAAGAAGACCAGCACCGTGAGGTCCTCGGTGACGTCGTGGAAGCGGTGCTCCTCGCCCGCCGGGACGAACAGCGTGGAGCCGGGGCCGACATCGACCGTGCGTCCGCCGGCGGTGAACGTCCCGCGGCCGCTGAGCACGGCGTAGATCTCGTCCTCCCGGTGCGGAGCCTGATCGTCGGGCTGTCCGGCGGGGATCGAGTACGTCCCGAAGCTGAGGGCGGGCACCCGCAAGTGCTCGACGTAATCGGCGGAACCGTCTGCGGCGGGTGTGAACCGGCCGGCGTCGATGACCTCCATACGGTGATCATGTCACGGCGATTGCAGCCCGAAGCCGGGGACTCCCGCTGCCGGAAAGTTGCGGGCGCGCGACGATACCGCCGAACGTGCCGGCGCGTGCCGGGTGGCCGGATGATGCGCACGCCCGCGAACCGACGTCCGCCCTCGACGACGAACGTACGCGGGCTCCGCCGACTCGTCGCGCGCGAGCATGACGCCGCCCGTGCCGTTCGCCCGGGCGTATGCGCCCGACGCGCACGCCGCGGCGGCGCGCGTCGGTGCCGGCAGCGCCCTCGGCGACGCTCGCTCCGATCAGGCGCGGGCTTCGGCCGCCAATCCGAATTGTTCAAGAAATGCCATCTGGTCGAAGTACAGCCGGTAGTCGACGATCCGATCGTCCTTGACGGTGGCAACGTCGCAACCGTGGACGCGGATCTCGTTGCCGGTCGGCGGAAGCGTCCGGCCGTCGGGAAGTTTCACCGGGCCGGTGTTGGTCCCGTGGAACCATCCCTCGTCGATCGCGGTGTCACCCGCCTCGTACCGGTGCTCGTGTTCGAATCCGCTGTCCGGTACGGCGACGGCGAATTCGCCCATGTACTCCGCGATGGCGTCCCGACCGCGGAACCGGCCCTCCGGGGTGGTGGCCACCGCGTCCTCCGCGAAGCACTCCGCAATGGATGCGATGTCTCTGGACTCGGTCATCGCCTCGGTGAGCCGATCCATGACCTCACGTGCGTGTCCCATGACGTACCTCCTGCCGGGTACGGCCCCACCACCATGATCCCTCTCCCGGGGCCCGTGAGCCAGGGCCAGGGTCGGGACGCTGCCGTCGGTCGACACGAATCCTCGGGGTGGCGTGGTGCTTCGAGGACGAATTCCGGGTCGGGGACGACCGCGCGGCCCTCCGGGATCTTCCGTCCCGGTTCGCGCCGGTGATTTCGACGTCAGGGAGGGAGCTGTCGAGCGCGGGCGAGTGGGGCGTGGGTGCCGGTTCAACGTCCGGCGGGGGCGGTGTCCTCGTCCTGGGGGTGTCGCCGGCGCGCCCGGAAGTCCTGGCCCTTTCGGGCGCTCCATGCCATGAGCGCCGTTCTTGCCGGCAGGAGGACGCTACAGGCCGGGAACAAGAGTGCCGGGAACAGCCAGACTTCGACACCGCTCGCACCCATGGCCATCCGGACGATCACCGTCCCCACATAGGCGAGGGCCCCGGCGCCGAGCCACCACTTCCACGCACTCCTGCTGGGACCTTCGGTGGGGCGGTTGGGGTTCTCGTCGTCCCGGGTGCTCACCGGGTGCCCCCTTTTCTTGCGCCACAGGGCCCGGACGAGGAAGGCGGCACCGAATACGGCGAGGACCGCCGCCAGGAGCCCCCACCCCATGGGCGATTCCGGTATCCCCCGGGCGTACTCGTCCACGTCCACCTCCGTCGCCGATTCCTGTCGTGCGGGTTGGCCGAACGTCTGCCCCGGAGGGTGAAAGAGCACACCCACACCGGGAGTTCCGGCCGATCGACAGGTGCGGACACCGTGCGCGGGTGGCTGCGTTGTCGGCTGCGATTCCCGGTGCAGCGCGCGACGTCCGGGGGCGAGAACACGGTTTCTCGCGTGCTCGACTTGTGTGCCGGGTCAAGGCGAGGGCGAGTGTGAGGGCGGGGCGGGCGGCGGGCCGCGGGTACGGCGAGGCGGCCGGGGGCTTCCGGTGGTGTGGTCGTCGAGGGCTGGGAGAGGTGCCGGTGCTTCGTGGTGGGTCGTCGTGTCGGGGTGGTTTTTCCGGCGCGGCGAGTCGGCCACGGCTCCGCGGGCGGAGCTGTTTTGCGTACCCGACGTGGCGGAAAATCTGTCCTGCCCGGAGTAGACATTGGGAGGATCGGTAGGTATGTTTTCTTCCGTAGCCAAGCGAATCAGTGAGGCGCGACAGAGACGAACTGGCGCGCGTTGTTGAGGGTTCGACAGCAGAGTCCCGGGGCCGTTGGTTGTTCGGCGAGGGTTCCGGAGGCTGGTTGTCGGGCCGAGGAGAACCGAGGGCGGCCCACGGGGTCGCCGTGCATTACGAGCAGTACCGGTAGGACGAGCAGTAAGCAGTAACCGGCAGTATTTGTGGTTCGGTTTTACCCGCGGTGGCAGTACCCGTTGCAGGACGAAGGAACAGGAGAGGAAGGAGCGAACGCCATCCGGATCGCCCGCTCGGCGCGGTGAAGATTTCGGCCGAGTGGGATCCGTGGAGACGCCGGTAGGAGAGGTGTCCGCGGTCACGCAATTGCGATCCCCGCGCCTGCCCCTCAGGGGCGGATGCGGAACGGATAGGCCGACACGTCGGTGTCGGTGGATGGTGTGGATTTCTTTCGGGGCCCTGGTGCCGTACGGCGCCAGGGCCCCTCGACGCGTTTCCGATCGGCTGTGGCGGATGTGAACTCGATGGATGGATGCGAACTCAAGAGAGGCGCCGATGGCTTCCAAATCCCGCTCGACTCCGGCCAAGGCCGACAAGCTCGATGACGACGACTACCCCGCCTACACGATGGGCCGCGCGGCCGAATTGATCGGCGCATCCCAGGGTTTCCTGCGCGCGATCGGGGAGTACGGTCTGATCACCCCGCTGCGTTCGGAGGGCGGCCACCGCCGTTACTCCCGCTATCAGTTGCGTATTGCCCAGCGTGCCCGTGAACTCGTCGACCAGGGCACCGCCGTCGACGCCGCTTGCCGCATCGTGATTCTCGAGGACCAGTTGGAAGAGGCCCTGCGCCTGAACGCCGAATTGCGCGAGGCGGCCCAGACCGAATCGGACGAGAGCTGACCTGGCGATGACGCTCGGGCGCGGTGCCCCCACGGGGGCGCGCGCCGGCGAGCGGATCGACCCGGCCGCCCGCCGGGTCCGCCGGGTTCGGTCGTCCCCGAAAGTTCGCAGGTGTTCGCCCGCCGGCCCCCATGCGACGGTGCTCCGGCCGATGCTTGCCCACTGGGCCCGGGAGGCCCTCGCGACGCCGGGCGTCCGGGCGCCCAGGTGCCCGAGGATTACCCACGTCGAGCCGCCCCGCCTGTTCGGCCTCCTCCCACGACACGCGACACACGAACCGTGCCCCGCGCCATCGGAATTGCCTGAATCGCTCCGGCGCGCCGATCGGGCCCGCGGCCGGCTGCTCCGCCTCGCGATCCGCCTCGGCGGAGCCGGACGTCGACACGGGCGAAAATCTGTCACGCCGAAGGTAGACATTCATGTGGAGCGCGGCTAGCGTTCTCTATGTCGGAACCGAAGGAAACGTCAAACGGACGTGGCAGATGACGAACTGCCCGTGCAGTGGAACATGTCGAGTGATCGTCGGGGCCGGTGTGGGTAAGGGGCTCCGGCGGCAGACGTAGGAAGGATCGTCGGGCAGATCGGGACCGGGAATCGCAGAGGGTTTCGACTGGCGGCGAGGCAGACGCAAACAAGCGCAACGCAGCAACCGCAAACGCAAAACCCGCACGGAGCAATTGCAAGTCAGAGGAGAAGGGAAGGGTTCCAGAACGCCATCGGATAGCCCGCGATCGGTGACATGGTCGAGCGGGCACCGCGGTCCATCCGAACGAAAGGTGGTCTTCGGTCACGCATACGCGATCCCCGCATATTCTGCCGCCCCGCGCGGCAGTGCGGATACGACACCGGTCTTCGACCGGTGGATGGTGAGACAACCCGAAACCCCGGACCCCGGTGCCATGGCACCGGGGTCCTCGTCGTGAGCGGTGTGAACAGCCGAATCCGTCGGGACGCCGCCCTCCGCGGCGGCATCGTCCTTTCCTCCGGTGTTCGCGGAGAACAGAACTCTCAGGGCTTTCGGGTCAGCCGGCGTCGGGGCGGAGAAGGCCGGTGAGGACGCCCGTGACGATGCGGTCGAAGAGGTGTTCCACCGGCTCGTCGTCGTCGGTGCCCTGAGCGGCGAATGCGGCGGCCAGGTGGGGGTGTCGGCCCGATGTCGCGACGTGGGTCAGGTAGGCGGCCTGGGCCTGCTGCCATTGCGGGAGGGTCCGGCCGGCTCGGGCCTGGTTGATCTCCGTGCGGGCGAGTCCGGCGACCACGGCGCTGAGGACGGCGATCGCCTCCAGCTTGGTGCGGGACGGAACCTGGAGGCCGGACAGCGCACCCAGCGCGCATTCGAGATACGCGATGGTGTTCGGCCCGAGTGGGGTTCGGGTGGCGGTCGCGTCGAGAAGCCAGGGATGGGCGAGGGTGACGCGACGGCTCTCGCGGGCGAGGTCCAGGAGGTCTTCGAGCCAGTCGCCGCCGGGTTGAGGGTGTCGGATCCCGGAGTGCGCGCGGTCGACCATGAGTTCGACGAGTTCCTCGCGCGTGGCGACGTAGCGGTACAGCGAGGCCGGACCCGCGCCGAGGGCGTCGGCCACGGCGCGCATGGTGACGGCGGCGAGGCCGTGGGCGTCGGCGAGGGCCATTCCCGCGGCGGCGAGAGTGTCGCGGTCGTAGCCGGGAGCCGGCCCGCGCGCGGCGCGTTCGGGACGGAGCCAGATGTTGTCGGCCGAGCCCACGACGATGCCTCTTTCCACTGCGAACGATGTATGCAGTATCGTAGCGTCCCAGAACTGCGAACATCGATCGCAGTTGATGCGGAGGAGGACACGATGGCTACGACGGCCAGGGATTCCGCACCGGAAGACGCTCCCGCGGCGCGCTCGTGGACGCCGACCCGGTACGCCCGCAACGGCAGTGTCGAGATCGCCTACGACCGGCTCGACGGCTCGCGGGGCGAGCCGCTGCTCCTGGTGATGGGCCTGGCGACGGCGCGGTTCTGGTGGCCCGACGGCCTTTCCGGAGCGTTCGCGGACGCCGGATTCGAGGTCGCCCGCTACGACCAGCGGGATGCGGGCGAGTCGACGCGGATGCCGGATACGGCGACGGGCAACCCGTTCAAGGCGCTGTTCGGCAAGCGGGGCGAGGCGTACACGGCCGAGGACATGACGGACGACGCCGTTGCGGTGATGGACGAACTCGGTTGGGAGCGTGTGCACGTCTTCGGTCACTCGATGGGCGGGCTGATCGCCCAGCGGCTCGCGCTGCGGTATCCGGAACGGGTGCTCAGCCTCACCTCGTCGGCCGCGCTTCCCAGCGACGTGTCCGGCCTGGGCGTACTGCGCTACCTGCGCTTCGGGCTCCTGGCGAAGCTCGCGCGCGCCAAGTTCCCCGAAGGCCGTGAGGGGGACATCGAGGCGTCTCTCACGGTGTGGCGAGGGATCGCCTCGCCCGGCTACCCGTTCGACGAGGAGGCGGCCCGCGCGTGGGTCGAGGCGGAGGTCGACAGCGGGCCGCGCGACAAGAAGGCCCAGAGCCGTCAGATCGGCGCACAGTGGCACGGGCCGAAGTTGGCGGAGCTGAGGCACCCCACGCTCGTCCTGCACGGCGAACAGGACCCGATCCTGCGGGTGCGCGCCGGCCGCGCCACCGCCCGGGCGATCCCAGGCGCCCGCCTGGTCACCTATCCGGGTGTCGGCCACGACCTGCCCGCGGCGCTGTGGCCCGATGTCGCGGGCGAGGTGGCCCGGGTGGCGGAACCGGGCGGGAGGCGACCCCGGAAGGCCCCGGCTCCCGGGACGCTCGGCTGACCGGGTACACCTGCCGACGTCTGCTCCTGTCTGCCCCGCCTCGGGGAGGGCGCCCCCACGATCGGGGGATCCGCGGTGGGGCCGGTGCCGCGGCCTTGGAGCATCACGGCGGGTCCCGCTCGTCATGGTCGGCTGGACACTCGCGGGAGTGGCGGCCGGGGTATGGAAGGTCCGCGACCGCGACGCGTGACACCGGTGCCGGCTGCCCGGCAGGCCGACCTGCGGGCCTGCCGGGCAGCACGATCGGGAACGACCGCGGTGTGCGTGCGCTACCTGCCGCGTGCGGGTCGGCTCAGCAGGGGCCGAGGTCGACCCAGACGCCCCATTGGCCGGTGGTTCCGGGGACTTCGCCCTGGGTCCACCACTTGGCGCGGTAGGTGTGGCCTTGATGGGAGACCACGCTGCCGTTGGTGTAGACCGAGTCGGCGTTCCAGGCGGGCGCGGTGCAGGTGCCCGGTCCGGTGCCGCCGACGGTCAGCGTGTATTGCGCCGTATGGGTGGTGGCGCCGCTGCCGGTCACTGTCACCGTGTACGTACCAGCGGTCGCCGTCGAACTCGCCGACAACTTCAGGGACGAGCTGTTGCCGGACTGGACGGTGGCCGGCGTGAATTGCGCGGTCACCCCGTTGGGCAGGTTCGACGCGGTCAGGGTGAGCGATTGCGCCGCACCGCTGGTGGTCGTGGTGCCCACGGTGGTGGTGACGTCCCCGCCGACCGCCACGTTGCCCGAGCTCGGGGTGAGGCTGATCGAGAAGTCGGGGTTGCCCGGCCCACCGTTACAGGTGGGGTCGTTGGGCTGTGCGGGCAGGCTGACGGCGTCCCAGGCGGCCTTGGTCTTGTTGAACAGGACGCAGGTGGGGTCGAGGGTCTTGGCCGA